>DHGC01000037.1:3365-9611 GCA_002402585.1 Erysipelotrichaceae bacterium UBA4808 | reverse complement strand
AGAAACAGGTTTGCTTATCATGAACCTTGAAGAACTTGCACAATTCAATGGCAAAGATGGAAATCTCGCCTTTGTGGCCGTGGATGGACAGGTGTATGACGTGACCAATGAGCCAAAGTGGCGCAATGGAGACCACAATGGTCAACAAGCGGGTCAAGATGTCAGTGCCTACATCACAGGCGCTCCACACGGAAAAGGTATCCTTGAGCGTTTCACGGTTGTAGGAAAGATTGTCGATTAAATTCAATATCAAACAGAGAACGCATGGAACAATGCGTTTTCATTTGACACTTTCGTCACACTTTTGATGCGTTTGTGACACATCTCTTGGTTATACTGTGCTCAAGATCAAAGCAATGATCTGGTCTTAGGACCCCAGGAGAAATCAAATGAAAAAATACTTAACATCCACCCTTCTAAGTGGTATCGCATTCGTTGCCATCGCAAGCTTCGCACCTGTCAGTGCCCTTGAACCCAGTGATGTGGAATTAAAGGAAATGTTTACCGTTTTGATCAATGATGAATACAAAGCACAAGCTGAGTATGAAGCGCTGATCGCAGAATTCGGTGTCGTGAATCCATTCGCACGCATCGTCAAAGCAGAAGCACGTCACATCGATGCGCTTGAAACCTTATTCGAAGTGTATGGCTTCGATGTGCCTGCAGACAAGGGTGATGCGTATGCAGTTGTCCCCAATACATTGGAAGAAGCCTATGCCATCGGTGTCAAAGCTGAAATCGCGAACATCGATCTCTATGAAGATTACTTGAAACTCGATCTACCTGAAGATGTCGAACGTGTCTTCACCAACTTGATGAGAGCCTCTGAAAACCACCTTCGCGCATTTGAAAATGCGGTGGATGGCAATGTTGGTGTAGGCATTGGTTCAAGAGGCAATTCAGAAATGCGACAAACACGTACGGAAGATTGCGACTTGACCGGTGAACCGCAAGCATTGAATCAAAGTCGTCAAACGAATCAACGTAAAGGAAGTAATTTTTAAGAAGATTGGGGAAACCCCAGTCTTTTTGTTTATAATGAATGCATGAGGTGATTGACGATGAAACTTGAACACTTGGCTTGTTATGTTAGGGATTTGGAGAAAATGAAGGATTTCTACATGAAATACTTCAATGCGATACCCAATGAGAAGTATCACAATCCTAGAACAGGTTTGATGACCTACTTCCTCAGCTTTGAAGATGGGGCACGCTTGGAAATCATGACGCGTCCGGATATGCAACAAGCTGAAAGAACTTTGATGCAAAGTGGCTTCATCCATATCGCGTTCAAATTGGGTTCAAAAGAAAAAGTCGATCAAATGCATGAACGACTCAAAGAAGAAGGCTTTATCATCTTGAGTGGTCCTAGGACCACAGGGGATGGTTATTATGAACTGGCTTTCTTGGATCCCGAGAACAATCAGATTGAATTGGTCGCATAAGCAATGCTTAAGCGACTTTTTCTTTAACTGATCCGTTGTGCGAACGCTTGGATGACAAGCATCGTCAAAGTGGTTCCCAGGGTGAAGAAGATGATGTTTTTAATCCCAAAGTTCGCTACGATGAGCGCTGCGATGCTTGAACCGATCGCAGAACCGAGTTGAATGGATGTTCCAGTAAGACTGATAATGAAACGTGCATCGTGATGCGTTTCTTGCATGATGCCCAAATTCAACTGTAGCCCGGTCAACCATGCGCTCATGATCCAGAATACGACAAAGAGGATATTGAAGAGGGTGAAGTTACGGAAAATAATGACGAATAGGATGTTCAAAGCTTGGAGAAAAGCCCCAACCAACATCGACTTCGAATAACCGATCCGATCCGAGAGATGACCACCGATGTTGTTGCCAATGAAACTGGCTAAACCTAAACCTACCAAAACCAAGCTCATGATGGGATGCAAGCTTGGGAAACGATCCAGCAAGAAGGGTGTCACAAAGGTATTCAAAGCCGCAAAACCACTGAACATGACCAAGGTGAAGATAAGAATGCTCCAAACCTTGATGGAGCTTAGGTAACGGAATTGATCCAAGATACTCATCTTCTCAGCTTCTTCTTTAGGATTGGGCAGAATAAAATAAAAATATGAAAATGCCATTAAGGTCAACGCATTGAGAATCCAGAAGATGCCACGCCAGTCCAAGATACCCGATAACGCTCGAGCCAAGGGTACGCCTACCAACATCGCTAAAGCATTCCCCATGATGAGGAAAGCGAGGGATCGACCTTGTCGATCTTTTTCAGCCAATGAGCTGACCGTTGAGATGGCCATGACGCCATAACCATTGATGGTGATGCCCATCAAGGTGCGTGCCACCAGCAATAATGCAAAGTTGGGAGCGAGGATGGTCGCGATGTTACTGAGAAGACTCAAGGCTAAAAGGATAAGCATCAAACGTTTGCGATTGGCTTTTGCGAAAACGATCAGGATGATCGGAACGCCGATCGCAGCTCCGATTGAGAACGTGGTCGCTAATAGACCGGTCAATGCGACGGATACATTTAAAGATAGTGCAACTTGATCGAGGATTCCACCAAATACCATGGCGGACATCCCGATCACAAAGTTCATTAACATAAATACGATTAACGTTAGTTGAGCTTGTTTCATATACGATTTCCTCAGCTTGATTATAAGGCTTGAAGTCAAGTCTAAGTCAAGTGCTTTCGTATGGACGATTGAACTTCAAATTTCAAAGAAATTACCATGTAAATAATTACATCTCTTACATTCGTTTCAACTCTTCCTTTAGGCGTGGCTTTGGTGTAGAATACGCCTATAAAGTACAAATTGTACTTTATAAAGCAAAATCAAATCGTTTTGTATAATCGCAGTAAGTTATGGTCTGCAAGTCTCTACCCCTTCACCCCTGAAGGGACTACAAAACAAGAATAAGCTTTTTTAGCTATTTTTGTTTTTAGACACTGGGGGCAGTGTCTTTTTGCATTTTAGGAGGAAATATGGAAAAACAAGTCAAAGTATCGGTTGTGATGGGTTCAATCTCAGATTATGAGACCGTTAAAGAAACCTGTCTGATTTTAGAAACATTTAATGTCGGTTACGAGAAGAAGGTCGTCAGCGCGCATCGCACACCTGAAATGATGGTCGCATACGCAAAAGAGGCACGCTCAAAAGGTATCCAGGTCATCATTGCGGCAGCAGGGGGTGCAGCGCATCTGCCTGGCATGATCGCAAGTTTGACCACACTTCCCGTCATTGGCATCCCCATACAATCCAAAGCACTCAATGGCTTGGACAGTCTACTCTCCATCGTACAAATGCCCGCTGGTGTTCCGGTTTTCACCACCGCCATCGGACTTGCAGGAGCGAAGAATGCCGCCTTGGGTGCTTTACGTATTTTAAGTATTCATGATGAAAACGTGGAGAAAGCCTTAATTGCTTATCAAGCAAAGCATGCACACGATGTCATGGAGACAGTATTGCAATGAACATCTTGAATCCACCCGCTGTCATCGGCATCATTGGAGGCGGACAGCTTGGACAGATGTTGGCCTTATCCGCCATTGCGCAAGGTTATTGGATCGCTGTTTTGGATCCCGATGCCAATTGTCCGTGTTCGAACTTAGCCCATCATTTCATTCAAGCCGCATACAACGATGAAGATGCTTTGAAACGTTTGAATGTGTTGGCGGATGTCATCACCTATGAATTTGAGAACGTGGATGTGGAAGCGACCAAAGCATGTATTGATGCCGATAAGCTTCCCCAAGGGTTTAAAGCGCTGATGATCAGTCAGGATCGTTTGCTTGAAAAGCAGTTTGCCATAAACAGTGGTATTCCGTGCGTTCCGTTTGAACACTTCAATACGAAAGCAGAATATGATGATTTGATGCTCAATCATCCACGCGTGATCAAGACACGTCGCTATGGTTACGATGGCAAAGGCCAAACATGGTTGTATACGCAAACGGATAAAAACAACTGCCAACTCCATTTTCCCCATCCCTACGTAATCGAAGATATTTGCTTGTTTGATAAAGAAATCAGTGTTGCGGTCTGCTCCTTCAGCGATGGCATCGTTGCGTATGAACCCTTTGAAAATGTTCATGTGTCTGGAATCTTAAGAAGCAGTATCTATCCAGCACGGATAGAAGCGAGTCTTGCAGAGAAAGCTGTTCACTATGCGACACAACTGGTTGAGGCACTGGATTATCGAGGAATTTTGGTTGTGGAGTTCTTTGTGATGGGGGATGCTATCTACTTCAATGAGTTTGCGCCACGTCCCCACAACTCTGCGCATGGGACGATTGAAGCCTGTGATTTCAGTCAATTCGATCTTCACATCCGCGCAATCACCAATCATCCTAAACGAAACCCCAAACGCCTTCAATGCAATCTGATGCTTAACATTTTAGGTGAGAACTATGAACAGGCATTGAAACTCTGGTCCACATCCTTAGAACCCATCCATCTCCATCTGTATGGTAAGACGGAAATTCGTCCTCAACGTAAAATGGGTCATTTAAGCTTTAATGCCGATACGATGGACCCTTGCATTGAGCTTTTGAACCAATGGAGAACACGATGAAACGCATCTTAATTGAGAAACGAGAAGGATTTAACCAAGAGGCAAGCGCATTGAACCAACAGTGCCAATCTCTTTTAAACATCAATGTGCAATGTCGCTTGATCAATGGCTATGAAGTTACCCACTTAGAAAACAATGACTTGGAAGAAGCGATTCGTCATGTGTTCAGTGAGCCCATGGTAGACAAAGTGCTTCGTCCCTTTGATTTCAACACCAAGACCATGCTTGCACGCGAGCCAGTGCCTGGCCAATATGACCAACGTGCGGACAGCGCGGAACAATGTCTCCGCCTCTTAAATGTCGACAATCAAAGCAAGGTCACGACATTTCAGCTCGTCATCTTCGATCGTGCTTTGACTGAAACTGAGCGACAACGCTTCATCCGTTATTGGATCAACCCCGTGGAGATGCGCGAAAAGAGGTTTGATGAGACTGAAATGCACACGGTACCTGAAGCGGGAATCGAACTCACTGGCTTCATCCATTGGTCAAAGGACCAATGTGAAGCATTCAGACAAACGCAAGGCGCAGCCATGCGATTGGAAGATGTGTTGCTGATACAAGCCTACTTTAAGGAACACATGCATCGTGACCTTGCTTATACCGAATTCAAAGTACTGGATACCTACTGGAGCGATCATTGTCGTCACACCACCTTTGAAAGTGTCCTCGATGACATTGTGATCGAAGAGGGACCTTTGGCAGAACGATATCAAACCGTACTTCAAGCTTTTCTTCAAGAACGCATCCAATTAAAACGAAGCGATCGACCCTTGACCTTGATGGAGATGGCAACCCACATGGCACGTGTCATCCGTGATCCACGGGTTGAGGAAAGTGACGAAATCAATGCCTGCAGTATCGTGGTGAATGTCGATACGGATGAAGGGGAAGAAGAATGGTTGTTGATGTTCAAGAACGAAACACACAACCATCCCACTGAAATCGAACCCTTTGGTGGTGCATCCACTTGTATCGGTGGAGCGATCCGCGATCCTTTAAGTGGACGGAGCTTTGTCTATCAAGCCATGCGTATCAGCGGCTGTGGCAATGTCAAAGAAAGCATTGAAGAGACACTTGCGGATAAACTTCCGCAACGTGTGATCGCACAGAAGGCAAGCCTCGGCAATGCGTCCTATGGCAATCAGATTGGCGTTCCCACAAGCTTCGTACAAGAAATCTATCATCCATCCTATGTCGCCAAACATCTGGAATGTGGTGCGGTCGTAGGAGCCGTTCCAAAGAAACAAGTCAAACGAGTAAAACCCGAACCAGGCGATCAGATTCTATTGGTCGGGGGCAAAACAGGACGCGATGGCATCGGCGGAGCCACAGGCTCATCCAAGATTCATACAGAAGAATCCTTACACACAGCGGGCAGTGAAGTTCAAAAGGGCAATGCGCCAGAAGAACGTAAACTCCAGCGCTTCTATAACAATCCCCGCGTCGCATCCAAAATCAAGAAGTCCAATGACTTTGGGGCAGGCGGCGTTGCCGTGGCGATTGGAGAATTGGCGGAGGGTCTGATCATCCATTTGGACCGTGTCCCAACCAAATACAAGGGCTTGAATCCAACTGAGCTTGCGATCAGTGAAAGCCAAGAACGCATGGCGATCGTCGCCAGTAAAGAAGACATCGCAGAACTCATTCGTTTGGCTGAGGCGGAGAACTTGGAAGCGACCTTGGTTGC
>DHGC01000037.1:0-3310 GCA_002402585.1 Erysipelotrichaceae bacterium UBA4808 | reverse complement strand
TAAAAGCTACATTCACAGAATTCAATGAAGAAAACTTGATTCATCTGTTGAGTGATCTGAACATCACCAGTCAAAAGGGTTTGGTGGAACAATTTGATTCCAGCATCACCGCTACGACCGTGCTGTATCCCTTTGGTGGTAAAACACAGTGGACACCATCCATTGCCAGTGCGCATAAAATCTTTCATCCATCTCGGGATACCAAAACAGTGAGTATCCTCAGCCATGGTTTCATTCCTGAGTTGAACGAACAGAATATTTTCATCGGTGCCCAGGCAGCCGTTCTTGAAAGCATCGCAAAAACCATCGCAGTGGGGGGTCAAATCAAAGACATCTTTTTCTCCTTTCAAGAATACTTTCCTCGTCTCTATGAGGATCCCAAGAAATGGGGCCAAGTCGTTTTGGCTTTGTTGGGTGCCCAAAGTGTTCAACGAACCTTCAAACGTCCTGCCATCGGTGGGAAAGACAGCATGTCTGGTTCATTCAAAGATCGGGATGTCCTAGAGACCTTGATCAGTTTTGCCTGCAGTACGACAGCCCTTGCGTCCGTCATGGATAATGTGGGGAAAACAACGGGTAGTAAACTTTATCTCTTGGATGTGTCCAAGCATAACGATGGCAGCTTCAATCTTGAAGGGATGCTTGAGCGTTACCAAAAACTTGAAAAGTTGATTCAAGCAAAGAAAATCAAAGCGGTTCACAGCGCTCGCAAAGGCATTGCGGTTGCGGCCTTGGAGATGGTCTTTGGGAATGATTTGGGTCTAAAAATCATGTGTGACCTCGATGTCCTGCAAGCAAGGCCAGCCGCACTGCTCATTGAAACATCGGAAGATCTAGACGAAACATTCATCTGTGTCGGAGAAATAACACAGAGTGGATACCAAATCCAAGGTTTGGATATGGATATCCATCGCATCCAGCATGCCTATCAAACCGGCCTCGACTTTCTTTATCCCGTATACGCAGAAACAAAAGCCCTTAAAATACCAACCATCACATCGACACAAACAACAAAAAGCTATGTTGGCCCAAAGGTCGATGAAGTCAATGTGGTGATTCCCGTCTTTCCGGGTACGAATTGTGAATACGATACCGCTAAAGCCTTTATCAAAGCAGGTGCCGTGGTGAGTGAAGTGGTGATTCGAAATCAAACAGCCGAATCCTTGAATGTATCCATTCAAGAGTTCGCAAAAGCGATTGAAAACAGTCAGATCCTCGCCTTAGCTGGTGGTTTCTCTGCAGGAGATGAACCCGATGGCAGTGCCAAGTTCATTGTCAACGTGTTGCGTAATCCGCTTGTTCATAATGCCATTGAGAACCTTCGCAAACGCGATGGTTTGATCATTGGCATATGCAACGGGTTCCAAGCTTTAATCAAAAGCGGCTATCTTCCTTATGGTGAACTGCGTGATCTCAATGAGAACGATGCGACACTGGCACACAACACGATTCATCGCCACATATCCGCCATGGTCAAGATCCGTCAAAGCAGCAGTGCCTCGCCGTGGTTGGATGCCAACAAGCTGGGAACGGTCCATCGTGTTCCGCTCAGCCATGGGGAAGGCCGCTTAGTCATAACAGAGTCACAGTTCAATGAACTGCTTGGTAAAGGACAGATTGCCTATCAATATGTGGACGATCATGATCAAGCCACGCTCGATACGCGTTTCAATCTCAATGGTTCAGATTATGCCATCGAAGCCCTGCTCAGTGAAGATGGTCGAATCATTGGTAAGATGGGTCATACAGAACGCATTCAAGCAGGCTGTTATGCAAATATCACGGATATGGAACTTCAAACACTTTTCGAAAAGGGTGTGCGTCACTTCAAGGGAGATAGACAATGACAAAACTAAATATGATTTATGAGGGTAAAGCCAAGCAGCTCTATACGACTGAAGATGATACAAAATTGATCATCCATTATAAAGACGATGCGACCGCATTCAATGGGGTCAAGAAAGCTTCGATTGAACATAAGGGTGAACTGAACAATGCCATCACGACACTCATCTTTAAACAACTCATCCAAGCTGGAATTCCGACCCATTACATTGAAACCTTGAATGAACGTGATCAACTCTGTCATAAAGTGGACATCATTCCTCTAGAAGTCATTGTTCGAAACATCATTGCAGGTTCGATGGCCAAACGCTTGGCGATTTTAGAAGGAACCGTAGCACCACGTCCAATCTATGAGCTGTGCTATAAGAACGATGACTTAGGTGATCCACTCATCAATGAGGACCATGCCTTGGCCTTGAATGTGGTGCGTGAGGATGAACTCGCAGAAATCAAACGCTTGACCTTAAGGATCAATGAAGAACTGAAGAAACTATTCGATACCATAAACATCAAACTTGTTGATTTTAAACTGGAGTTCGGAAAGTTACCCGATGGCACCATCGTTCTCGCAGATGAAATCAGTCCGGATACCTGCCGTCTATGGGATAAGGACACCAATCAAAAACTCGACAAAGATCGTTTTCGCAGAGATTTGGGCCAAGTCGAAGATGCGTACCAAGAAATCCTCAAACGCTTGAAGGAACACTATGCTTGAAATGTTGTATGATCGTGAACTTCACGAAGAGTGCGGAGTCTTTGGTGTATACAATGTCAAAGATGCGTCCAATCTTAGCTACTATGGACTGCATGCCCTCCAACATCGTGGACAGGAAGGGTGCGGCATCGTCACAGCCAATGATCTGAGTCTGATTGGACATAAGAATGAAGGCAGTGTCCGGAGTGTCTTCACAGAACCGGTGCTAAAGAAACTTACGGGACAACACGCTATTGGGCATGTCCGTTATTCCACCAGCGGTGGGGGTGGTTTTCTGAATGTCCAACCCTTTCTCTTTCGTCATGGGTCCGGTGATTTCGCCTTGTGTCACAATGGCAATATCGTCAATTCCAATGAATTGAAATTGCAGTTGGAGAACAGTGGAAGCATCTTCCAGAGTTCATCCGATACCGAAATCTTAGCCCATCTTTTGATGAGTGATCCACGCATGAAGCGGATCGATGCGATCAAAGAAGCGCTTATTTATATGGAGGGTGCCTTTGCCTTCTTGATTTTAACCAAAGATAAACTCTATGCCATGCGGGATCGTCATGGTCTCAGACCGCTTTCGATTGGGAAGTTGGGAGAGGGTTATGTCGTAAGTTCGGAGACCTGTGCCTTTGACGCAATCGGTGCACGCTTTGAGCGGGATATTCTTCCCGGTGAAATCGTAACCTTCAGCGCTGATGGCGTTGAAAGTGACTTCTATTCCAAGGATGTCAAACATAAGATCTGTGCAATGGAATACAT
>DHGC01000068.1:7210-11126 GCA_002402585.1 Erysipelotrichaceae bacterium UBA4808 | reverse complement strand
ATCGATTATTTGATTATTTGAAAATATTCTTTGAGATGTTTAAACTGTATGGACTTGAAAACTTATATCACTAGGGAGCTCTAATGAGCTCTTTTATGTTTATGGGATTGAATGAATATTTATCAGTTTAATTTAAATATAGCCAATGATTAGGATTTTTAAGATTAACCGTCTATATAAATAGTATCCGCTTGAAGAAATAATTCGTAATGCAGTCATTTATGATACATCAAATATGATGTAATCAATGAAATGTGTGTTAAAATATCAAAGGAAGGAAATACATGAATGTCTATATGTAAGACGTTGGGTGGGAAGAATCTGATCATTGAGTTTATCAATAGCTTGAGTTCAAAAGAGCGTGCAGAAGGTTTCGTTATCCTTGAAATATTAGAGAATGGAACATTGGAAGATTTACAAAAATCAGATATCAAGCACTTTTCAGGAAAGGTTTGGGAGATTATATTTGGAAAATTCAACCGCTTGTTCTATGTGTTAAGAAACAATGATTCGTTCTATATATTACACGGATGTAAGAAGCAGAAGAATCTACTGAAACAAAGGACAGAGATTTGGCTCTAATGAGGGCTAAAGAAGTCGCATGAAAGGAGCATAAACATGCCATTTGAGAAAGTTTCGATAAGTGATTTATTGGATAAAGCACTCGAAGATTCAACATTTAAGGATGAATTCCATCAAATCAAGAGTGAGTACGCCTTAATTGAGCAAATCACTTCCATTCGAAGAGGGATGAAGATCACGCAAGCAGAATTGGCGAAACGTGCCAATGTCTCTCAACAAGCCATTTCTCGCTTAGAGAAAGAAAAACATCTACCTAAAATAGATACTTTGATGCGTATTGTGGATGGTTTAGGTTTGAAGTTGACATTGGCCAAGCGTTAAAACAACGATTACGTTTCATCGATCGTATTGATTACATGGTTCGCTTTTGGTATGATACTCCCATTCTAGGAGATTCTATGAAACCTTTGAAACGTATGACCGTATCCGCACTCTTGGCTGTGATGCTCAGTGTGTCGGCGTATCTATCCATTCCTTTACCTTTTACATCCGTTGCGTTTACCGCACAATCCTTAATGGTTATGATCATCGCGTTGAGCATGCCTGTAAACATCACCTTTACATCGATCGCATTGTATCTACTTTTGGGTGCGATTGGCTTGCCAGTGTTCTCCAATGGGACGGCAGGTTTGACGGTTCTCTTTGGTCCTACAGGAGGCTATCTGTTTGGTTTTCTGATCGGTGGTACCGTAACATCCATTGCAAAAGATTATGCAAAAGGGCTTGGTGGACGCTTTGTGTCTGCTCTCTTTGGAGGAATCATCGTTGTCTATTTCTTTGGCTTCTGGGTGTTGAAGTTGGTTCTCGATCTATCGTATGGTAAAGCCTTCATGATCGGGGTCTTGCCTTTTCTGCCTTTGGATTTATTTAAGGCTTGGTTGGCTGCTTGGTTTACCAAGAAATATCAAAAACATTTCAGTCGAATTTTGAATTAAATAAGTATCACACCGAAGAAACAATTCTTCGGTTTTTATATTCAATGAATCAGGTACTTCGTTGCATTTTTGATTGATGAACAAAGATGAAAAGCAAATAATGCTTGATATTCTCCACTAATGTCATTGTTATTGACTTAAGTGGAGAAAATATGATAATAACAACAGGTATACTCAAAGAAGAATTATCATCCTATGCAAACCCATCCGCAAAGATAAGACCGATGGTACGAGATCAGGAACTTTTTCCGATTATTCGAGGCTACTATGAAACGAATCGTGAGACGTCTGGACACAGCTTGGCTCCGATTATTTTAAGACCTTCCTATCTGTCTTTTGAATATGCTTTGTCCGTGTACGGACTGATTCCTGAGGCGATTTATGTCTATACCTGTGCAAGTCTTGGGAAGCGGAAGTTTAAATTTTTTAATACCTTATTTGGTCAGTATCATTATTGAGATGTGCCAGAGACGGTATTTCATCTCGATTTGGTTTATCGCGTTGAAAATGGGTATGCATATCAGATTGCATCGCCTGAGAAGGCGCTTTGTGACATGCTCTATACCCTATCACCCGTTGGCAATCAAAAAGCATTGAGTGCGTTATTATTTGAGGATCTTAGGATGGATGAAGAAGATTTTAGAAGCTTGGATTTATTGAAGATGATTAATCTTGCGGGGTATTATAAGACGCAGAATCATCGCTTGCTTCAAGCGTCTTTAAGGAAGGTATTGAAATGAACCCTGTGCTTAAATAATGTTATAGGTTCATTTCGAGTTCGAATCAACATCGTTTTGAGGTAAAGACATCATATAGAAAACTACAATCTGACCAAAAGGTACAAAAAGGAAGATTTGCCACCAAGCGCTGTGACCTGTGTCATTGAGTCTTCGATTCCCAATCGCAAGCAAAGGGATGAGTAGAAGCAAACCCACAATTTGGTACAACTTGTCGTGGATGATTGTGGCGATTGCCAAGCAGAGCATCACAAAAATCAAAAAGCACCAATAATCATAACGTGAGGCTTTACCCGAGAAGTTGGAAAATTCCATAAAGCTAGTTTTGATGGATTGAATTGGTTTTATATAACTTTGATGTTCGTGAAGCATCAATGTATCCACTTCAACATCAAACGCTTTTGCGATTAGCATAATGGATTCTCTTGAAGCGAATTGAGTGGTTTCAATGCGCTGGATTGTCCGAAGACTTAAATTACTTTTTTCACTAAGTTGTTCTTGTGACCAATTTCTTTGTGTTCGAAACTGCTTTATTTTAGATGCATCTATTTTCATGGGTTAACCTCTTTGATTACTAGTTAAAGTATAGGTTAAGCAATGGTGACATGTCTACGACAGTTGTATGTCAATTGATAATGGATGCGTTCGTTAGGAACGATAATTAATGTGCTCCGTTTGGATAACGATATCGTATTAGAATGATTTGAAGAGTATGCCATTTTTATTTAAGTTAAAATACGTTAAGCTTATAACATCAAGAGCTTGATATAAACGCAATTGAGGTCAATATGTTAATAAAAATTATATCCCTGTATCTCTTTCTAGCCATACTCTCCTTAGCTTATCTCTTCGTGCATTCGTTTGTGCGAGGACAGTCCCAACATGCCAAATTGTTGGGGCTTTTGAGTTTGACCTTACAGGTTTATCTCTTGGGATATCTACTTGAGCTCAATGTCATGGAGTTTGAAGCGATGGTTTTTTGGAATCAGATTCAATACTTCGGGATTCCATTCTTTCCAGCCTTATGGTTTGCGGTGAGTGCGGTGTATACCGGACGTTCGCAGTGGTTGAAGGGTTGGCGTGGCGCGCTTGTCTTCATCGTTCCAATTTTGACGTTCTTCATGCGTTTGAGCAATGATTGGCACCACTGGTATTATGCATCGATGGATCTGGTGGTCTTGGATGCGTATACGGCTTTATTTTTAGTTAAAGGTCCTTGGTATTTGGTTCAGATGGCGTATGTGTTGATTACCTTGGTTGCCTGTACACGTTTCTATGCACTGCGTTATCGTAAAGCAGTGGGCAATGAGAAGATGCAGTTCAGATTGTTGTTGATGGCATCGATCTTGCCTTATATCGCTTTGGTCTTGGTGTTCTTCAATCTGGGTGATTTGGGCATTGATTTCACGGCTTTGATTCTCCCTCCATGCATCGTTTTGATCAATTATGCACTGACGAAATATAATTTCCTTGAGATCAAGGAAATGGCAAGAGATCGTGTGTTTGAGGACAATCGTTTGGGTTATTTGTTGCTTAGTAAGGATATGAAGGTTGTGGATACGAATCCTTTGGGTAAACAACTCTTTAAACAAATCCAAGAGGCCAAGATTCCCTTGGATGAATGGTTTGAAACCAAGGAACAACGTCTTGTAAAACTCGAAC
>DHGC01000068.1:0-7195 GCA_002402585.1 Erysipelotrichaceae bacterium UBA4808 | reverse complement strand
GAACGGGAAGCGATCCTGAATCGCTTGGAGTCGTTGGCAAACATGGATGCGCTGACAGGGTTGAACAATCGGCGTCAGTTCTTTGAACTCGCAGGTATGCTTTATGATCAAGCGGATCGCTATCCTGAGGATTTGACCTGTCTAATGATCGATATCGATCATTTCAAAGACATCAATGATCTTTATGGTCATCAAGCAGGGGATGAAGTCTTACGATCCTTAGCGAATACGATGATCAGTAGCTTTAGAACCACGGATGTGATTGGTCGCATCGGGGGTGAGGAGTTTGCGGTCTTATTGCGCAAGAGTGATGTGGATATAGCAATCTTGATTGCGGAGCGTTTGCGTATTTCCGCTGAGAAACAAGCAATCAATCACGAGGATACGATTATCCATATCACCATCAGTATCGGCTTAGCCTTACGTCAGAGTGATGATGGTCTAGAGGATACCTTACGTAAAGCAGACAATGCCTTGTATGATGCCAAACGCAAGGGTCGTAATCAGACTTGTATCGCAGAATAAACACTTGTTAGAGCATATTTATTTTTCACAAATTCTATAATTTCGATTTGAATCAACATCGTGATTAATCCTAAAGTTGTACATTATCGTATGAAAAATATTTAAATTTGCTTACCATTTGGTTACCATATATGTATAAGGTGGCTCAATGAAAAAAATCCTCAGAATGGGCTTATTATTAAGCCTTTTTATTTCGCTTCACACACCAATTCACGCTTTAGAAGTTAAAGAAGTGTATACCGTAGAGGATTGGAATCGTATAGAAGAAAATGATCATGTCGTACTTATGAATGATTTAGATTTTGATGGTGTTGATTATAGGCCGATACCACTGTTTAGTGGTACTATTGATGGGCAAGGGTATACGATTAAGAATATTGAGATTTTAGCAGAAGATTCCATTTTTCTTGAAGATGTGGGTCTTTTTGGCCAAGTCATTAATGCAACTGTACGTGATCTGAAAATTGATAATATGGAATTAGTATCAGAAAAATTCGTGGTTCGAATGGGCTCTTTAGCGGGTCGTGCTGAGCATAGTGATTTTGAAAACATAAGCATAATTAACACAAGTCTAACGAGCTTTGATGTTGTAGGTGGCATAGTCGGTCATCTGATTAACAGTAACTTGAGTGATGTGCATGTCAAGTCAATGAAAATTACCGGTGTAAGTAGTATCGGTGGCTTAATTGGAAAAATTGAACCTTTAGACACATTCTCAGAAGTCATTGAGTCGAATACTGTTTCAATCAGTAAGAGTTCATTTCAAGGGTCGATTTCAGGTGAACGACAGATCGGTGGCTTGATTGGATCCATAAGCATTAGTACAAACATCCACATCAATGAATCCTTCTCTAAAGGCACATTAAATGCCGTGGAGAATGCAGGTTTCATGGTGGGTGAGATTCTGACAAGTTCACTAATCGTTTCAAATAGTTATTCTAATATGACGATTCAATATTCCTATGATGAATCGTTTCAAGGTAACTTTGGATGGATTGGTTCACGCATGGGGGATGGAAGTAACAATCATCCTTTGATGCTTCAAAATGTATATCAGAATACATCCATGATGGGATCTGGAATCTATGCGAATCAAAAGGCTTGGGTAGGCGGGGATATCAATGGTGTGGAACCGAACCTTAACAATGCTTATTACAATCAAGATAGCTTACAAGTCCTCGATACAGGAGCACAAAGTTCAGAATCATTACATAACAAAGATACTTACTTTGATTTTGATTTCGACACGATTTGGTGGATCGATTCTTCCATCAACGAGGCTTATCCTGTGCTTCAGCGGGAAACGTTCAATGTAAAGTTTCATCCTAACAATCTAAGTGATGTGTTGAGTCAGCGTTTCATCAAAGAAACGATGATCATCACACCAGAAGTGAGTTATGAAGAGTATACCTTTGAAGCTTGGTATACAGATGAAGCATTGACGCAATGCTTTGATGAAACATCGCTAGTTTCGAATGATTTAGCATTATATGCAAAGTGGATTGAAACACTACCAGAAGAGGAAGAAGTCATTATCGATGAGCCTGTGGTGGAAGAGCCAGAAAGTGATCCAGTGATTCATGAACCTGTTTATGTTGAATTGATTTTAGATCAAGTTGTTATCAATGAAGTGGTTAAAGAGGATAAACCAATAAATCCAACCATCCTAGATAATAATGAAATCAACAATCAAACAGAAAACGATGAAGATGAAATCATTACGGATGCACCACAAAAACAAGAAGTCACTCCAGAATCGAAGTCTGAACCAACTCCCATTATTACGAAGAAAAACTGTTGGTGGTGGCTATGGCTATTATTAGCGTTTCTTGGTTATCTGGTTTATCACTTACGTAAATCACACGATATGGTACAATAACCCACAAGAGGTATTCAAATGAAAAAATCTTATTAACACTGAGTGTGTTGTTTATATTGGTAGGCTGTGCTGCAAAGCCAGAGTCAACGGTTACGGCATATTTAGAAGCAATCAAAGTGAATGAGACAACGGTCTTTGACACCCAGGAACAAGCCAAGTATTTCGATCGTACGGTTGAACTTGAAGATTTGGATGATGCGCAAGCATTACTCGATGACCAAAGTGAAGTTCAGAAGGCGTTCAGTTTAGAGTTGTTCAAGGTGATCAAGGAATTTGAGTACAAGGTTGTGAGCTCAACGATCTCCCAGGATAAACAGACCGCCATTGTGCAAGTTGAATTCACAACCTATCCTGTTGGCGATATGATGTTGGCAATGATGCAGAAGTTGTTTGCGTCTCTATTTACAATGACTTTTGAGAATGATGAACAAGTAACCCAGTTTATGTTGGATACCTTTGTAGCTTTAAAACCAGAGTATCAAAAGGATCGTGTCAATACCGTGGATGTACATCTCTTCAAAGTTGAGAATGAATGGAAGATGGTAGGGGATGAGATAAATACACCGATGTTTAATGCCTTATTGGGTGGTGTGATGGATTTGGATGTGGAAGGAATGATGGAATAGGACCGAAAGGTCCTTTTTTGTGGACATGTGTTTGCATTCTACATTCTCATTGGTTACGGTGAGGGTAGAGATTTCATTTTAATACTATATTTTCAACTTTTATCGAAACCAAATAGTTTTGAGTCCAAAATACTAATCATTCATTATGCAAAGTGCTAAAATAAAAGTCAGTAGTTCACTAAATTTAGATTACATTAGTTCACGAATAATTCAATATTTAGATTGAGATTTGGTAAAGTAAATCGGTGTAGTGAAACTATAAGGTGTGGGAAAATGAAAATTAAAGATAATGAAGAAATATTGATTCGGATTAAGAATTATGTTCAAGAAATTTTAACTCCCATAATTGTATTCTTTGTTATTATTGGAAGTACTTTTTTTATTCTTTCCAAGTTTAAATTAATCAGCCTTCAGAGTTCTGACATCTTAGATATAAGATTAAAAACGATTGCTTTATTGCTAATTTACATATTTGTGTTCAGTATTTTATTATTCTTTCTGAGTAAAAGAGATTTGACTGATTCATCTTTGATTAAGAAATCCCCATACAGTCAGATTATAAACAAGGTTGCACTCTTAATTTTCTTTTCTTTATTTATTTTTCCAGCACTGGTTTGGATAGTATTAATTATCCTTGATTATTTATCATCAAATCTATATATGGTTGGTTCATTTGATTCTTGGCTCAGTTTTTTTGGGTCAATTCTAGCAGGCATCTTAACTGTTTTCTCAATTGTCTATGCTTTCAACCTACAGAAACTTCAAAGAGATTTGGAGATTGATAGAACACAAATCCCTAAATTTCATTTTTATCCTAATTTAAATTTCAAAGAAGACGCGTTTGAATATACAAACGATTTTATCTATAAATCAAATACAAGTAGCATATTAATTAATATGGAATTCATATTAAAGAATAATTCTAGTTACGTTGCGGCTAACATTGAAGTTATTGAATTATATTTCGAGACATTTGACGATTTTTTATTAGGGCTTTCTGCTGATTCAAAAGCAGAAGCTTCACGTGACTATTCCGAGTATTTGAAGACTGAATTATCCAAAGTTGAACTCATTTTAAATGGATTTTCTGAAAAAGTAAGAATTCCATTTGATGTAGAGAAGAAGTTTACTTTAAATAATAAGTATTCTCACAGACTAACTTTGATATTGAGATACAAAAGTCAATTTGGGAAACTATCTTATACTCAGAAAATTCAGTATCGAATTCGAGTTCTATCACTCAATAACTCGTTGTTCAGTTATAGAAACGTTAGAGGTATAGCTACAAGAAACTCATATAGAATTATTCTTACGGAGGAATTGAACAATCTAAGAATTGAATAACCAATAATCAAGTTAGTCATATTGTTTCAGACGGTGGTTCATATGATCATTATCTAAAGTAATGTGAACTTATCGAGAAAGAAATGAAATCATTGCTAGAATTAATTTTAGGAATTAAGGGAATTCAAAAAAAGAATAACGGGGAACTTAAAAAATGAGAAGATTAATCAAAGGATTTGTTGGTATGCTTATAATAATCGCATTATTTTTTCTTGCATTGATGTTGTTGAATACAACTGACCTTGTTAGTCTGAGAACGAACAGTAGTTCTGACACTTCACTAGTTCAAGATCGACTTGTAGAACTTTCAGAATGGACTACGTTAAGATATGACTACAGCAATGTGATTGTAAGTAGAACAGATAAGACTTTAACGGTGTTAGGAAATGATATCGATTTTGCTGAAACGATAAAGTTGATTGAATACTCTGGCTATTTAAAGGCTGGAACAGACATGTCAAAAGTTGAATTAAAGTATGATAAAGAAGCTAAAAAGATAACAGCAAAAGTACCGAGATCAAAAATACTCGATAATGTCGTTGACACGAATAGCGCAAAAGTTGAAGACATCAAGGGAAATTTGTTGAAATTTGTTTTCTGATTACCCGACTCAGATTATTTTTGATGAGATTAACGCAAGTAAATCAGAACTTGAAAAAGAGAAGGTCAGTCAAGGTTTTCTAGATGAAGCAGACAATAGAATTGAACAATTATTGACATCATTCCTTAAGGCGAATGGTTTCGAAGAAGTCGTTATTGAGTACTATTGACAACGAATAGAACTATGAAAGGTCACATCTGACCTTTTTTATGTACACGTATTTGAATCGACTTGACATATACGTTATGGTGTAGTTTAAAGGAGGACTTGTAATACGAATAAAACTGATTCTATGAATGACTTTCTCAGTTTTATATTGCGATATTAGCATTAATGGGTGGCTTATGGGAAGGAAGAGACTTATTCTAGTTAACAATTAGGGGGAAAATGAAATGCGAAAAATACTAATGATTGGATTATTGATTGCAATACTATCAGGATGTGCACAAAAGCCTGAGCAAGTACTGGTAGATTACTTAAAGTTAATGAAATCGAGTTCTATCGAGGCTTTAAGTGATGAAAATCAAAACAGCTATTTTACAGAGGAAACTCCATTTAATGAATACGATCTTACAGACGGCAATGATTCTGAGCAAAGTGAATATACAAAGAAGTTTGCTGATGAAATGCTTCAAATCTTTCAATCATTTGACTACAAAATTAACTCAACAAAGCTTGCTGATGATAATCATGCGACGATTAACGTACAAATAACTACGTATCCACTTGCAACAATGGTTTCTCAAGTCATGTTTCAGGCATTAGGAGTTGCATTATCTGGAGGTTTATCGAATACAGAAGAGTCTGATAAATTCTTCTATGACAGTTTCGTTACAACTAAAGAATCAAGTACAAAGGATTATATCAAGTCAGTAGATGTGTTCATGACTAAAACTGATAATAAATGGTTACTTGTTGGTGGGAATAAAAACACAGCACTAATCAATGCGATCATGGGCGGCTTGATGGACTACTCTGAATCACTAAATCAAACTGCGAATCAAACAAATTCGGGGATGCTCGTAGAGGCTAGAGGATTGAACCAAAGCGTAATACAAAGTGGAATAGAGTTTGTTGCTCTAAATGTTAGAATCTCTAAGGGTAATGATTATATGAAACCAAGTGAAGGAAATGAGTATATTGTCATTGATATCAATTTGAAAAATCAAAATGCAAACGCATTTGGTGTTAGTAGCATGATGAATTTTGAATTGAAGGATAAAGATGGTAGGACAATGAATCAAAACTATTTTGTAGATTTAAATGGAAGTCTTGATGGAACAATATATCAGAATGAACAAATAACAGGTGAGATAGCTTACGAGGTCCCGAGTGACGATTCTGAACTGTATCTGTACTTTAAGACTGATTACTTTCAGAATAATGCGATAAAGCTGAAGATTCGATAGAATATTTTCTCTATCTTTTGTCTTGAATAAGTTACAATCTTAGGAAAAAGCGTTAAAACACTCAGTTTTATGATGTTATAACAATGTTATAATAAAAACAATGATGTTTTAACGGGGGTATGATCATGCAGTATCCTTTGGATAATTTGAAACAAGGTTCAGTAAGCCAATTCCTTAAAGATAATATTCAGAAAGGCTCAAAACTCCTTGTTGTCTCACCGATATTTACCATTTATGCATTTGATGAGCTAAAAGAGAGTTTAAAAAGTGTCAAATCAATACGATTTCTTTTTAATGAGCCAACTTTTATAAGAAAGCTTCAGAATAATCAGAAAGAAGTACGAGAATTTAAGTTGGAGATGTCAAAACGTGAAAAGAACGTTTCTGAGTTTCCATACGAAATTAATCTAAAAAATAATTTGGACCAGAACCAAGTCGCTGCTGAATGCTACAGAATGATTGTAGATAAAATGGATGTTCGGTCTGTAACGACAAGCAATACGGTTCAAACAAGTAATTTTCTCATTCATGAACAATCACCGAGTTATTTGGTGAATGGTCAAAGTTTGTCTTTCTCGCGTGAAGGACTTGGGTATTACAATCGTCCTAATTTCACCTTTAATATGGTTAGCAGTGAACCTGAAGTCTTGAGTTCATTCAATTCAATGATGGATGATATCTGGAATAACGAGAAGTTAGTTCATGATGTCAAAGAAACCTTGTTATCGTATATTGTGAACCTTTATAAAGAGAATTCACCGGAGTTGGTATATTATCTAACCCTTTATCAAATCTTTGGTGAGAAGCTCAG
>DHGC01000038.1 GCA_002402585.1 Erysipelotrichaceae bacterium UBA4808 | reverse complement strand
CGTGGGCAAGTCGTCAAACGTGTTGAAGCGGAACTCTTTGAATTGTATAAGGATGTCAATCTGAAAGACAAACCAAAACAACTCGAACAACGGGGTGGCGCGTATTATTCGGATGCGGCATGTAATTTGATTGCTTCGATGTACAATGACACCAAAGATATCCAACCGGTCAATACCATGAATATGGGTGCGATTGCTTCCTTAACAATGGATTGTGCGGTTGAAGTAAGCTGTGTCATCACTAAAGAAGGACCTCGTCCACTCGCGATGGGTCGTCTACCTGTCCAAGTCGAAGGCTTGGTTCAACAAATGAAATCGTTTGAACAAGTCGCAACCGATGCGGCAGTTTCTGGCGATTACAACACAGCACTTGTGGCAATGACAATCAATCCTTTGGTTCGTGATGAAAACAAAGCGAAACTCATCTTGGATGAAATGTTGGAAGCACATAAAGCTTACCTACCTCAATTCTTTAAATAAACAAACGTTTGGACGGGTGATTCATCATCCGTCCAAAACCTTGGTATAGGAGTTCAATGAAAGCGTTTAAAAAAATTGTATTGTTTGATATGGATGACACCTTATCTGATTTTAAAACAGGCATCATTCCAGCTTCTGCGTATCGTGCGATTGATCTTTTGCATGAACGCAAAGATATTTTGATTGGGATGGCAAGTGGTCGTGGTCACTTCTTTTTTCGTGATCAAAGACCGGATATCAAAGCGGATGCCTTTGTCTGCGTAAATGGACAATGTGCGACGGTTTTTGATGACATCGTTTTCGAAGGCAAAGTAGAAGATGTGGATGTTAAGCAACTGTATACCATGCTAGAAGGGATGCAAGGGGGGCTCTACGCTGTGAACAGCTTCAAGGGTATCAAAGCCTTGTTGGATCCCAAAGACCCTGTGATGGCAATTGCGCACTCGGTGACACGGCTCAAGGATTATGGGTCGAGTTTCAGTGATGATTATACCTATCATCTCTTACAAGCGGCTTTTTTACCGGAATACGATGAAGTATTCGAAAAAGCATTTCCACATTTGAGCTTTCACCGTTATTATGAATATATGGTAGACATCTTCCCCATGGCGACCTCTAAACTTAGAGGAATTGAAGCAGTTGCCAAGCATGTGGGTTTGACGATGGAAGATGTGATCGCTTTTGGAGATGGAATGAATGATGTGGAGATGATCGAAGGAGCGAACTATGGCATTGCCATGGGCAATGCGCAACTTGAGGTCAAAGCAGTAGCCGATCATGTGACGGATACCGTGAATAATGATGGCGTTTATAAAGCGCTCCTGCACTTGGAGCTGATTAAGGAGGATATATGAAATTAATCGTGAATTCAGATGATTTTGGTTTGACACCAGGGGTGAATCTTGGCGTCATCGATGCCTTGAAAAGAGGGATCTTACGTTCCACAACTGCAATGATGAATATGCCTGCGATTGAAATGGCCGCTCAATTTGCTAAAGAAAACCCAGAACTTGGTGTTGGCCTTCATTTGGTATTGACGGCGGGTAAGCCACTTTTGAATACGCACAAGACGATTGTGGATGAAAATGGAAATTTCTTAAAAAACGCAGTCTTGGTTCGCAAAGAAGATGTGGATGTGGAAGAAGTCTATGCGGAATATGTTGCACAGATGGAACGCTATATTGAACTCTTTGGTCATAAACCAACACACATCGATGGTCACCACCATACACATAAGCTTCCTCAAACCGTCGAAGCCACAAAGCGTTTGGCTGAGAAATATAGGGTGAAGTACATTCGTGAAGTTGAAAGCGAAGTGGCTTTCATTCATGATTTCTACGGACCTAATACCAACTTCGATCAATTTAAAAAGGTCTTGGATCGTCACAAGGAAGCGGCGTATGTGGAGTTGATGTGTCATGTGGCATTGATTGATGTTGATTTGATTCAGTGCTCGACTTATAATTTTGATAGAGTACATGAACTCGAAACGTTGATCAGTTCGCAAGCAAAGGACTATATTGCTTTGCATAACATTGAATTGGTGAACTTCAGTTCGTACTAAAAGGAGTAAAACATGAAAAAAGTAGTGTTGATTAGCCGTAAGTCGGGTCAAACCGATAGCTTCATGACAGCCGTAAAACTAGCTCAGGACAAAGGTGAACTGGCATTTGACGTGCAATTGGCTTTGCATCCAAGCAATTTCAAAGAAGTCATTGAGAGCTTCGCGCCAGAGTTTGCGATCATCTCGCCTGAAATGATTGTTTGGCAAGCTGAAGTTGAAAAGTATTTGAAGGAAAAAAATATTCCATTTATCGTTGCCAAGGGTAGTCATTACGGTACTCGACAAGTGACTAAAATCTTTGATTTAGTAAAGTAATCTTAATTAAATTATGTGATATATTTTTGACAATTGGAAAAAAACTGACCAATTGTCTTATTTTTTAGCAGGAAAATGCATATATTATGTTTGTAAGCGAATACAATTTCACATAATCTACCACATTTTACACTTGATTTATCATTGACCTATGCTAGAATAGCAATAGAGGCTTACGCCTTAGGGAAGATTCACGCTGGGCAAGTGAAGAAACTTCTCTCCATAAATATCCGAAAGGGGAAAACACACATTATGGATGGATTTACACGCTTTTTAGAAGAAAAATTCTTACCAATCGCAGCAACGTTATCCCAAAATCGTTATTTGATGTCAATTCGTGATGGCTTGGTTCTATCTTTGCCACTCATGATCGTTGGATCAATGATGATTGTTGTTGCTGAATTGCCACTTGATGCTTATCAAAACTTCATGTTAAACATTTTCGGTGAAAACTGGAAATGGTGGAACTGGCCAGTTATATTTGCATCAACGATGGGCATCGTCGCTTTGATCGCTGTCATCGGGGTCTCTTATGCATTGGCTAAGTCACATGACAAAACGCCATTGCCTGCATCGGCTATGGCGTTGTCTGGCTACTTCATCATCTTGCATCAACTACCTGATGGCGGATACGGTACTACCTATTTTGCGGCACAGGGTTTATTCACAGCGATGATCGTTGCCGTTGTAACTGCTGAAATCTATAACTTTGTCATCAATAAGAAATGGGTCATCACACTTCCTGAACAAGTTCCTCCAGCAATCTCCGCACAATTCACAGCGTTGATTCCTGCAGCGTTCACAACCTTGTTATGGGTCGTTGTACGTTTCATCTTCATGCAAACAAGTTATGTAACATTCAATGACTTTATTTTCCAAGTATTGCAAACACCATTACTCGCAGTTGGTACAGGTGCTGTTGGTACGTTCGTTGCCGTCTTCTTGAACTCTGCTTTCTGGTTCGTTGGTATCCACGGTGCTCAAATCGTTGGTTCCGTAATGAATCCAATTTGGCAGGCTGCTACACAAGCTAACTTGTTGGCTTATCAAGCAGGTACTGATCTCCCTTATATCGTTACAGCTGAATTCATCTCCAACTTAATCTACTTAGGTGGTTCTGGTGCAACCTTGTCCTTGGCATTCATTATGTCATTCTTGGCTAAATCAAAACAAATTCAGTATATCGGTCGTCTATCCATTGCACCTGGTATCTTCAACATCAATGAAACCGTAACCTTCGGTTTACCAATCATTATGAACCCAATGATGTTGATTCCGTTCTTCGTCGCTCCGCTTGCAATCACGGGTATTTCATACTTCGCAATCGCATTGGGCTTAGTTGGACGTCTACCTGGTTTAGTTGCTCCTTGGACAATGCCTGCTATCCTATCCGGTTTCTATATCGGTGGTGGTGACGTGCGTGTTGTATTGCTTCAAGTCGTTAACTTCGTCGTTACTGGTTTAATCTATTACCCATTCATTATGACTTGGGATAAGAAGAAGTACGAAGAAGAACAAGGCGAAGCTTAAACAATTTAAAATCATTGCCCAACTAGAGTCGAGAAATCGGCTCTTTTTATTTAAAATTGATACAAATATGTTAGGATAATCACATCACGGAGTGTAAATATGAGTAAATCGTTGTTTAGAATGTTATTGGTGTTGATTGTGTTTACTTTAGTTTTTTATCAAGGGTTGGTTAATCTAGATTTGTTGCTCAATGTCTTTGCTTATTTGTGGCGTTTGATTTCACCGTTTATTTTTGGAGCTGCACTTGCGTATCTTTTCTATCCAGCCTATCAATGGTTTTATCATCGACTTAGGTTACTCATTAAAACAAGCAATAAGAAATTGGATGCAATCTATTCGACACTGGCATTGTTGTTTATGTTGATGAGTGTGGGCGTAGTCATCACAGGTTTAGCATTTTTTGTTATGCCAGAACTTGTACACAGCGCTGAAGTGATTGGTGTCCGATTGCCTGGGTTTATTGATAAAATTGAGCTGACATTTGATTCATTATCAAAATCCTATGCTTGGGCTGAAATACTCAAATCATTTAGTTGGACAGATATTTTAAATGAAGTGACTGGTTTTATTCAAAACTTAGTACTTGCCTTCTTTACGAACCTCTCTGGGATTACGACTGGTATCTATCGCTTAACGATCACCTTGATTTTTGCGCTTTATCTAGTCATTGATCCCAAGGATGTGATCAAGCCTTTTCAATGGACGATTGAACATGCTTTGCCAATTGATGTTAAAGACGATGTAAGATCAACGTTCACGATTGCACAGGACGTTATGTCACGATACATTAGAGGAACTTTATTGGATGCTCTCCTAGTAGGGGCGTTGTTCTTTGCCAGTTTATCCGTTATGGGTATTCCAAGTGCGATGTTGATTGCCTTTTTGCAAATGGTCACCAATCTGATTCCGGTGTTTGGAGCTTGGATTGGGGGTATCTTGAGTGCAATCTTAATCGCGGTTGTGGAGCCGAGCGCATTGGTTCCGTTCATCCTACTGGTTTTGGTGATTCAACAAATCGACGCAAACCTCTTACAACCGAAGATTGTTGGACAATCTGTTGGTTTACCTGGGGTATATGTGTTTATTGCAGTAACGATTGGGAGTCAATTGTTCGGTTTCTGGGGTCTTTTGTTGAGTGTTCCGATTACTGCGATTGCAGTTGCCTTAATCCACAAATATATCGACAAGAAGTTAGTGGATGAAAACGTGATTCAAGAATAAGTGTGTGCTCATATAAGTGTTTACATTGAATTACAGAAAACACTTTACAATTTTACATTCTTGTTTTATGATGTAAAAAACTTTGATAAGGATAGGTGCATTGAAGTCATCCGTTGAGCGAGTCGGTGAAGGTGAAAGTCCGATCGGAACCTTGAATGTGTAACCCCTTTGAGTTGCAGTCTGAACCAAGTAGGATGTGCCGGAATTCACCGTTAGCGGAATAGGGTTTGTTAGAACCTGAAAAGTGACCTTATTGGTAAAAAGGGTGGTACCGCGGAGCAAACAGTCTTCGTCCCTAGTGGATGGAGACTGTTTTTATATGGAGGTACCCTTATGTGTGGATTAATGTTTTGCGATGGTCAATTGGATGAAATGAATTTTATGGAAGGTTTTGAACGTTTGGGGCATCGTGGGCCCGATCAAGCAATCATCCATAAAACGAAAGAAGCATGGTTTGGGTTTCATCGCTTAGCCATCATGGATTTGAGTGAAAAGGGCATGCAACCCTTTGAAACAGATGATTTAGTTTTAATGTGTAATGGTGAGATTTATAACGAAATAAAGCTTAAAGAGCTGTATTCTGATTATAAATATGTTTCGCATTCGGATTGTGAAGTGTTGTTGCCACTGTATTTAGATAAAGGGCGTGATATGGGTCCTTATTTGGATGCGGAGTTTGCTTTTGTTTTATTGGATAAAGCAAAGAACATCATTGTTGCAGGCCGTGATCCCATTGGCATTCGACCCTTATTTTATGGATATCTTAAAACAAATGGAACGATTGCATTCGCTTCAGAAGCCAAGGCTTTGAAAGATATCTGTAGTAGAATTGAGGCATTCCCAATTGGCACACTTTACTATGATGGTGTATGGATCAAGTATACGGATGTGAGCTATACAAGTTATGCAATTACGGATATGGGTTTAGCCTTGGCTAAAATCAAGCATAAATTGGTTGAAGGCATTAAGAAACGGATGATGAGTGATGTCCCGATTGGCTATCTTTTAAGTGGTGGCTTGGATTCATCTCTAGTCGCCGCCATCGGTGCGAAATATACTAAAGAACCCATTGTAACCTTTGCGATTGGAATGGAACATGATGCGATTGATTTAAAGTATGCACGTCAAGTTGCGGATTATATTGGGAGTATCCATCATGAAGTGAAAATGACTTTCAAAGATGTTTTAGAGGCACTTCCGTATGTCATTTATCATCTCGAAAGTTATGACATCACAACGGTACGAGCATCACTTGGCATGTATCTACTCGCAAAATACATCAAGGAAAAAACGGATGTCAAAGTTATCTTGACCGGTGAGATCAGCGATGAACTCTTCGGATACAAATATACGGATTTCGCTCCAGATTCTTTGTCATTTCAAGAAGAAAGTAAGAAACGGATGCGTGAGCTCTATCAATACGATGTGTTGCGAGCTGATCGATGCATTGCGGCATGGTCATTGGAAGCACGCGTTCCATTTGGGGACTTAGCCTTTGTCCGTGCGGTGATGTCGATTGACCCTAGTTTGAAAATGAACACAACAGGTAAGGGAAAATATTTACTTCGTAAAGCTTTTGAATTAGATCAACTCATTCCCGATACTATTCTATGGCGTGAGAAAGCTGCGTTTTCGGATGCGGTTGGACATTCGATGGTGGATCAACTGAAACAACATGCAGAGGATAGGATAGGTGATGAAGAACTTAAACAAGCTTTTCGGATGTATCCTTTCAACACACCCATGAGCAAAGAGGCGTATCTCTATCGTTCCATCTTTGAGCATTTTTATCCAAACCAAAGCCATTGGATATCACGTTATTGGATGCCAAACTTGGATTGGGTTGGATCCCATGTGTCAGATCCTTCAGCACGTGTTTTAAGCAACTATGGAGCGAGTGGAAGCTGAGCTTCGCTCCTTAGTTTTTTTGATATAATGAAATTAGGTAAATTATGTTTTTTCGCAAGAGCCCTATTCTCGATGATGGCGAGATTCACTTAAAATATGTGAGTAAATACAAGGACCATGAACCACAAGGTTGGGGAATGTCCTATATTTATGATGTGATCGTTAACGATTCGAATCGCATTGTTGGTCGCTGTGATTTGCGTGTTGGAGAGACGGTGACGCTGGATCTTGCAGGTCATATCGGGTATACCATTTATGTGCCTTATCGTGGCCATCATTATGCGGCTAAAGCGACGGAATTACTCTTTAAGCAAGCTAAGTTCTTTAAGATGAAACGCGTGATTGTCACGTGCAATACCGATAATATCGCGTCATATCGTACCTGTGAATTGGCAGGCTGTACATTTAAGAAGATCGTTCAAGTACCGCGTGATCATGCGCTCTATTGGCAAGGGGACCGTGAGAAGGCGATTTTTACGAAGGTGTTGGATTAGAAAGAGGAAAATATGATTAAATTATTTGTCAGTGATATGGATGGAACACTTCTATACAATGAGGCAGATCCACATGGACGAGGGATAACATTGGAGAATCGTGAGGCGGTACTAAAGCTTCATGACTCTGGAGTACGTTTCATGATGGCCAGTGGACGGGATCATTTCTATCGTTTACATCTTGAAGAGGAATTTGGTTTTCAAGTGGATGCGATTGGAATGAATGGATGTAACGTGGTCATTGATGATGAGGTCCTGTGTGATCATGGTTTGACGCTTCAAGATACAATCGATGTTTTGGAGGCTTTGAAGAAAGCCCCAGTTGAAGTCAATTTCTTAGGCATCAATTCCGATGGTGAACATGTGTTTCAATATGTGGATCGTGAACCGTATGAACGTTTTTATCAATTGCATTTATCGGGTGTGTTTAAACACATGAGCAAGTTGCCCCTTTCGGAATGGGTCAAAGATACGACGAAGCGTCCATTCAATAAACTAGTGGGCTTGGTTAAGTCTTCCAAAGACAGAGATATCTTACTTGCGTTCTTTGAAGAGCACTTTGGAAATCGTTTCGATGTCATCTACTCTGGTCCTGAGAATATTGAATTGATGCCCAAGAACATTTCCAAAGGTCAAGCTTTGTTGGAGCTGATGCAGTTAAAGGGGTATAAACCAACGGAAGTCGCGTGCATCGGGGATTCGATGAATGATATTACGATGTTGCAGGCGACACCTTTCAGTTTTGCGATGCGTCATTCGGATGCAATTGTCAAAGAGAGCAGTCATTATGTTGTTAAAACAGTTGCTGAGGCCATTGAAATGGTCATGAAATACAATCGAGGTGAAACAAGTGGACTATAACTATCACACCCATACCGATCGTTGTGGGCATGCCTTGGGTGAAGATGAACAGTATGTGAAAGCTGCCATAGAAGCAGGTTTCAAAGTATTGGGTTTTAGTGACCATGTGCCATTCAAGGAGGTCCATCATCCCAGTGAGCGGATGGACTATGCGCAAATGGAAGGCTATTTGGAAAGTATCAATGCACTAAAAGCGAAATATACGGATAAGATTGAAATCAAGGTAGGTTTTGAATTGGAGTATTTCCCTGAATTCAAGGTTTACTATCAAGAACTCTTGGATCGATGTGATTACTTGATTTGCGGTCAACACAACAAAGCCCTGGATGCGTATTCTTATGATCTTTATGCGGATGATGAAGATGTGATCATCTATGCCAATCAAGTTAAGGCTGCACTTGAGAGTGGTTTGGTTTCGTTCATTGCACACCCAGACTACTTTATGTTAGGCCGTAATCATTGGTCCGATGCCTGTGCTCAAGCAGCGCGTATCATTGCGGAAGCAGCTGAGAAGAATCATATCCCATTGGAAATCAATCTCAATGGCTTACGTTATGGAAAAAAGAAGTATGATGATTTAGAAGTTTATCCTTATCCATTTCCTTCATTTTGGCAAGAAGTTGCCAAATATGATGTAAAATGCATTTATAGTTATGATGCTCATCGACCTACGACTTTGTTGGAGAAAGAGCGAATCACCCTTGTTTTAGACCAATTAAGTGGTATCCATTTAAACATTGAGGAACAATTTAGGATCTAGACATGAAAAAAATCATTGAATTCTTAATCAAAAAACCAATCAGTGTGAGTGCCTTGATTTTATTACAACTAGGCATTATTTATGCACTGATTTTTCGTATGAGTGTTCAATGGACAGAATTCTACTTTATCTTACAGGCATTGAATGTCTTGCTTGTCATTTATATCATCAACAAGAATGATAATCCCTCCTATAAGATTGCGTGGATCGTTTTTATTCTTGGTGTTCCTGCTGTGGGAGGTGTGACCTACTTGATGTTTGGTGGACGTAAGGTTCCCAAAGACATCCGCACCAGTGTCAAGGAATTGAATCATGGCTATGCGATTCTTGAACAAGATCCGTTGGTTATGGCTCAGATTCGTGATAAAGATTATTTGCGTCAAGCGCGTTATCTTTTTGATAATACCGGGTTTCCTGTATACAACGATACCAAGGTAACCTATCTATCGAGTGGTGAAGAAAAGTTCGAAGCTTTGGTTGAGGCCCTTAAATCAGCCAGTAAGTTTATCTTCCTAGAGTATTTCATCATTAAGGAAGGTTATGTTTGGAATACCATCAAAGCGATTTTGATCGATAAGGTTAAGCAGGGTGTGGATGTTCGTTTAATTTATGATGATGCTGGGTGTAAGAGTCTTGCTTTTGATTTCATGGAGAAATGTCGCGACTTGGGTATTGATTGCCATGCTTTCAATCCGATGCGTCCAATTTTAGCCATCTACATGAATAATCGCGACCATCGTAAGATAGCGGTTATTGATGGTAAGATTGGTTTTATGGGAGGCATCAATCTTGCGGATGAATATATCAATCGTGTGAGTCCATTTGGCCATTGGAAAGATGTGGCCATCAAAATCGAAGGCAGTGCGGTCTTTAGTTTGACGATCATGTTTTTACAGTTCTATGACCATTTGACCAAACGTCAATCGAAGTTTGTGGATTATCAAGTGATCCATGAAACGCATATGAATCAAGGCTTTACACAAGCCTTCTCGGACAGTCCAACCGATGATGAACCTGTCAGTCAATTCACGCATTTAAGCCTGATCAATAGCGCTACGGAGTATATCTACATCATGACGCCATACTTGGTTATTGGATATGAAATGATGATTGCTTTGATCAATGCGGCAAAAGGTGGCGTGGATGTGCGTATCATCGTTCCTCATATTCCAGATAAGAAATATGTCTTTTCGGTTACGCGAAGCAATTATGAGCATCTGACACAGAATGGTGTACGTATCTATGAATATCTCCCTGGCTTCATGCATGCGAAAGTCATCGTGGCAGATGATGACATCGCGATGATTGGGACAACCAACTTGGATTTTAGAAGTTATTTCTTGCACTTTGAATGTGGCACGATCTTGATCGACAATCCTTGTATTCAAGACATTGTTCGTGACTGCCGAGATACCTTGGCACGGTCGATTGAAATCACATATGAAGAGGCCAAAAATGTTAATTTTATGGTAAAATGTGCTCGAGCAATTTTAAATTTGTTCTCAACTTTATTATAGGGGTGCGTATGAAAACAGCAATCGTATTGGAAGGTGGCGGACTCAGAGGGGCTTATACAGCCGGTGTCTGTGCTTGGTTTATTGAAAACAACATAGAATTTGATGTGCATATCGGGATTTCTTCAGGTGCCATGCATGCCTGTAGTATGGCAATGAAAGATGTCAAACTTTTACATGATTCGGCGGTCAATCATTCGGTCGACCCCAAGAATGTTGGACTCAAAGCGTTTTTGCGTGAGGGAACACCGGTTGGATACAACTACATGTTCGAAGTGATCATGAAGAATAAGTTAAACATGACGGTTGAGCGACTTCATAAGATTCCAACGTTGGTAGAATTTGGAGTCTATCAGCTTAGTAAACAAGAAACCGTTTGGAAGAATCAAATGGATATCGATGAAGATATCAAGCTTCTTCAAGCCGCTTGTACCTTACCCATTGCTGGACGCAATGTCAAAGTCAATGGCGAATGGTGGATGGATGGGGGCGTCACCACGATGATTCCGATCGATCGTGCTTTGCATCACAAGGTCGATAAAATGATTGTCGTAACGACCAAACCATCGAATTTCGTGCGTAAGGACAATGGTCCGTTCACACAGTTTCTTCTCGATGTCTTGTATGGTAAATACAAGACGCTCTTACAAGATTTCCGTAACCGTAAAGATGTTTATAACCGTGAAATGGCTCAGGTTCATAAGCTAGAAAAAGAAGGTTCGGTTGTTCACCTTCAACCTTCGAAGGATTTTGGGGCAAAGCGTTTCAGTGCGACCTATGAACAAGTTCAGGGCATGTATGAACTGGGACTTTCGGATTGTGAAGCCAAGCGGGACCAAATCTATAAATTTCTCGAATTGACATGAGTTCACTTCATCATCTCGAAATCTATGTATCCAATCTAAAAATAAGCCATGCCTTTTGGTCATGGTTTTTAAATGAGCTGGGCTATGAGCCCTATCAGACTTGGAAGGATGGTTTCAGCTATAAGCTGGATGATTTCTATCTGGTTTTCGTTCAAACTGAAACAGACTATCTTAAAGCTGGGTATCATCGTAAGCATATTGGCTTGAATCATCTTGCCTTTCATGCCCAATCACGTGCAGAAGTAGATCGCTTGACACAATTGATTCAAAAGAAAGGGATGACGATTCTGTATCCAGAACGACATCCCGATAAACATGATTCAGCCACTTATGCACTTTTCTTTGAAGATCCCGATCGTATCAAAGTCGAACTTGTCTCAAAATAAGGTCCAAGGCTTTGTGTTAGGTAATGGACTTTCAAAAGTCAAGACTTCTTTCGTGATGGGGTGCGGGAAACTTAAGGTTGTCGACCACAGTGCGATTTGTTGGCCAACAATCGCATTTTTATTATAGCGTTGGTCGCCCCAAAGTGGACAATTTCGTGAAGCGAATTGAACACGGATTTGATGAGATCGACCTGTTTTGAGTTGAACTTCAAGCAGACTTAAATCATCACACTGTTGAATGACCTTGAAACTCAGTTGAGCCAATTTACCTTGACTTGCATTTGTCACACGACTACGATTCGTCTTTTCATCTTTGATGAGATAATCCTCAAGGACTTTTTGTTTGGGTAGAGTTCCAACGACCACAGCCAAATAGGTTTTTTGCAGTTCGTGTTTACGTACGGAATCTGAAAGACGCGCAGCTGCCTTGCTTGTTTTTGCAAGGACCACAACGCCACCAACTGGACGATCTAAACGATGAACCAAGCCACAATAGACATTACCGGGCTTGTTGTATTTTTCTTTAAGATAGTCTTTCGCCAGGGTGACGACATCCATATCTTCAGAATCATCCGCCTGCATCGGCATATTGACGGGTTTCTCAATCACTAAACAGTGGTTGTCTTCAAAGAGGACTTTCATTTGAAGCGAACACGTCCATAGATGCCACATGGCAAATACATATCTCTACGCTTGATTGGAAGTGCGATCTCACCGGTTTGTATCTCAGCTTTAGGCAATGAAATACGAAGGATGTTTTGAAGTACAGTATAGGAGAAACCAGTTGTGTATGCATTGATTAAAAGGAAAACAGGTTTAGGATCCAAGATCTGTTTACATGCTTCAATCAACGCATTGAGTTGTTCCTCTAATTTCCACATCTCACCACTAGGGCCACGGCCATAACTTGGTGGATCCATGACGATGCCGTGATACGTACGGCCACGACGATGTTCGCGTTCGACGAACTTCAACACATCATCGACGATATAACGAATGGTCTTATCTTCTAGACCAGATAGCTTTTGGTTTTCCTTCGCCCATTGAATCATCCCTTTGGACGCATCCACATGGACGACTTCGGCCGCACCCGCTTGTGCACAAGCCATGGTTGCACCACCGGTATACGCAAAAAGATTCAAGATTCTGAGCTCACGTGGATCATTTTCGATCTGTTCCTGCATCCAATCCCAATTGGTGGCTTGTTCAGGGAAGATACCGGTATGTTTAAATCCTGTAGGGGCGACTTTGAAGCGCAATGCGCCATATTGAATGACCCAAGTCTCAGGAAGCTTACGTCTGAATTCCCATTCGCCACCGCCTTTAGGTGAACGATGGTAATGGGCATGGACTTGGTGCCATGCGACTTGTTCTTTATCTTTTGGCCATACAGCTTGAGGATCCGGACGACGCAGTAAAATATCTTTCCAACGCTCCAATTTCTCGCCATCACCGGCATCAATCAATTCATAATCTATCCAATTCTTCGCAATCTCTTGCATCATTGAACCTCATTTTCTAGTTTTTGTGGGGTATCCAAAGCATAACGATCGCATAAATCCACAATGTGATACAGGATATGTACCACATCATCGCCGAAATCACTCAGTGTATAACTGACAGCACTGGGCGTTTCATGACGCTCAATGATGGCTTTGGCTTGGAGGAGTTTAAGTTTACGCCTTAATTCAGTCGCACTCAAGTATGGAACGTTATTTAAGATTTCACTGTAACGCTGTTGGCCTTGATCAATGGAGGTTAATATTTCAAACACCCATTTCGAACCAATCAATTCATGTAACATCTTGTATCCGAAATCAATCTTCTTCATAGGAACAAATTTAGCCCTTTCTGTTAAAACAAATATCCTTTATAATAGTACTGTCGTCGAAAGACTTCAAGAGGAGAATCATAAATATGAACAAATTAAACACTTATTTAGCAAATCTAGCCGTTTTAAACGTTAAATTCCATAATATTCACTGGAATGTCGTTGGAAAACAGTTCGTACAGATTCATGAATTCACCGAATCCTTATACGATGCTTTCTTTGAACAATACGATGCGGTCGCTGAAGCTTTGAAGATGCGTATGCTTTATCCTGTCGCAAGCCTTAAAGAATATCTTGAATTGACAACGGTCAAGGAAATCGAATCTAAAGATTATTCTGTAGGTGAAGTCATCGATTTGGTTGAATCTGAACTGAAAGCTTTATGTGAACTCGCCACCACGATTCGTAATGAAGCCGATGAAGCCAATGATTTCGTCTTGGTTGCCCAGTTTGAAGCTTACATCGCAGCGTTCCAAAAGAATCTGTGGTTCATCAAAGCCATGAAGGCCTAAGGAGCGAATGCTCCTTTTTTGTTATAATGATGCAAAGAGGTCAACGATGAAAAAAATAGCTACATTCTCAATTGTTGCGCGGGATCCCAATACAGGTGAATTGGGGATTGCCGTTCAATCCAAATTCTTAGCGGTGGGTAGTGCTGTTCCTTGGGCTAAAGCAGGTGTCGGAGCCATCGCAACGCAAGCCTTGGCCAATCTATCCTTTGGCGAGATTGGATTGAATAAACTATCTGAAGGCTGGAGTGTTCAAGAAGTCTATGCTTACTTGCTTGCCCAAGATCCCGAGATCGAACATCGCCAGTTTGGCATCGTGGATGCGCAGGGTAATGCGATCGGTTTCACGGGTAAACAATGTTTCGATCATGCTTCACATCATGCGGAGCCGAATCTAGCGGTTCAAGGTAATATACTGGTGAGTCGTGACACGATCGATGCCTTGGTCAATGGTTTCAAATCGGCAGAAGGAACTTTAGCTCGACGTTTACTTATTGCATTGGATAAAGGCCAGAATGCGGGCGGAGACAAACGAGGGCGTCAGTCCGCTGCTTTGCTTGTCGTAAAAGAAAAGGGCAGTTATGGTGGATACAATGATCGCTACATTGACCTCAGAGTCGATGATGATCCTGAACCCATTCATAAATTGAGCCATCTATTAGATTTATTTGAAATGACCTTTGATAAAACCAAAGAAGAAGATAAAGTCAGATTAAACGAGGAACTTATCAAACGTATGCAAACGCAACTTCAAAAGCTCGGTTTCTATGCAGGTTCAATCAATGGAATCTATGATCTCCACACACGCAAGGCCTATGAAGCCTGGGCTGGTTTCGAGAACTATGAGGAGCGTATGCATCCAGATGACATTGTGGATCAGAAGGTCATCAACGTCCTTTTCAGTAAATAAAAACATCCCGAAGGATGTAAATCGCAATGGCTGGGGTAAAAGGATTCGAACCTTTGGAATGTCAGAGTCAGAGTCTGATGCCTTACCGCTTGGCGATACCCCAATCTATTTGGAATCTCAGCGTACTTATTATATAATAATTGGCGCACAGGAGTGAATAAAAAATGAAAAAAGTTAGAACACGTTTCGCCCCCAGTCCAACTGGCTACATGCACATCGGTAATTTAAGAACCGCTTTGTATGAATATTTGGTCGCGAAGAAGGATGGTGGGGATTTTATCTTACGGATTGAGGACACTGATCAGAATCGTCTGGTCGAGGGTTCCGTTGAAATCATCTACGATACCTTGAATCAAGTTGGACTACATTATGATGAAGGGCCCGATAGACCGGGTGAAGTTGGACCCTATGTCCAATCTGAACGTCTACCCATGTATAAGGGCTTTGCGGAAGAGTTGGTTCAAAAAGGTGGAGCTCATGTTTGTTTTTGTGATGAGTCGATCATCCAAGCGCAACGTGATGCGGCAGAAAAAGCCGGTGTTCCGTTTAAATTCCAAGATCCATGCCATCATTTGAGCCAAGCTGAGATTGAAACACGCAAGGCGAATGAAGCGTATGTCATTCGTCAAACCATTCAAGCAGGGGCTTCAACGGTCTTTCACGATGAAGTTTATGGCGATATCGAAGTAGATCGTGAGATCTTGGATGAACAAGTCCTCTTAAAGAGTGATGGTTTTCCTACGTATAATTTTGCGAATGTCATTGATGATCATACGATGGACATCACCCATGTGGTTCGTGGGAACGAATACCTATCCTCGACTCCGAAGTATAATCTAATCTACGATAGTTTTGGTTGGGAAAAGCCTACGTACATTCATCTACCACCAGTCATGAAGGATGAACAACATAAACTCTCCAAACGGAATGGGGATGCGTCGTTTCAAGATTTGGTGAAGAAGGGTTATCTGCCCGAAGCAATCCTTAACTACATTGCTTTATTGGGCTGGAGTCCTGAGACCAATCAAGAAATCTATACCTTGGAAGAGTTGACACGGGTCTTTAATGTGAAACGCATTTCGAAAGCGCCTGCTATCTTTGATATTGAAAAATTGACCTGGATGAATGGCATGTATCTAAGAGCCATGGATCTTGGGACCTTCCATGCCTTGTGTCTACCGTATTACAAAGATGCGATCCAACGCGATTGTGATTTAAAAGAAGTGAGTAAGATCCTCCAACAACGGCTCTCCGTTTTGGCTGAGATCCCTGAGATGGTTGATTTCATCGATACCTACCCAGACTATGATGTGGAAATGTTCTATCATAAGAAGATGAAGACGGATAATGCGATGTCAATATTGGCATTAGAGGAATCTTTAAAAGTCTATGAGACAATCGAGAATTGGAACAGTGTGGATGAACTTCATGCGAAGCTATCGGCTACACCGGAGCGTCTCGGCATCAAGAATGGTCAGTTCTACTGGCCGATTCGGACCGCTGTGACGGGTAAACAGTTCACACCAGGGGGAGCATTGGAAATACCCTACATCTTAGGTAAAGAAGAAACCCTTCGTCGCACCCATCTTTCGTTAGCGAAGTTAAGACAGGATACCAAGTAAAGCTCTGTGCTTTACTTTTTTTACGGGATCACAACTGTTATACTAGAGTGGCTTTTGGTATAATAGGCGCAGAGGAAAATGATGTCATTCTTAAACAACTTAAACGAAAATCAAATGAAGGCGGTCATGAGCACAGCCCGCTATCTGCGTATCATTGCCGGTGCGGGCAGTGGTAAAACCCGTGTTCTCATCGCTCGGATCGCACATCTTATTTTTGACTTGGGCATCCATCCGGGAAGTATTCTAGCCATCACCTTCACCAATAAGGCGGCAAATGAGATGAAGGAACGACTGAATCACATGTTGGCCAGCAATGCCTCCGGTGTGCACATCAGCACGATCCACTCCTTGTGTGTCATGATGCTTAGACAAGATGCGACGGCCATCGATCTACCGCGTAACTTTACGGTCCTGGATCAAGATGATCAAAAGAGCATCATCAAGGAAGC
>DHGC01000043.1:14521-15520 GCA_002402585.1 Erysipelotrichaceae bacterium UBA4808 | reverse complement strand
TTTGAAAAGATTGAGAAATACACTTCTTTAGAATATCGTGTATAATAAGCAAAAATAAGGAGTCCTCCCATGCGCACATCCATCAAAGATGCAAAGAGAATTGTGGTTAAAGTAGGAACTTCAACACTTACACATGAGAATGGAAAAATCAATTTCGCGCGTCTCGATAAATTATCCGAGGTTTTAAGTGACCTAGCAAATGAAGGTAAAGAAATCATCTTGGTTTCTTCTGGGGCAATTGGTATTGGGGCTGCCAAAATGAAATGGACCCATCGTCCAGTATCAGTTGTCGAACGTCAAGCTGCAGCGGCTGTTGGTCAATCAGAATTAATGCATCTATACTCAAAGTTCTTTGGAGAGTATGGTCATGTGGTCGCACAAATTCTTTTGACATCTGATGTGTTTGAAAAGCCAGTCTTAAGGAAGAATGTTCAAAACAGTTTCAATAAACTGTTATCTCAAGGGATTGTCCCGATTGTGAATGAAAATGATCCTGTCGCCACCGATGAAATCGAGGGTGAGAAATCAATCGGAGATAATGACACTTTAAGTGCCTTGGTCGCTAAGAATGTTCATGCGGATCTGCTTATTCTGTTATCTGACATCGATGGCTTTTATACCGATAATCCTAAAGTGAATCCAGATGCGATATTGATTGACCATGTGGACGATCTAACAGATGATTTGCTCAATAATGCAAAAGGGGCGATTTCCGCACTTGGTACAGGTGGCATGAGCACAAAACTTAAAGCTGCACAAATCGTCATGCAAGAAGGTATTGACATGGTCATTGCGCATGGTGAGCATCCAAACGTACTCTATAAAATTACAAAGGGTGAATTGATTGGCACTTGGTTCAAAGGTAAGCAAGATGAATGAAGTAAAAACGAAAGCAATCCTTGCTAAACAAGCTTCTTTAGAAATGGCACTTGTTTCTACTGAAGTGAAAAATGCATTTTTACAAAGTCTCGCAACACTGCTTAGAGAACACAGCGAATT
>DHGC01000043.1:11853-14464 GCA_002402585.1 Erysipelotrichaceae bacterium UBA4808 | reverse complement strand
GCGTTGGATGACCCTAATGGTTCTGTGATCGAGGAGTTCACACGTCCAAATGGTTTGGATATACAGAAAATACGTGTCCCTTTAGGTGTGATTGCGATGATTTATGAAGCACGTCCAAATGTGACCATCGATGCGGCAGCGTTATGTCTAAAAGCAGGGAATGCCATTATTCTGCGTGGTGGTAAAGAAGCCTACCTCAGCAACAAATACCTTGTCAGTCTTATCAAAGAAGCTCTAACAAGAAATGCCATTTCATCAGACACTGTTCAATTCATTGAAGATAATGATCGTACACTTGCCCTAGAACTTATGCAAGATCGTGAGCACATCGATGTGTTGATTCCCCGAGGATCCGCAAAACTCATTCAATCTGTGATTGAGCATGCCAAGGTTCCTGTTCTTGAGACCGGTGTTGGAAATTGTCATATTTATGTCGAACAAAGTGCGGATTTACGTAAAGCACTGGCTATTGTGATCAATGCGAAGTGTTCCAGACCTGGCGTATGCAATGCGGCAGAGAAGTGTTTGGTTGATCAAAGCATCGCTCCTCAGTTTTTGGATTTACTTATCCCTGCACTTAGAGAAGCACACGTCGAAATTAGAGCGTGTCATAAAACGAAAGAACTTTATCCTGATCTTAATTTAGCGAGTACAGAGGATTGGGGAACAGAATACCTTGATTTGATCATTGGGGTAAAGATTGTGGATGGTTTACAAGAAGCCATTGAACATATCCAAAAGTATGGGACGAAACATTCTGAGAGCATCGTAACGCAAGATCTATTGACTGCTCAACGATTCCAGAAAGAGGTTGATGCGGCGGCTGTTTATGTCAATGCGTCGACACGTTTTACAGATGGTTCTGAGTTTGGTTATGGGGCAGAAATTGGGATCTCAACGCAAAAACTGCATGCTCGTGGTCCTATGGGCCTAAATGAGTTGTGTACCATCAAGTATTTGATCAATGGTGATGGACAAGTACGATAACGTTTCTTACATATCAACAACAACCCCTAAGTTCTAAGTATTTAGGGGTTTATTCATTTTAAATGTAAGTTTCATAGATAAGCTCTTAATAAAGCTATGATTGAAGCATCGGATCGTGACTTGAAAAGTTACCAAGGCTTTCGCTTGGCTTTTGATTTCTTCCAAGGTGAAAATCAAAACCACCAAAAGAGCTCAATGACCGCTCCTGTTGTAAATAGCATGAATAATGATGGTATTCAAACAACTGCCTTCGTGATGCCTCCCAAGATGAAATACGATGATGTTCCCTTTCCAATCAATCAGATGCTTAAAAAGGTACTTGTTCCTGAACGTGTCTCTGCAGCTTATCGTTTTTTTTGAAATCCTAAAATGACGATCATTCGTAAGCATTAAGAAGCGCTAAAGAAATGGATTGTTACATAGGGATATCTCATCCTTGGTGAACTACAGCTTGCTCGGTATAATCCACCTTTTAGTCCTGGTTTCTTAAATCGGAATGAGTTGTGGATCGAAGTAAAATAGTTCATTTAACATAAACATAACGGTCATACTTTGATCGTTATTTTATAATGCCATCTACTTCACTTACCACGATTTAACTATATACGTATGATTCTAACGAATGACTTCATAACTTACAGTATTCATAAAATCCTTCATCTTTTGAATGATTTGCTCATCCTCAGTGTACATATTGGCTGGCACATTGGGATCTGTGACATAAACGATGTATCCATTCCCTAAATCGGATGCAGGATCGACTGTCTGATCATCATCCCAACCGTAGAGTATGGATGCTTTGCTCACAAGTTGATATGAACGGATGGGATAGCGTTCTTCTCCATTGATATAGAAGAAGGTGAAGTGGAAACGATCGTCACGGGTATAATCGATATAGCTCGGTAGCTTTCCTTTGATTGTGATTAAGATTGGTACAAGAATTGGATGAATGGTTGTGATATCTTTGGACACATCATACTCGATGATATCCCATCCGCAACAATACACGGATCCACGTACATCATTGAAATCGACACTTGACTCTTCGATCTCTGGTTTTTGTAGTGTTGATAGAAGGTCTTGTTGATGGAGATACTGCGCTCTCAGTTCTTCATATTTAAGATTAAGATCTTGAATTTGTTCTTGGCTTTGATGATTCGAATAAACAAAAGACAAGATTAAAAGTATTCCAAGTACTACGATTATCTGTTTATACAGTTGTTTCATTTTCCTACCTTTGAACTTTTACTTCTTCAAGTATATCGTTAAGAATATCGATATTCAATCGACTCTTTTGACTCTTAAATGGCTCTATGGTGAAATTCAGATCAAAGTAGAACACTTTCAGATTACCTCGACGTTTGTTTTCACCTTATTATAAAAAAGTTCACTTTATGAATCGTTTTTATAGTCACTATTTATTTATACAATATAAATAGGTTCGTATTACTGAAACCATCGAAAATTTGCGTTATAATAGCTTTACAAGGCCCGTTGGAGAAAAGGTTAACTCAGAAGCTTCTCAAGCTTCCATTCACGGGTTCGAACCCCGTACGGGTCACCATCGTGAAAATCACCACCAAAGGGTGGTTTTTATTTGTTTTATTCGGCAAATAAGGACTTT
>DHGC01000043.1:8449-11775 GCA_002402585.1 Erysipelotrichaceae bacterium UBA4808 | reverse complement strand
CAAATCATCTTTGTGGAAAATATTCAACTATTTGGAAGGGTTCAGTACAAGTCCCCATTTGCCGAATAACATCCTTTTATTTTTATTCTCTTTGGAATTTCCTAAAAGATGAACAAATCTTAAAATCCTATCTCTGGATCACAGGGCATCAACATTTGATGAGGTCTTTGAAAATATCTTTCACAATTTTGCCTATCATTTAAAATACAAACCCGCTTTTTAATAAGATCCCAAACAAAAATCACCTTGAAAAATCAAGATGATCACTAAAACATTACACTCAAGCTTAGACGGTATTCAAAACATAATCATAAAGATAACGACCTGTCCCATCCTCATCACAATCATATTCTGTAATCACATCAGCGATCGCTAAAGTATCTGGTGTCCCACTCTTTAAACAAACACCCAAGCCTGCTACTTTTAACATTTCATTATCATTTGACGCATCCCCAATGGCAATGACTTCAGATAGATCGATGTTGTTGGCTCGGCAATACTCAACCAAGGCAACCCCTTTGTTGACACGCGGATCTTGGAACTCCAACATCTTCGGTCCAGATAAGAAAGATTGATAGTACGGTTTGGGATGCGCTTTTGCGAATGCGACGATACGTTTTACTTCATCTGGGTTCGGTGGTAATCGGAATAATAATTTCGCATTATCTTCTTCCCATAACTCCGCTTCTTCTTTAGCTGGAAGTGCGGGTTCGTGATTACGAACAGAAGAGGCTTTCATTTCTTCATCCAATCTTCCACTTAACATATAGCCTTTTTTGTACACAAAGGGATTGAGGTCCAATGGACGCATCACATCAATGATTTCATGAATGACTTCAGCCTTTAACGTATAGAATTCTTGGTAGCGGTTATGACGAACATCCAAGAGTTGTCCACCATTCATGCCAATGATGACATCAAATTGAAAATTCAGTCCCCAACGTTGTGCATTGGCTTTGAGTTGATCTCCCACTGGGCGACCGGACGCAATGCCCAAGAGTACACCTTTTTCATGTAGATCGATGAGTGCTTGGCGTGTCAATGGCATGATATTTTTGCCATAATTCACTAAGGTCCCGTCAATATCTGCGATAACGAGTTTTACATTCATGATAAATTTCCCTACTTTCCATTTAATATTCATCCTATCACGCTTATTAAGATCGTTAAAGGAATCACAATGAAAATTTGTTCCAATTTTATGATCAGCGTTGAATGCACTTTATACTTGTTTTTCTTTTAGCGCTTTACGCTTTATCACACCCTTAAAAGTATTGATTAGGCGTACAGAATAGGATATTTATCAACAACAGAATATACATTGACTTTAATAATATTAAATGTTACCTTTAATATTATTAAAGGTAATTCAAATGCCAATCAATATTGTACCGGAGTGGATGACGAACTTAGACGATGAAGATGTTTCTTTTATAAAGAAATTTTTACTTGCTTCGGGATCTCTAAAAGAACTTGCAAATATTTATTCTGTTACATATCCTACCGTTCGTTTGAGACTTGATCGGTTGATACAGAAAATACACATTTGTGAGCAATCATCTTCGGAACCTTATATCGCCTTGATAAAGCAACTTGCGGTCAATGAGAAAATTGATTTTGAGACGGCAAAGCTACTTATAAGTGAATATAAAAAGAACAAAAAGGAAATGATCTAGTATGAAAACAGTTTTCTCAATGATAGTGATTCCATTTTAGTTACGATTCCCATTGCGATATTGATCGTACTGCAGATCTATCTTTCCAAGATGAAACAGTCTTGGCCAGGTCTAATCTTGCCGCTTGTTTCAGCGATTAGTGCAACATTCAATGTTTTTTTAATTCTAGTGAACGGCCTCGCCATCAACTACATTAGCGTTTTTATGTTTTCGATAATTCTTTACTTACCTACAGTGGTCTTCTTAGTCATCTATAAGAAGACTCATAAAAGTAACGTTTTAAACAATGAAATCAGTCGTATGACGATACAAGATTTGGATTGATTCCTTCATTCTTACATTCTACTTACTTTAAGGATACCAGTATTATACGCAAGGTATACAATAGCCGCATCTCTGCGGTTTTTTTACAAGCTCAACTCACGATTTTCTTCCTACATCTGTGAAACGACTCGCATTCCGTAATGATGTTATAATGAAAACAACTAAAGCCTAACGCTATAAACAAAGGGAGGTACTCAGATGAATATCAATGATTTCCGTTTTGATGGAAACAAGAAATTCAAGATTAGCGATTTTGATACGAAACAGGATGGAAAGTTCAAAGATCGATCAGAAGCAGAAGAACTTCGAGATGATCACATCATGGAATTACAAGGACTTCAAGAACGTCTCTATGCCGAGGGTAAAGAAGGTGTTCTCATAATCTTTCAAGCCATGGATGCGGCGGGTAAAGATGGGGCTGTTAAGTATGTCATGAGTGGGGTCAATCCTGCAGGGATATCGGTGCATAATTTTAAAGTTCCTTCGTCAGAAGAATTGGCCCATGATTACTTATGGAGAGCGATGAAAGCTGCCCCTCAACGTGGCATGATCACAATCTTTAATCGTTCCTACTATGAAGATGTGTTGGTTGTGAAGGTACATGATTTGCATAAAAAAGGATCTCTTCCCGAACGTGTCTTAACAAAGGACATCTTTGAAGATCGTTATGATCAAATCAAAAACTATGAAAAGCACTTGCACCAGAATGGCTTTCGCGTGATTAAAATCTTCTTGAATATTTCTAAGGGAGAACAGAAGAAACAATTCTTACAACGGATAGATGATCCAAGCAAGAACTGGAAATTCAGTGATGGCGATGTTGTGGAACGTGGTTATTGGGACAAATACATGGAAGCCTATGAAGAAGCTATAAACAACACTTCTACTCCAGATTGTCCTTGGTATGTTGTGCCGTCGGACAAGAAATGGTTTGCGCGTGCCGTTATTGCAGAAATTGTTGTAAGCACACTGGAATCCATCAACCCTAAATATCCTGAAGTAAGTGAAAAACGAAAGCAAAAGCTTGCGGAATTTAGGGAATTGCTCATGAATGAAGAATAATCAAGCTCAACGTTTGTTTCAATACTGAAGAACTCATCAACTCAAAATCGTTTCATCTTGGTCTGTTTCAGGATTGAAACGATTTTTATGCAATTCTAACGTGGTTCTATGAACTACCGCGTAATCCTCGGCACTTACTGAGAATCTTTACAAAGCAGAGATTATTCTTTCTTTTACTATCATTTTTTACATCCCGAAGATTCATTGACAGCGCTTACAAACATCGATACAGTAAGTTTAAAGGAGACTTAGGATGAAGAACTA
>DHGC01000043.1:0-8399 GCA_002402585.1 Erysipelotrichaceae bacterium UBA4808 | reverse complement strand
AGAGTGAAGATGTGTACATTGATTTACTTACGGATAGTGGTACCAATGCGATGAGCGATCGACAATGGGCGGGTCTGATGATTGGAGATGAAGCCTATGCCGGTAGTCGTAATTTCTTGCATTTAGATGCGGTGGTAAAAGAATACTATGGATTTAAACACATGGTCCCAACCCACCAAGGACGTGGTGCTGAGAATCTATTGTCTAGACTTAAAATAAAGCAAGGCGATATCATTCCAGGCAACATGTATTTTACCACGACGCGCTACCATCAAGAAGCAAATGGGGGTACGTTCAAAGATGTGATCATCGATGAAGCCCATAATTCAGAAATCGATCTTCCATTTAAGGGGAATATTGACTTAAATAAGCTGCAAGCACTTATTGATGAGTTTGGATCAGAGCGTATTCCTTATGTATGTTTAGCGGTTACCGTTAATTTAGCAGGCGGACAACCTGTATCAATGCAGAATATTCGAGAAGTGAGTGCCTTGTGTAAAAAACATCATATCCAGATTTTCTTCGATGCGACGCGTTGTGTCGAAAATGCTTATTTCATTAAGAAGCGTGAAGAAGACTATAAACATGTCTCCATTAAAGACATCCTCCACGAAATGATGAGCTATGGGGATGGTTGCACGACGTCTGGCAAGAAGGACTGTTTGGTTAATATCGGAGGTTTCTTGGCCATGAATGACGATGATCTGTTCGCAAGAAGCAAGGAACTGGTCGTTGTGTTTGAAGGCATGCCCTCTTATGGTGGCATGGCAGGACGTGACATGGAAGCCATGGCGATCGGAATCACGGAGTCTGTGGACTATGCTTATATTTCGCATCGTGTTGAGCAAGTCAAATATCTTGGCGATCAACTGGAAGCAGCGGGTGTACCGATTGTACGACCCGTGGGTGGACATGCGGTATTCCTTGATGCACGTAGATTTCTATCGCATTTAACTCAGGACCAGTTGCCCGCACAAGCATTAGCCGCCCATTTATACATCGAATCGGGTGTCCGCACCATGGAAAGAGGCATCGTTTCTGCTGGACGCAATAAGGAAACCGGTGAGAATCATCGCCCAAAACTTGAGCTTGTTCGCATTACGATTCCAAGAAGAGTGTATACCTATGCTCATATGGATATCGTTGCGGATGCGGTCATTGCTTTATACAATAAACGGGATAGCATTACAGGTTTGGAATTTGTGTATGAGCCTCCGATGTTGAGATTCTTCAATGCGCGATTTAAACCAATTTAAGTAAGATACCCATTCTTCTTATAATCTTGTAGAAGCATCCTCACAAAAGTATTATTTCATTAAGTAACACTTTTTGATTGTATAAAGCGAATCGATCTATCCCATCGGCAATAGTGTCTTCACTGATTTTTTTATCTTTACACTTAGCAAAACAGCTAAACAAGGTCACCTTTCGCACCTTAAAAGCTTTCCTGTTATGCATATTATGCATAGAATCGGATTGCTTTAAAAACACTTACTATTTTTCATAATATTTAAAGAAGGAGTGTTTTATATTTATGGTGAGTTTCTAAGATGATTTAAAAACCATTATTTATGGTGTTATTCGGCAAACAAGGACTTTGGTAAATAACATCGTTTCATCCTGATATTTACAAAGATTGATCTCTAAATTTCTTATAAAACATGCGATTCTGGAACAATTTCGTGAGATTTTTGACTCATAATGGGCAATTCTTGAGCCCATTTTGATCAAAAACAAATCATCTTTGTGGAACATGTTCAACTATCTTGAAAGGCTTCAGTACAAGTCCTCATTTGACGAATAACACCTTATTTATTAATCTTTTAGAAAATGAGTTTACTATAAAGGTCTCACTATAAAATCGTCTGATTAGAGATATTATTAATTTGATTAACTATATCATCCAAAAAACACTGAAATTCTGATAGCTTATAACATGATGCGCTTTAATAATTTTTTTCTTTAATATTTTGGTTAAAGGCTTGATTCATTTTCAATCTTCTTAAAACCGTCAAACTTCCGACAATATTCGACCTATAACTTGTTTGTTTACAATTGATATGTGAATTAGTTTACAATGAAAGCGTATACACTTGGGTGTATTTCGTTCTGTTTTAAAAAGGAGAAACCATGAAAAAGATTATAAACAGACCAGAAGATGTCGTTGAAGAAATGATTAATGGCTTAGTTGCAACGCATGATAATATCGTACATCGCGTAGGTTACACTCGTGTTGTTGCTCGTAATTACGAAGGAAATGGAAAAGTTGGATTAGTTTCTGGGGGTGGAAGTGGACATGAGCCATCTCATGCAGGCTTTGTTGGTAAAGGTATGTTAAGTGCAGCCGTTTGTGGAGATGTATTTACATCTCCAACAGTAGATCAAGTATATGAAGGTATTAAAGCAGCAAATAAAGGAGTTGGTGTATTTTTAGTTATTAAAAACTATACTGGTGATCTTATTAATTTCACTATGGCAAAAGAAATGGCAGAAGAAATAGATAATATTAAAGTTAATTTTGTTACAGTGAACGATGATATTGCAGTTGAAGGTTCAACTTGGACTGAGGGTCGTCGTGGTGTTGCTGGTACTGTTCTTGTTCACAAAATACTGGGTGCTATGGCTGAAAACAATGCGACTCTAGATGAAATCAAGAGTGAAAGTGAAGTTCTTATTAATGAAATGGCTACATTGGGATTAGCATTAACTCCTGCAATCGTACCGCAAGCTGGTAAACCAGGCTTTGAATTGGGTGATGATGAAATTGAATTTGGACTTGGTATTCATGGTGAACCAGGATATCGACGCGCAAAATTACATGAATCACGAGCAATGGCTCATGAGTTTATTGATAAAATTGTTGCTGAGTTGAAATTGAAACAAGATGATGAAGTTGTCGCATTCGTAAATGGTATGGGTGGAACACCTCTGATGGAACAATATATCTTTATGAATGACGTATTAAGTATTCTAAAAGATTTAAATATTCATGTCTCACGTAAGATAATTGGTAATAAAATGACTTCTATTGAAATGCAAGGTATTTCTTTAACGTTGTTACGTATTAAAAATAAACGTTGGATAGAATATCTAGATCAAGAAGTGAAAGTGGTTGCGTGGTAATATTGTGAATTCTGCTGATTTTACTAAATGGTTTGAGATTTGGACAAGTGAAATTCAAACTCATAAGATTTATTTAAGTGATTTAGATAATGCGATTGGTGATGGTGATCATGGATTTAACATGGCAAAAGGGGTGGAGGCTTATCAAAAAACTCATCTAAACAAACAGGGTTTGTCCATTGGTGATGAATGTAAACTAATCGGAATGTCAATGTTAGGTAAAGTGGGTGGAGCTTCAGGACCTCTATATGGTTCCGCCTTTCTTGCAATGGCTAATAGCTTGGGTGATGTTAAGGAAATAACACTTGATCAACTAGTTTCTGCATTAATAGCAGGTGTAGATTCAATCATGTATCGAGGGAAGGCAGCTCGATTTGAGAAAACGATGATTGATGTTTGGTTACCTGTTATTAATTGTTTGAAACAGAATAATCTAACTGAAGAGATGATTGATGGTTTTGTCAATGACACGAGTCCACTTAAGGCTACAAAGGGTCGAGCTGCTTATTTAGGTGATCGATCCATTGGACATATAGATCCAGGTTCCTTCTCTTCTGGATTACTCTTCAAAGCATTGGTTAAATTAATATAGTACAATTGACGAAACGGGGTTAAAAGTTGAATTGGAACTTTAACTCCGTTTTTCTTTGGTTTAATTGTGTCTTAATGAGTGAAATAAGTGTACATAGGAAGATATTTGAAGCTTTACGAGAAGTCCATAAAGCGTTTTTTTTGAAATTCATCGAAGCGAAAAGCAGATACAGATAATCTTGGTCCTTATTCAATCCCCGATAGCGGGTATACCGTAATCCGTACTGCTCTTTCCCATCCCCGAAGTTGCGCTCAATCGTTTGTTTACGCAAGGCATCGTATTGACCATGGTATTGGGTATGACGAATCAGTTCGACTTCATCCAGATACGATTGCCAGAGATGCCTCTGAACCGTCTTAGTGACACTGCTCTTCGTTAATCAATGATCACTAAGCGGAAAAGTCTTACCGTCTTTAGAAGAAGATCGATACGTAATATAACCGTTTTCTTTACTAATACTTCGTGAGGTTAGAATCTTTCCATTCGGACAAACATAGACATCGGCACTCACATCATACTCAAACTTTTTCTTCACTACTTTAACGTCATCTTCATTATATTTTCGTCCTTTAGGTCGGGTATACGGCATTAAGGCGTAATCTTTCGTTCAATCAAATCAATTCACGAACGATATGAGGAACTTTATCGCCTCGTTAGCCCCAACACTGCGAATCAATTGTCCAAATACTTGATGTACTTCATCAAAAGCGGGAGTGAAGGTACGACTATCATGAAGACTCCCTGGATTTACTTTCACACCTAAGATAAATCCATTTTGATCACAGGTGGTTTGGGCTAAGTAAGCAAACTATCTCTCGTATTCGCCTTTATGAAAGTTTCCACTCTCAGGGTCAACGGTACTCTGTTTAATTCGTTTTCCTTCTGATTCAACATCTTTCGCTTGTTTAATCCCTGTTTCATCACTGTAGGTATCACATTCTTGATCTAAAGCGTCTTGATAGGATTTACGTTCTTCCATGATTTGAACATCTTCAGATTTCCGTTTATTCGCATTCGCTTTAATATGCGTTGAATCCATATCGATATGCGCGGCTCGAATAAAGTCTTTATGATACGCTTGGCTTAAGATATGATCAAATACCGCTGCGAACACACTCTTCGTCTCTAGGACCCCGGTAATGGGGTGGACGACTTCAATCAACTGACTGAACTTACGGGTATAGTTCTTCGAGAAATCAGAGAAGTGAGGAACCGATTCTTCAACCCCTAATCCAATAAACCAACGATACGCTAGATTCACCTTCGTCTCTTCAATCGTTCTTCGCATACTGTTATAGCCATACAAGTGATTGATGAAAAGTAACTTAAACAACATAATCGGATCGATACTTGGACGCCCTATTTTAGAGTACAACGGTTCAACTAACTCATAAATAAAACGGACATTAATCGATCGATCAATCTTCCGTAATAAGTGGTTTTCTGGGATATACGTTTCTAAGATGATCATACTCATCTCATGTGCTTTTTGGTACGTTTTCGTGATCATGTGCAAGCCCTCTTGATACCTCTATTTTACCATGCCCATTTTTATCCTAAACAGGTTAAGAAAGACCATCGACTTATTTGTCGACAGTCTGAAACATCCTTACTACATCGATGCTTTTATTGATTTTATTGGCATCTGATCTAGAGAGTTTGTTTGGTGATAAACAAATACTAATCATTTTTAAATGCATGTCACTTAGAGTCAAGTCCAGAATTTTGTGTAAAATCATTTATGTCAGTTTGTGGATTCGTTTAATCGATCCACTTTTTTGTTTTATGCGTAAAATTAATGTATTGTCGAGGACTGGATTGCCATTCATCATGAATATCAATGAGGATTGATCCTAATAAACGTAGTGCAGACGATTCATTCGGGAAGATACGTACAACTCTTTCTCTTCTTCGTATTTCAGAATTAAGTCTTTCAAGCAGATTGGTACTTTTAAGTCTTGAGTAATTACTTTCTTCAATTGAACAATACTGGAAACTATCTTCAAATCCTTCATCAAGACATTCAACCATTTTTTCATAGTGCGATGCATCGTGATTCACGATTTGGTTTTTAAGCGTCCTGGCTAATTCAATATTGTTTGTCTTAAAAAGTACCTTGAGTTCATCTCGTACCTGCTCCGTATTTTTACGCGGTAACTTATCAAACACATTTCGCATAAAGTGAACCTGACATCGCTGCCAACTGACTCCTCCAAATACTTCCTTTATCGCTCTTACCTCTCCTTTATGAGCATCTGAGACAACCAGTTTTAATCCTGTTAGCCCTCGCGAGAGTAACTGTTCATAGAGCGCTTTCCATGTTTCATACGATTCTGACTCGGATATCCAAAAGTTTAATAATTCTCGTTCGCCTAGATCATTTACCCCTAATATGACATAAAAGGCTTTAGAAACCACTCTTTTATTCTCGCGCACTTTAATGTACAGGACATCGCTGAAGATAAAGGGGTATTTACGCTCCAAAGGTCTATTTAAGAAAGTTTGAACGACTTCGTCTAATTGGTTCGTTAATGAGCTAATGAATGATTTGGAAACAGATGTCCCACATAACTCTTCGACGACTTTCGTTACTTTACGAGTCGATACCCCTTGTACATACATTTCAAGCATTGTCGATAGTAAAGCTTTTTCATTTCTCTGATAACGTTCAAAGATACTGGGTGAGAATTCGCCATCGCGTGTTCGAGGAATGATTAACTCAAGTCGTCCGATTCGAGTGGTATAATTCCATTCATAATACCCGTTACGAGATGATTGTCGGTGTTCGTCTCTTGAATATGCATCGACATTGATATAGTCATCTCGCTCTTTCTCCATCAGTTGATTAAAGATGGTCGTTAACATTTGCTTAGCGAGGTCGTTCGCCCCGCTATTTGAAATGATATCTTGAATCTGTTCGGCATTTAAATTAAGATTAATTTGGGTCATAGAGTTCTTCCTTATGTGGTGTCGTTACTAACATAATAACAGACCTCTTTGGCCTTTCGACTTTTACACAATTATATGGACTCTATCGTCACTTAGTTACTAAAAATAAGTTAATTCAAATTATTAAGATAACTTAAGATAACTTTATAAAAATGGTTATATTCTACAAATATGGGTTTGATTTTCTAATTCCTTTAGTTTAAGCATTGATTTTGATCTTTCACTATTTGATTAGTGAAAGATCCCAATGATAACTTAGTTATAGTGAGAAATACCATGAGCTTTTCTTGATGATCCATTCTATTAAAATAACGTATGAAAACATCAAGGACTAAATAACGACTCAGATACTGAATTGAAACCCCACCGCAATGAAGATACAGTTGTTTAAATCTAGAATTCAACTTCTCCATACTTGCACGCTTTCCTTACCGAAGTTCGTTTGATGCCTATACAACCATCACTGAGATCGATTTCAACGATATTGAAGAGTATATCTAGATTTAAGAGATGTTCAAACAACAGTTGTTCAAGAAATAAAAGGAATTTATAACGCATGTGGAAGACGGTGTCAACGGCGCAATCTGGCTTCACGTCAGTTTCTAGAAGTGGGCTAGCATTTAAGGTATCGAAAATAAAAATTATTCCCTGTGCTTCTGTCTTATGGGAATTATACTGGAGCTTACCGATTGTTTGGACAAACGTGTGAAAGCAAGTCTGGCACTCAACCCGTTGCTTGCCATTTAAGAAGCCTTTCTTGATGATCTTGGGTTCAGCGATATCGCACAAAGGACAGTGTGCATAATGGGAAGATTAGACCAGTTCGTTGAACTGGATAAAGTTTCTCAGTTCACGTTGGATCTGTTCTTTTTGGAAGTCAGTAAGTTGGCTGAATAAGTCTAGAATGTCGTTGTTTTGCATAAGGACCCTCTTGTGTAAGGTTCATTATATGGTTCGACGGTGATAATGTAAGTCACCTGTCCAAAATCAAGTCCTTATATGTTGAGTAACATCTAAATCATTGAATTTGTATATACAATGGCATTTTATCGCAAATTAAAACGGCCTCATTTCTATTTTATTGAATCCCTTCTTCTTTTTGAGCATCGTGAATCATGTTGCATAAATTTAAATCACTTACTGTAAATGCGATACATCCTGCATTTAAACCCTCTCTTATATCATCGATGGTCTTAAGTAACCCTCCACCAATGATAGGAATTGATATTCTCGATTCAATATAAGGAATAATTCTATAGGCAATCGCAGGCATAACTTCTACTAAATCTGGTTGTGATTTGAGGATTGTTTCTATTCCACGTTCAATTGATTTACTATCAATTAAGAATACACGCAATACAGAAATTTTCTTATTCTTTTTAGTTGTTTCAATAATCTTGGTTTTAGTAGAGATAATCCCATCAGCTCTTAATCTTTGACATAAAAACTCTGTTCCATATTCATCTACAGAAATTCCATGAATCATATCAATATGGACCAATGCTAGTTTATTACACTCATGAATTTTCCTAATCATATTTTCCAAAAGTGAAATATGAATGTCTTGGAATAAGCAGATTAAGAGATCTGTTTCAATGAATTTTTCCAATTGTTTCATACTTGGAATAACAGGCACACAGATTTGTTGCTCGATAATCTCTTTTATTTGGTATTTTTCTATCATGTTCTTATTGTATCATTATTACTTACTTTGGTGTTACTCAGTAAATAAGAC
>DHGC01000100.1:22105-25142 GCA_002402585.1 Erysipelotrichaceae bacterium UBA4808 | reverse complement strand
GCCTTCTTTTAGAACGACACCGATTTTGCGTATTGTTTTCATAACAGTAATTATATAGCCGCTCCTCTAAATGAGCAACCAAAGCATTAAAAAAGAACAGATAATTTATCTGTTCAGACTGTCGACAAATGTGTCGATGGTCTTTTTTTATATTTCGAGTGAAATCTAGACATGGTAAAATAGAAGTAACGAATGAGGACCTTGACATGATCTCGAAAACGAACCATAAAGCCTATGAGATGAGCATGATCATCTTAGAAAACACCATCCCTGAAAATCATCTACTGCGGAAAGTCGATCGCTCCATCGACTTCCGTTTTATTTATGAGCTGGTGGAGCCTCTGTATGCACAAATCGGACGGCCCAGCATCGATCCGATCGTGCTCTTCAAGCTGTTGTTCATCAATCATCTGTATGGCTATAACAGTATGCGGAGAACAATTGAAGAAACGAAAGTCAATCTCGCTTACCGGTGGTTCATCGGCTATGGGGTTGAGGATCCACTCCCGCATTTCTCGGATTTCTCCAAGAATTATACCCGCAAGTTCAGCCAGTCGATTGAAGTAGTTCATCCCATCACAGGGGTATTGGAAACCAAGACGGTGTTCGCAGCGGTGTTCGATCGCATCTTGGCCCAAGCCTTTACACGGGGTTATCTAAGACCCGCCCACATTTATATGGATTCCACGCACATCAAAGCGAATGCGAACAAGAATAAAGCCACGGAAGCGTATGTGATGGAGGAACGCAAGGCGTATCAGGATGCCTTGGATCAGGAATGTGATGCGTACAGTATCCGCAAGGGTCTGAAGCTGGCGAAACCCGTCAAGTTGAAACCCAAACGCATCAAACTGAGCTCCGTCGACCCGGAATGTGGCTTATTCCATAAGGGAGAGCACGAGAAACAGTTCGCCTACAGTGCACAGACGACCTGTGATCAAAACGGTTTCGTCTTAGGTGTCAAGGTGAATCCCGCCAACCTCCACGACTCCGTGACCTTCCTGCCTGCCTTTGATGAAGTGCAGCAGGTGTTTGGCGAGATGATACGCAGTGTCGGGGTCGATGCTGGGTATAAGACCCCTTCGATCGCAAAGGAATTGATTGAACGCAACGTGACCGCCTTGATGCCCTATACCCGACCAAAGGGACCCAAAAAGAAGAAGACCAAAACCGATGAACCTGAGCTCAAGTTGAACTTCCGCTACGATCCAAGTGCCGATGTCTATCATTGTCCTTATGGGAAGATCTTGACGCCACGCAGTGTCAGTAAAGCAACTGGTTCCGTCCTCTATCGCTCGAGCAGTAAGGATTGTAAGACCTGTCCGTTCCGTGATCAGTGCTTCACAAAGAGTGCAAGCTCACGAACCCTGACGCGTTCCCTATGGCAGGATCATAGTAATGAGATTGAGATGGTTCGACTCACGCAGTATCACACGCAATACTATCCCCTGCGGAAACAGACGATTGAGCGGATCTTCGCGGATGGGAAAGAGAAGCAGGGCTTACGGTATACCCGCTATCGAGGCTTGAATAAGGTACAGGATTACATGTATCTGCTTTTCGCATCGATGAACATGAAAAAAATCGCCTTCTGGGATGCCCGGAAAGCTTCTTTAAACCTTATTAAAACTTATTTTATTACGCTTTTAGCTCCAATAAGTATGAAAAAAGGAAGGCTAATCGTTCAGGTGAACTTTTAACCCCCCTATTTGTCTACAGTCTGAAGGGTGCATAAAGCACCCTTTTTTTAAGACTTTAAGCGAACAAATTACTCAGCAACTTCTTTAAATGCCCATTTCAAGCTCGTGTCGTAACCACTTAAGTGATAAACGATACCGGAGACCATTGGGTTTCTCAAGGAGATACCAGCTCTTTGATAGATTGGAACCATGACAGCATCATTCAAGAAGACGCCCTCTGCTTTAACAAGATCTGCCCAAACTTGAGCATCATCTTTACCAGCAGGGCTCACCAATGCATCATATTCAGCACTGGAGTAACCAACTTCATTATAAGCATTGTCAGTCAACCACATATCCAAGTAAGTTGTTGGCCAATCATAGTCAGGACCCCAACCAGCAAATGTGATGTCATAACGGCCAGCTTCTGCTTCTGTTAATTTTTGTGCGAATGGAAGAGTTGAGATATTGATGGTAATACCATAACCTGCAAACAATTCATCCAATTCTTGTTTAACGAATTCAATGATCAGCCCAGCAGTAGCGGATTCGTAGTTTAAGATGTTAACGGATAATCCGTTTTCACCAGCAGCATAGCCCAATTCAGTCATACCAGCTTCGAACAACGCGCGCGCTTCAGCTTTGTCGGTCAACATGTAACCTTCGCCACGTGCATCTTCGAAACCAACGCCATCTTTCGACAAGTAGTTAGAAGGAATGAAGTGGTAAGCAGGAACAGAGCCGTTCTTTAAGATATTATCAGCGATGTAAGCTTTGTCGATGGATTTAGCGATCGCTTGACGAACTTTTAGGTTGTCGAACAATGGGTTACCAGCTGCAGCTTGATCATCGGGTGCAGTTGCGGTAGGACCAGCATTACCAACGTTGATCATCAAGTAGAAGACAGCCGTATCAGGAACTGTAACTGCATCTGGATCGTTTTTACGTTGAGTAACAAATTCACCGGACAAACCAACTGCGTCGATTTGGCCTTCATCATACAATGCAACACCAGTCGCTACATCATATTGTTCGATGACGCGGAAAGTGACTGCAGGTGTACGAACAACTTCAGCTTCCCAATATTCTGGGTTGCGTGTCCATACGAATTCAACCGAGTGATCCCATTTGGACATATAGAATGGCCCATTGTACCAAAGGTCTTCAGCGGTTGTACCATAACCTTCGCCTAATGCTTCTACTCTTTCCTTAGGGATTGGGTAGAAAGAAGGGAATGCCATGTTACTTAGGAAATAAGGAACTTTTTCAGCCAATGTGACGGTTAAAGTCGCATCGTCTACTGCTTCATAACTAACGATCTTAGCGACATCCGCTAACATAAAGGTGTATTGATAATC
>DHGC01000100.1:0-22094 GCA_002402585.1 Erysipelotrichaceae bacterium UBA4808 | reverse complement strand
TCTTCGCCAGTAGCGTTAACCCATACAGCATCTTCATTTAGTTTAAATGTCCAAGTCAACGTAGCTTCGTCAAATGACCATTCAGTTGCAACCCCAGGAACGAGATCAGCATCTTGGCCTAAACGAACGAGACCTTCCATAACGTTTCCTAATGAATCAAAGGAAACAGCATCGGTAGCTAAGTTTGCATCTAATGTAGGGATGTCTTCGCCTTGGAATAAATTGATGTTAGCACCAAGTTCAACCTTTTTTGCACATCCAACTAAATTAGTAGCAATCAAGACAGCAACTACCAACAATAATAATAGTCTTTTCATTACTAATAATCCTTTCCACACCTTACGTGTATAGCATAATTATAGAGAAACTATGAAAACTGTCAATAGGTTTGTGAAATATATGTGAAAATAATAAGTGAAATTTATGAAAATATTTTCATTTATACATTTTTATTCATATGCTATAATGCTTACGATATGTTAAAAAAACTTCGACTCTTCTTGATCCTTTATGGTATCGCTCTTGTCTATGCATTTTTCCAGAATGATTTCGTGATGGCATTCTTAAATGCTATTGGTCTCATGAGCATTTTCATGTTAGTAATTACCATGTACCTATTTCTGGAGCGCTATGGCTATTTCGATGTCTTTGGTTATACCTTCAAGAAGACGTATTATGTCTTCAGTCGCAAACATGAGACACTGGATGAGGACCAAAAAGAAAAGTACAGTTCATTCTATAATTATGTTCAAAAATCCAATGAAAGACGCATCATGGTCAGACTGGATTTCTTGGGACTTAGCGTCTTATTCATCGCTCTGAACTTCGCACTTAGTTATCTTTATGTGTTCCTAAAATAAAAATGGACAATTGTCCATTTTCTTTAGCTTCTTAAGAAAAACAACCAAATGATGAAGACCATGACACCCAAGACAACCAGCATCATGGGAATGAAAGTAAGAATGCCTGCAATGATCATTGCGGGTAAATCCCCTTTTTCAAAGTGCATCTCTTTTAATTTGGCATCGTATTCTGCCATTTCCTCTTTTGTATATCTTTTACGGTGTTTAAACACCTTCTGCACTCCTTAAGTGACAAGCAACGAAATGACCTTCTTCAATTTCTTCCCACTTTGGTACGACTGTGCGACACTTCTCTGTTGCGTATTTGCAACGTGTGTGGAACTTACAGCCTTTCGGTGGGTTGATTGGAGAAGGAATATCGCCTTCAAGAATACTTAGTTTTTGATTCGAGGCAACATCAGTTCGAGGAATCGCTTCTAAAAGAGCTTGCGTATACGGATGCAAAGGATTATCAAAGATACGATCGGAAGGAGCAAGCTCCACAAGATTTCCGAGATACATGACGCCAATACGATCTGAGATGAATTTAACGACACTTAAATCATGTGTGATGAATAAATAAGTTAGTTTGTTTTGATGTTTAAGATCAATCAAAAGGTTGATGATTTGTGATTGAATCGAGACATCCAGTGCACTTACAGCCTCATCACAGACAATGAATTTCGGATTCAAGGCTAAAGCACGAGCAATCCCAATTCGTTGACGTTGACCACCAGAGAACTGGTGAGGGTAACGGTGAATGAAGTACGGTGCTAAACCACATTGATCCATAACTTTTGTGATGTATTCAGTATAATTAGGATCTTTTTCACTCTTGAATACACCGTGTGCTAAGAGACCTTCACCAATGATTTGACCAACAGTCAAACGTGGGTTCAAGGAAGAATACGGATCTTGGAAGATGATTTGAAGATCACGACGTAAATTACGCATGTCTTCCTTCTTTAATTTCGCAAGGTCTTCACCTTCTTGATTGCGACCGTAATAGACAACATTTCCACCTGTTGGTTCATATAATTGGAGAATGGTACGTCCAAATGTAGATTTTCCACAACCGGACTCTCCAACCAAGCCTAGGGTTTCCCCTTCAAGAATATCAACAGTGACACCATCCAATGCTCTGACACTTAAAGTGCCCTTTTGAAATACGGATTTTTTCTTTAAAGGAAAGTGTTCTTTGAGATCTGTAATTTTTAATAAAACATTGTTACTCATGATGTGCTCCTTTCTTAGGATAGAAGCACCGAACCGTTTGATGCGCTTCAACTTGAACCAATGGCGGCTCTTCATTATGACACTTATCCGTCGCATATTTGCAACGTGGTGCAAACTTGCATCCCTTTGGAAGATCCAATGGATGAGGTACTGAACCAGGAATGACATCAAGCTTTTCACTACGGCTGCTGCTTAAGCTTGGAATGGAGTTCAACAAGCCTTCTGTATATGGATGAATGTATTTCGATTTATCTTGGAATATGTATTCAACGGGGGCACTCTCAACAACTTGGCCACAATACATGATCGCGACATCATCCGCCATTTGGTTGATGACACCCAAGTCATGCGTAATAAACAAAATTGAGGTATTGTATTCACGTTTCAATTCATTCATTAAATGTAGTATTTGTGCTTGAATCGTTACGTCCAATGCCGTAGTCGGTTCATCCGCAATCAAGAGTTTTGGTTGACACGCCAAAGCCATCGCAATCATGACACGTTGGTTCATACCACCGGACAATTGGAACGGATACATTTTCGCTACTTCTTCAGGATTTGGAATCTTAACCGAAGCCAACATGGCGATGGTACGTTTTGCTGCCTCTTCTTTTGTGATTTTTTGATGCAGCATCAAAACTTCACTGATTTGACGATTTACGGTGAAGACAGGATTTAAGCTTGTCATCGGTTCTTGAAAAATGATAGAAATATCATTACCACGAATCGTTCTTAACTCAGCTTCCGTCATCTTTGTTAAATCTTTACCGTCGAAGATGATTTCACCTTCGTATGTTTTTTGATTGTGTTCAAACAAACGTAAGATACTCATCGCTGTCTGACTTTTACCACTACCTGATTCTCCAACGATACCCAGTGTACGGCCCTTTTCAACTTCTAGGGTTACACCGTAAACGGCTTTGATCAAACCGCGTCGGGTTTCAAAATAGGTATGTAAATTTTTAATTTCTAGTAATGCCATGTTTACCTCCTATTTCTCATTCGCTTTAGGATCCATTGCATCCCGTAAGCCATCCCCGACGATATTGACACTCAATGCGGCAATCAAGACACAGAGTGCCGGGAGAATCCAACGCCACCAGTACAACTGAATGACAGAGGATTGTTGAGCTCCATTAAGCATATTCCCCCAAGATGGTGAAGGCGGGACAACTCCGAAGCCTAAGAACGAAAGCCCTGCTTCCGTCAGTAAACTACCTGCATAACTCAAGGTCATACTAACGATAACGATATTAATGATGTTCGGTAAGATGTGACGTAGAATGATGACATTTGAACGAATGCCAAGTGCACGTGCCGCAAGCACGAAGTCTTTTTCACGTTCAGCTAAGATTTGACCACGTATCAAACGTGCCAAGCCTGGCCACGAAATCAAACCAAGGATGACCATGATCATCATGAGTCGTTCCGTCTGAGTAAGTTTACCTTGTAAGAACGACGATAAGGTGATAACTAAAGGAAGGAACGGGAAGGAACTGATGACTTCCGCAAAACGCATCAAGAGATTATCGACCCATTTACCATAGAAACCTGCGATTAAACCAATTAATAGCCCCAAGAATGTAGAGATCAACACGGCGACAGCTCCGACAGTCATCGAAACACGACCACCATGCAATAAACGCATTGCTAAATCGCGTCCAAATTCATCACTACCCAAAACGAAACCATTGTTTCCCCATGAATAGAGTTTTCCACTTTCATCTACTGCATAACTTTGATAGAAATCCGCAGAAATGTAACTTACTTTTGTATTTTGTAATGCACTTGGTATCTTAGATTGGTTGAACTTATTGCTGCCCCAAACATAGAGCTTACCTTGATCATCTAAAGCCATGAAATGTGCACGACCCGATGCCAACTCAACGATTTTTGCATCTTGAATGCCTTCTGGAAGCGTCAATAAATCATTGAAATCTTCACCCCAAACGTATAGTTTTCCATTTTCATCCACAGCTGCAGCCGTACGCAACGTAACAACAAGGTCACTCAAACGAACACTGCCATCTTTGATGTATTCAGGCATGGCTGTTTCAAGCGGTGTACCCGATTGACCCATAATGCCCACTTTACCGTCTTTATCCAATAGAAGAATATTGAACGATGAAGGAACCGCTTTAGCGATATTGCCTTGGAATGCCGCTGGGACGATGTTCAGCTTCGTCGCAAACGTACTTCCCCAAACATAGAGACGACCCTTATTACTTAAAATCGCTGAGTATTGGTCACCCGCTAAAATATCCACAGCCTTCTCAAGCTGCATAATACTTTCAATTTCAAAAGGAACCTCTGCTTGATTAAAGTTATTGTTTCCCCAAGCATAAACCTTACCACCTTCAGTCAACGCCAATGCATGACGATCACCTGAAGTGATTTTGGTGATATTCTCAGCGGAAACTTCCTTCGGTACACTTAGAACACCTTCAACATCAATCCCCCAGGCATAAACTTCACCATCTTGACCTAAAGCCACAGAATAGGTAATACCTGAACTGATAGTGTCGACGCCCGCTTTTTCAAAAGCGGAAGGAAATTTAATGTACCCTGTCCCCGGACGCGTATTTCTTAATACAGGTTCCGTTTCATATAAATCGATAGGAAACAATGCTGAGCCACCAAAAATAACCAGAATCATCATAACGAACCAAATCAAACCAAACATTGCTAGTTTGTTACGTTTGAAATTACGAATGATGACGCGTGTCGGGCTCAATACTGCTTCTTCTGCTAAGTTGAAAATAGGTGTTTCTTTTTTACCAAAGGTAAATAAAGAAGCAACTGTTCGACCAAATGATTTTAATGTACGAATGATTTTATTTTCTTGCATGATCATCTCCTACTTCAACTTGACGCGTGGATCGACGATGGCATAGCCGATATCCATAATGATATTCGCCGATAACGACAATACGGCATAAAAGATATTCATTGTCAAGACAACCATATAATCACGTGTATTTAATGCTTGAATCAAAACATAACCAATCCCATTCCAAGCAAAGATGGATTCTGTAATTGCTGCTCCACCGAATAAACCAACCAATGAACCTGCAACAAGTGTAACAACAGGAATCAACGCATTACGGAAAGCATGCGAATAAATGACAACCTTTTCACTTAAACCTTTTGAGCGGGCCGTACGGATGAAGTCTTTACTGATGACTTCAATCATCGCATTACGGACATAACGAATGGTTCCAGCTAAGTTACCAATCGTCAAGGTAATAATCGGTAACGTCATGTATCGTGCCCATTGCAGGGTATCGTTGATAAAATCACCATTGAGTTTAAAAGGCATCCCACCTGCAGGCAACCAACGCAAATTGATCGCAAGCGTAAAAATCATCAATAAGCCGATAAAGAAAACCGGCATGGATAAACCAACCAAAGAGAAAACCTGCCAAAATGAATCAAATAATGAATGGCGTTTCACCGCAGACATGATTCCAACAGGAATCGAAATCATAAATGACAAGATAACAACGAAAACATTCAATTTAATTGAATTCTTCAAAGGCTGTTCAATAACCTCAACCACAGGTTTGTTAAATGAGGTGGAAATACCAAAATCACCCGTCAAGGTGTTTCCAATCCAGCGAACATACTGTTCTGGTAATGACTTATCCAAACCTAATTGCTGTACTTTTGCATCATAGAGCGCTTGACGTTGGACTTCGGATTTAATTCCAGGGGGAATCATCAACTTAACTGGATCCCCAGGCATTGACTTGAATAGACCGAACAACATCAACGAAATGATAAAGATAACAGGAATTAATGATACAAATCGTCTAAATAAAAATTTAAACATAGAATGCTCCTTTATTATAAATTAGAGAAAATTAAAGGGATAGTTTCCCATCGCCTTTAATTTTCTCATAATTTTGAATGATTTGAAATACTAAATGTCTGTTTGTTATTCAGCAACCGTGACGTCTAAGACTGCACGAGCCCATCCATAAGTTGGAGTTGTATTTAAACCAGATACGCGAGCATTGAAGATATCAAAATATTCATTCGAGTAAATTGGTAATACTGGCAACAATTCATTCCAACGGATTTGGTATTCCAACCAGTATTCAGCATACGTTTCCTTATCTTCAGGATCCAAACCACGCATTTTTTCCATCAAGAAGTCTAATAGACTGTCGTTGGTTTGCGTAGCATTCTGCCAAGTACCTAAGAAATCACTGTGGTATGAGTAATAAGGGTCATAAACTTCAGTAAAGCCAGTCGCTAAGTTAAAGCTGTGGTATTTACGTTCTGCTGGATCCAATTCATAACCATAGTAGTAGTTGTCTAACAAAGCATTGAAATCTTGCCATTCAATCGTGAACTTAACACCCGCACGATTCAAGCCTTTAGGCCATTCAGTACCGACTAAGTCTGTAATTTGGTTACCAGTAGTACCCAAGTGATTGATTTGCAAAACTTCTTTGTTTGCATTGTAACGCCAATAACCATCCGCTGCTTTAGTCGCATCCCAAGGTGTGACGCCATCTGCTTCGAATTTCCATTCGGTTTGATCTAATAATTCATTTGCTTTATCAACATTGAATGTGTAGTTGATTAATGAAGATTCAACTTTTTCAGCTTGTACATTGTACATCCATTGACTCAAACCATATTCACCGTTAACCGTCGTACCATAACCACCCAAGATGTTAACCAAGAATGTGTTACGATCGATTAAGTATGCCAAAGCTTGACGTACTTTATTATCAGCAGTAGGACCGAAGTCATTCGCGAATGCGATCATACCATAACCATTACGTTTGTAAGAAACAACATCAGCTTGATCAGAAGCTTTTGCTTTTTCGATCTTAGCGCCTTCAACAACACCAGCTACCAAGTCGATGTCACCAGCGATGACCAAGTCAACGTCGGTTGTAGGATCAACGTATTTAACGATGACTTCAGCAACTTTAGCCTTTTCGCCACGGTAATCACCAGGGTAATTAGGGTTGACTGCTAAGGTTACGATGTCATTTTCGTTGGATACGAACATGAAAGGACCAGAAACGACGGTAGGTGCGAACCGTTCAGTCGTAGCAACATGATCTGCAACTGCAGCAACGTCGCCCACTAAACTGGAACCATCTTCACCGATTGTCAATTCAGGACCCCAAACTGCCATTGGTGATGGACCAAATGCAGCGTAAGCAACTTCGTAGAAGTAAGGCAAGAATTCAGCACCGATCGTTACGGAGAACTCCAAGTCGCCCAAAAGCTTAACGCCTTCGAAGACTTCGGTTTCACCAGCATGATACGCTGCATAACCCAACAAGGAATCGCCTTGAGTGGATGTGTTGCCAGCTTCTAGCCATTCTGGGGAAGCTGCAAACAAGATATCGAATACATAGTCTTTAGCGGTAATGTCCGAACCATCGGACCATTTCATGCCACTATTCAATTTGAATGTGTATGTTTTGTTACCTGCATCATCTAGGCTTGTTTCAACCGATTCAACAACGGTTTCATCAAGAACGAACTCTCCACCAGGTGTGGTCGAATAGGTGCTTAAGCCCCAAAGCATTGTTCTTACGCTATTGTCGTATGAACTGTTACTGAAACCAGTAACGAAGTCGCCATTCAACTTTGGCGTACCAACAATGAATGTTCCCTTAGCTTCACCTGAACCCGTTGATCCACCAGTTGTGGAACATGCGGTCAAGGTAGAAACTGTAAGAAGAACCATTGCAAGCAATATTAAAATTCTCTTCATCTTCTCCTCCTCATAGTACTGTGTACTTTGTATTATTATAATTTTTAAAAACAAGTGTGTCAATCTAAGCTGTCACAGGAATTTCACATTTGATGAAATAATTGTGTGATTTATGAAAATGTTTTCAGATCTATTGTAGATATTTATCCATCCAATTCGTGATTTCCATCAAACGTTTTTGTCGAGCTTTGGGATTTCCTGATCGAGATAAATCGTGATTTTCCTCATGAAACAAGACCATTTTACTCGCGACTTTATTGTGTTTTAGAGCTGTAAACAACTGATAACCCTGCTCCACAGGACAACGATAATCTTTTGATGAATGGATGATCAAGGTCGGTGTCTTCATGTCTGATATGTACTTCAAAGGCGAATGATCCCAGAGCTTATTGAAGTCACTATCCTTCGTAAACCCTGTTCCACCCTGGTCTGTCGCAAAATAGTAACCAATATCGGACGTTCCGTAAAAGGACAACCAATTGCTTATGGAACGTTGGGTTGCGGCACATTTAAAACGTTGCGTATGACCAATGATCCAATTGGTCATGAAACCTCCATATGAACCCCCTGTCACACCAATTCTATGAATATCTATTGGATAAGTTTCGATAACTTTATCGACAAAAGCCATGATGTCCTCATAGTCAATGGTCCCATACTTGCCACGGATGTCTGAGAAGGCATTGCCTTTTCCATCCGATCCTCTAGGATTACAGAACAACACGATATACCCCTTATTCGCCCAAACCTGCATCTCATGATAATAAACGGGACCATAAACGGTTTTAGGACCACCGTGAATGTCCAAGATTGCTGGATAGTTATTATTCACATTATAATCTTTGGGCAACAACACCCAACCATCCACCGTATGTGTTTTGAACTTCACAGATACCTTCTTAGGCTCTGCACGATAAACATCCTTGAATACATCTTGATTGAAACTTGTATTACGCAATATTTCTTTTCCATTGATTTGATAAATATCCTGTGCATCTTGATTGAACAAACCCATGACATAGACATTATTCGCAACGAATGCATACCCATCCAAAGAACACGGTGCTTCCCATACCATTTCCACATCACCTTCTGTATTCATTCGCATCAACCGCGAGTGATCTTCAACGGTTAATGTAAAATACAAATGATCATCATGAACTTGTACCAGTTCACTGCCATTCAGGCGAATATCTGAGCCAATCGCATTTCCAATTGAATAGAATGGATCATACATGAGTCCAAATCTTCCATCATTTACACGATAAAAACGAGCATTCTCATTTAATCCAAGCTGTTTGCCATCATGTCCATAAAGGATGATTTGATTATTGAGTAACTTGAAGCCATAAATTTGAAACTTCTGCTTAGAACACTGCTCTACTGCAAATGTATCTAAATCAATTCGAATCAACTTACTGTTTAATTCCGCAACGTGTTTGAATGACTGGCCCAAGACATAAACAGCTTGTTTATCATTGGCTATTTCAAACTGATCTACACTGAAACTTGGTTCTGTTAAGGGAACTAAGCGATTATCTTTTACATTGAAATGAAATAGACGAATACGTTGGTAAACCGTGAAATCCGAACCATTCGCATAGAAGGGAATCTCATCAACTTCAGTGAAGAACGCATCCTCCTTCAGCTGTTTGGCTCGCTCATCACGTTGTTTATCATTCGCTTTGTAGTCGTTTGGATAACGCAGATCCGTCAATGCAGTGATCAAATATTGACCCTCGGTAAGCCGTTTAATCCCACTTACAGCCAAAGGGACCGTAAATGTTTTAAGTGCCTCACCGCCTTTTAATGAGATGGTAAAGAAGTCGGTTTGAGTTCCTTTCACATCTTCTTGAAGACGTTTAGATGAGAAGAGAATGGTCTCATCATCTAACCATATCGCCACACTTTCTTTATTCATGCCTGTCAACTGATAGTGACGATCACCATCAAAGACATGGATGTTGGTGTCATAGCGATTCTTATCCAGATTGGTTGAAGCGACACTGTAGGCAAATGCCTTCTGATTGGGACTTGTTTTAAGGTTCCCAATGAACTTCAGTTTCATCCAATCATCATTCAGTAACTGTTTCATAATTCCTCCTTGTGAAAAAGCCCATAAGGGCTTAGTTTATGCTTCAATCTGATTCGTTAAGTCTTCGATTTCATCAATCATGGACGCAATAAAGGCAACGGTATCACGTAATGCTTGGTCCGTGCTGATATCCACATCGGCCATAGCGGCAAGTTCGAGCGGTGTCTTGGTTCCACCTGCTTTTAGAACCTCCAACCATTTTCCAATCATGCTTTCATCTTTGAGCAGTTTTTGTGAAACAACAGTTGCGACCGTCAAGCCCGCACTATAGGTATACGGATAGAGACCCATATAGTAGTGTGGTTGGCGCATCCATGTCAATTCAGCACCTTCGTTGATCTCAACATCCTCGCCCCAGAAACGTTCAAGGACTTCTCGTTTGAGTGTATTGAGCGTAGAAGCCACAACCGATTGTCCCGCATCGATACGACGATAAACTTCTCGTTGGTACGCTGCTTCAAGCAAGTGTGTGACAAAGTTATGATAATAGGTACGGCTGACCATCGAAGCCAAGACCCAACGTTTCATGCGTGGATCATCACTTGATTTCATCAAGTGGTTCGCCATCAACATCTCGTTCATGGTGGATGGTGATTCAATGAAGTAGAGTGAAGGACGTGTATTTAGAATGTTTTGGTGTTGGTTGGCCAAGTAGAAATGACCTGCATGGCCCAACTCATGGGCTAAGACGAAACATTCACGCATGCGCTCGGTCCAACTGATCAGGATGAAGGGATGCGAACCATAAGGTGAACTGCAGAATGCGCCGGTACTCTTTCCGTCATTCTGTACATAGTCAATCCAGCGCTCTGCAAAGGCACGCTTAAGCATCGCTTGGTAATCCTCACCCAGCACACTTAAACCCTCTAAGATCGTCTGTTGGGCATCTGCAATCGTTGTGGCGGGCTCAAACTCCGGATCAACCGCAATTTTAAGGTCCGCAAAGGTCATTCTGTCCAATTTATGGATACGTTGCAGTAGTTTCGCATATTTACGCATCGGTTTGGACAATTCATTCATGATGACATCAATCTGACGATCATACATTCCACGATCTACTTTTTGATCAAACAGTAGATAATCGATGACGGAATCAAAACCACGCATCGTGGAAATTAATTTTTCTTTTTGGACTTGGGTTTGATAAGCCGTCGCAATCGTGTTCTGATAATTCGCTAGTTGCTTACTGAAGGCATCAAAGGCAGCCCTTCTCAATAAGACATTGGGCTCATATTCCCACTCCCCTTCAAAAAGGGTAAAGCTCATCGGATGCGCTTCCCCTTCCACATCAAACATCGGGAATTTCAAGTCACTGAGCTTCGCTTGATTGTAAATGATGTAGGACGAATCCAAAACAGGGCTGAGCTTTGCCAAAGCCTGTTCGACTTCCGGATGAAGCAGATGAGCTTTGAAACGCAAGATATCTTTCAAGTAATCCGCATTGCCTTCATTCTGCTTAATCGCTTCATTCAATACTTCTACCGATTGTTCACTGACTTCGTTGTCGATGAAACTAATCAAACCACCGACTTGAGCAAACAAGCCTCTGACTTTGATCATGCGTTGAACATCAGAACTACTGCCTTGGTCCTCAGAAACCTTAAGGCTTGCATAAGTCCCAACCAAGGTCATCACAGCTGTGATTTCTTTTAATGCATCCACACACGCATTGATGGCATTGGCATCTGTCAACTTCCCTTTGAAGTTCGTACGGATTGCCTCAGCTAAAGGGAGCACACGTTCCAAAGAAGCATCAAATGACGCTTCATCCACAAACAGTGCACTCAAATCCCAGGTTAATGATGGATCAACTTCTGACCGCTTTAATATTTTCTTCGCCATTCTTTTTACCTCCTAGATCTGACGGTTATAGACATTTGCAATTGCAACACGATTACGCAATATGATGAACATGAATGAAAGTAAGGAAATGCCATTCATGACCAAGACGATATTTGGGTATGCAAAGAACTCACCAAGATAACCCGATAACAAGCGTCCAATCAAGACACCAATCGTAACCAGAATGTGAAACAAACCATTGACCCGTCCGCGTTTCTCAGTAGGAACATAACTCTGGACCGCAGACATACGAATGTTATAGGAGTTGATGGAAAGGATACCAATGATGAATTGGATGCCCAACATAATGGTATAATCCATAAACAATAAGGCACCATTCAAGAAATTTAGACTAAAGTACACAAAGGCCGCAATCACAAAGCGTTTCTCTGCAGGAATCTTGCTTACATAATGAAGCAGACCTCCAAACATACGCCCTGCGGTCACAAACGAAATGACTAAGGCATACTGTGTAATATTCAAATCGGGGTGGTTTTCAAAGAAGGGATAAAGCAAGACGTCCATGGCTTGACCCGATAGTTGTAAAAAGAAAAAGAACACAAAGATACTTAACAAGCCTTTCTCTGACTTAAGATACGCCAAACCTTCGCGAATCATGGATTTGTAGCCAAGATCCGTGTTCTGGTGCTTGATGACCGCTTTCTCTTCAATTTTGATTTGCGTCTCGAATATTGCCGCAATCAGAAGCAACACCGCTTCCATCAGGAAGATGAACGCAACGCCATAACGATCAAAAATCAAAGCCGCAATGGGAAACATGATCGTATTCACCGTAGGATAGATCAAAGAACTGATTGCATAACCCTTTTGAATTTGCCCTTCTGGAATAAGTTCAGGGAAAAAACTTTCATAGGTGATGTTGTAGATGACACCGTTGATGCTTAGGACTACTGCAACAATCAAATAAAAAGTGTAATTAAAGAAACCATTGCGTGTCACAAAGGCAATGACAAAGAACATGACAGACATGATGAAGTCCGATGTATAGATGATTTTACGCCTTGGGAACTTATCAATGAAGGGACCAATGAATAAAGGTAAGACAAAATTCGGAATCATGGAGACAGCCGCAAAGATGGCGGTCAAGAAGGTGGAATTCGTTTTATTATAAATCAAAACGCTTATGGCGAAGTTGAGGCCGACACCACCAATTGCGGAAATGATCGTGCCAATGGTAATGATCGAGAAGTTCTTTGTCCATAATGTAGTTTTCATAGCTCTTCAATCATAACAAACCCAAACCTCTTATTCAATAAAGCTCAAAAAGAAAACCCGATTTGACATCGGGCTTCGATTATTTAAAGTAATAAGGTTTGACGTAAGCTGGAACACCATCTTTATAGGTCACAACCGGTGAACCTTGAATCAATGGTTTCATGTAAGCAATGGCTTCTTCCGTTACACCACGGTAGTTTGGCAATGCCCATTCAACAGGGAAGTTCTTGACATGATTTGCCACATTGCTTGCGGCTGTCGCGAAATACTCGACATCATAAACTTCGCCTTCTTTACGACGTACACCCACCATTTGACCGGTGAATTTAGGATCGGCACTACGCATATGACCACTCATCCCAAGTTTGAAGGATTCTTCCACATCCACTAAAGACTGTTCTGATGCATGGCATCGTTGAGCCGTACTCAAATCTTGGACTTTACAACGATTCGCAGCACCTGAGCTCAAGATCAAATCCTTGACTGCATTGGCAGCGCCACCTAAGACCGCATGACCAAAACCATCATTCTTCGCTTCGCCTGCCGCAAGGTAAGTCCCGTCCGCATAACGTGCACCTTCAGACACAACGACATAACACTTATTCTTTTCAGCGATGCACTTACGAACTTCACCCAAGAACACGTCTTTATCAAATGGAATCTCTGGTAATACAACTAAATCCACGATGCCACTCAAGCATGCGGAAGCAGCCAACCAACCTGCATCACGTCCCATTGTTTCCAAAATGAAGACTTCTTGACGTGTGTAGACATTGACATCCAACCATGTTTGTAAAGCCGTTGTCGCAATGAACTTCGCAGCGCTTGCATACCCTGGGCAATGGTCGGTGACCATCAAATCATTGTCTACAGTTTTAGGACAACCGACGAAACGACGATTGGTGATGTTGTGTGCAGCAGCGTATTCACTCAATGCATAGACTGTATCCATCGAGTCATTACCACCGATGTAGAACATCGTATCAATATCATATTTTTCTAAGATTGCGAATAGTTTCTCAAAATCCGCCACATTGCTTCTTTTCAATTTATAACGACATGAACCTAAAGCACTAGAAGGTGTCTGACGCAGGATATAGTTATCCGCTTCACTCATATTCGTCAAGTCCACGAAACGTTCTTCTAAAATACCTTCGATACCATTCAAACCACCATAAACCGTCTTATAGATCGGATTCAATTGGTTGCCTTTGACAACACCAGCTAAGGTTGCGTTGATGACGGAAGTTGGTCCACCGCTCTGTGCAACAATACAATTTCCCATAGATGTTTCTCCTTTTTTAATCGATGATATTATACCTTAATATTTGTTTGTTTACTACTCTTCTCAAGCTCTTCATGCATGCTTTCCCAGTCTTTCATCAACTTATCCAGGTCCACATGAATCCCATCAATGGACTCATCTAGCTCACGCATATTTTGATAATCATGATAATAGAAAGGGTCAAAACGTTTTTCTCGTGCGATGGCAAGCTCTTCTTCTTTAAGTGCGATGGCTTCTTCAAGTTTTTGAATCTGTTTGAGTAAACGAGTTGCATTTGCCTTTGGCTTGACTTCGACCTTCTCTTCAAGTTTCTGTTCTTCTTTGCTTTCAGTGCGTAAAGCTTGATCTTCAATTTGATAAAAATCCGCATGTCCGTTCTCAATACTTAAGACCGTCTTCGCAATCTTTTGAATGAAATAACGATCATGGGATACAAATAAGATTGTTCCTTCATAATCCTTTAATGCATTTTCTAAGGCTTCTTTACCCAAGATATCCAAATGATTCGTGGGTTCATCCAGAACCAAAAAGTTGGATCCTTTAAGCATCAATTTCGCAAGTGCCAAGCGTACTTTTTCTCCACCGGATAACACATTGACTTCTTTAAACACTTCATCAGCCGTAAATAGAAATGATCCAAGTATGGTTCGTACTTCAGTTTGCGTCAAATCGGGATACGCATCCCATAAATCCTCAAGTGCTGTTTTCGTACTGCGATATTCGAGTTGTTCCTGGTCGAAATAACCAATATCAATTTGATGACCCAATAAGAACTCACCACTAAGGTAAGGGATGTGTTCAATGATGGTCTTCAAGAACGTGGATTTACCATGTCCATTCGGACCGATGACCGCGCAGTGTTGACCATGGAGGATCTCAAGATTGATTTTTGCGAGACTTTGGTGATAACCGATTTCTAAATCTTTGACACTTAAAACGCTCTTCCCACCTCGATGCTTGGCATAGAAACGGGCTTTGAAATTGCGTTTATCCGCATCGGGGGCTTCAATCCGTTCCAAGCGATCTAAGTATTTGATCTTGGATTGAGCGAACTTAGCCTTATTCTTCTTGTATCTGAATTTTTCAATGAGTTGTTCCAAGCGCTGAATATCTTTTTGTTGACGCTTGAAAGAAGAGAGCTGCTTCTCTTGGTTGAGTGCTTTCTGAGTGAGAAAATTCGCATAATTGCCCACATAGCTTGTGAGTTCACCAAACTCCATCTCAACAATCGTCTTTGCCACATGATCGATGAACATTCTATCATGTGACACAAAAACCAAGGCTTTATCATAATGTGCGAGATAGGTCTCCAACCATTCAATTGTACTCATGTCCAAGTGATTGGTGGGTTCATCCAGCAACAACACATCGGGTTTACTGATTAAAAGATAAACAAATGCAATACGTGTCTTTTGTCCACCTGATAAGGTCATCACAGGTCTTTGCAGATCCTCATCACGAAATCCAAACTGAGTGAAGATGGTCATCCACTCTTGACGATAGGTATAACCACCTAGACGTTCGAAATTCTCCATTTTTGTCGCATAGAACTGCAAGTCTTCATCACTCGAATGCGTATTTAGTTTACTTGCCAAAACGCCAAGTTCTGTCTCAAGCGCGAAAATTTCTCTAAACAAGGGTTCGAAATAAGCTTCGATGGTCAATTCATCAGAGGTCGCATTGGCTTGCGCTAGATAACCAACTATTAAATCACGCGGCTTAAAAATATCACCTTTATCCAGTGATAATTGATCCGCAAGGATCTTGAGTAAGGTTGTCTTACCACATCCATTGCGTCCGATGATGGCAATCTTATCATAAGGTTTGATTTCAAAATTCAACTGTGTGAATATCTCATCCGCCCCATACGATTTAGATGCGTTCGATAATTGTAAGGTCATATCATTCCATTCCTAGCGCTTTTAAATAGCCCTTGGCGATATTGTCGACCATCGCATCAAACTGAGTACGATAGACCGACGTGTCCAAGCTGTTTGAGATAAAAAACAATTCCAGACTTAGAGACTGTATGCCTTTACGTTCTTCTTTATTGAATGAGCTGTTTTGTTCAACAGCTAAATCGGATATTGTGCCTGCGACCAAGATGCGTCCACCTGCTTCACGAATCGATGGGTAAGCATCCAAACCTGAGAAACGGCTTGCAGCGACGACACCGGCAATGTTTGAACTTGTATTGCGTCCATATGGAACCAAACCTGTGGTGTTCATGAGTGATTTAAAAATGGATGTTGCGAAACGATTGCTTGAAAAGGATGAATAAATGACACGACTTCCACGTGTATCCTTATTGGTTGTGAAGTTGAGATTCAATTCAAGGTAATGTTTCGCTTTGGATTGATATGCTTTGTACAAACGGCCATCCACACCATACTGATTGATTGTCGCGTCGATGGTATCCCGTGAAAGCATCACTTTCAAACCTTGAGCTTCGAGTTTCACCTTAAGTGCTTCTGCTAACTTAAACAGTACATCTGCTTCCACCAAATCATCCACCGTACGTCCGCGATCCGTCACATTCCAACTGGTGGTATTGTGTGCTGGGTCGATATAAACATCATAGATCGCTTCGGTTTCCGTCTCATCCGCATCTGTTACTTGAATAAAAAAATAATGATCATTCAATATCGACACATTCTCTTCGATGCCTTGGACAAGATCCTCATCCCCAATCAAGTCAATTCGCTTACTAACATGATTGCGACGTACCGTATAGAAAACATCATAGAGCTCATTTTCACTGACCAATCTCTTTTCGATAAGATTATCAACGATGAAAACTTCATAGAAACCATTTGGAAGATTCTCTAGAGGAATCTGCTCATCCACATTCCGTCCTAGCATAAAGACCCATTCATTCTCATCGCATATATTGCGTAGCTTTAAAGTCTTTCCGATGAAATAATCAGGTGTGCTATTGTCATAAGTCGCATTGAAAAGATTCAATGTTTCGCCATAGTAAAGATAATCTTTGATCTCCAAGATATCTGAGTATCGTTTCGAATGAAGTGTGGTTTGTGTTTGGGTATAACTGTAATCACAGATTGTCAAACCCGTTTCCATCACTTCTAATTGCTTGGGAAATAATACATTGAAAAGAATGTATCCAAGGAGTACAAGCAGAATTAAAGACGGGATAAGCACCCGCCATTTCAATCGTTTTCTTCCTTTAGGCACCAATCTAGGTTGAAATTCCATTGAACCTCGCTTCTAATAATTTAAGTTGCGTGGTGTCCTTGCAAATGGCAAGACATCACGAATGTTTTGCATGCCAGTGATATACATCAAGAAACGCTCAAACCCTAAGCCGAACCCAGCATGTTGACAACCGCCATAACGACGTAGATCTAAATACCATTTCAAGCTTTCTGCATGAATGTTCATATCGTCCATGCGTTGTTTAAGCATGTCATAGCGTTCTTCACGTTGCGATCCACCGACCAATTCACCGATTGCTGGTACCAGGAGGTCGCATGCCGCTACCGTCTTGTCATCATCATTCATACGCATGTAAAAGGCTTTGATGTCTTTTGGATAATCCGTTAAGAACACAGGACCTTGGACAACTTGTTCACAGATGTAGCGTTCGTGCTCGGATTGTAGATCTGTTCCCCAATCGACGGGGAACTCGAACTTAACCGGTGCTTCTTTCAAATGATCGATTGCTTCCGTATAGGTCATGCGTGCAAAAGGCATGTTTAAGACTCTATCCAATCGTTCCAACAATGTTTTATCAATGCGTTCATTAAAGAACTTCATTTCTTCTTCCGCATTTTCCAAGACATACTGGATACAACTCTTGACCATATCTTCGATCAAGTCCATATCGTCCGCTAGATCTGCAAACGCAATTTCAGGCTCAATCATCCAGAATTCACTGGCATGACGCGCCGTATTACTGTTTTCGGCTCTAAAGGTTGGTCCAAAGGTATAGACATCTCTAAAGGCTAGTGCGAACGCTTCAGCTTGAAGTTGACCTGAAACGGTCAAACTTGCTTTCTTACCAAAGAAATCATCCTCATAGTTCGCATCATTGCGTGTTGTGACGGTAAAGACTTCACCCGCACCCTCCGCATCATTGCCCGTTATGATTGGTGCATGTAAGTAGACAAAGCCTTGGTCCTGAAAGAACTCATGAATTGCCATGCTTAAGACGGAACGTACTCTAAAAACCGCACTAAAGGTATTCGTACGAGGACGCAAATGTGCGATCTCACGTAGATATTCAAAAGAATGTTGCTTCTTTTGAAGTGGATAATCTGGATCACATGCCCCTTCGAGATTGAACGATTTAACATCAATTTCAAAAGGTTGTTTCATCCCTGGAGTCAGTTTGAACGTTCCAATAACCGTCAAAGCAGTCCCTGTCAAATACCGGGTCGCTTCATCGAATTGTTCCAATTCACTGGCATAAACCAATTGGATACTGCGAAAATAAGTCCCATCGTTTAATTCGATGAAACCGACATTTTTATTGTTACGGTTGGTTCTGACCCAGCCTTGAACTTGGACCAAATCCATGGTGTCCAATTCAAGCATTGAACCTTCCTTGACTAATTCATAGCACTCTCTTACTGTCATTAATGCTTCCATATGTTCTCCTAAGAAATGGAATTGGTCTCAAAAACCAACTCTTGTATCATTGATACGACATCCACCGCTTTAACTTTCACACCTTTAGGAACCTGTATATGTTCATGTGTAAAATCCACAATGCCCTTGATGCCCGCATCCACTAAAAGATTCACGGTCTCTTGGACATCCTTTGACACGGTTAGAATTGCGATGCGGCATCCCTCAGGAATATGTTCTTTCAATTCACTGATTGGATAAACCGGTATTTCATACATCGATCCAATTTTATTCGGCTCAATATCAAAAGCGCAAACGATTTCGCCCACGACATGATTCCAACGATTATAATTCATCAAAGCTCGGCCAAGATTTCCTGCCCCAACGATGATGAGTTTTTCTTCGAATTGTCCACCAAGATGTTGATCAAAGACTTTGATCAATGCGGACACATCATATCCATAGCCTTGCTTACCAAGTGAGCCTAGGAATGAGAAATCTCGCCGGATCGTTGTGGGCTCAATATCGACGAATTCTGAGAGTTCACGGGACATGATGCGTTGAACACCTAGATTATCCAGCTTACGCAATGCCTTGAGGTAGACTGGAAAGCGCTGTAATGTAGCCTTTGGAACTGTTTGTTTTAAGTTGTTCATATTTTCACCTTATCTTAGTTTAACATAGCTGACTGAGATTGTGAATATTTTGATAAACTTCACGCATAATCCAAGCCCGGATTCGCGCTTAAACTTAAATCCGCTTGTACACCATGCTTGAACGCAATGTATGCGACCGCCCCGATCATTGCCGCATTGTCTGTGCAACACCAGAGTGGGGGGATTGTAATTTGCACATCAGGATAGTTCTCGCTTAAACCTAAGACCAGTTCACGTAGACGCGAATTAGCCGCAACCCCACCTGCTAAAACAAAGTGTTTCACGGAATAAGTATCGAATGCCAAACGTGTTTTTTGCATCAATTCACCCACTGCAGCTTCTTGAAAGGCAAAGGCAAGATCTTCATGATTCAGGTCTTCAGTTTGCTTATGGACGAGTTGTAAGACAGCCGATTTTAATCCACTAAATGAAAAATCAAAGGGATTCTGAGTCTTGATTTTTGGCAATTTATAATGCGGTTTCCCAGTTCTCGCAAGTTTGTCGATCATTGGACCGCCTGGATAACTTAAACCCATAACGCGTGCTACTTTATCATAGGCTTCACCAATCGCATCATCTTGAGTCGATCCAAGGATCTCAAAATCAAACTCTTCTTTTAAGTATACAAGTTCCGTATGTCCACCAGACACAACCAGCGCCAACATCGGATACGTTAGCTCACTCACAAAATTATTCGCATAAATGTGGCCTGTGATGTGATGGACTGGAATCAAAGGTTTTTGGGTATACCAAGCCAAAGCCTTTGCCGCAATCAAGCCGACGTGTAAAGACCCTATAAGCCCAGGTCCATGTGTGATTGCAAAGGCATCCACATCATCCAAGCTCATCTTTGCTTCACTCAATGCCTCATTTAAAACGAGGCTGATGTTTTCCACATGAATACGAGAAGCGACTTCAGGAATAACGCCCCCAAAAGCTTGATGTACGTTGATTTGTGATGAAACGATGTTGCTGAGAACGGTCTTTCCGTCTTCAATGATGGCAACCGCTGTCTCATCGCACGATGTTTCTATTGCACAGATACGCATTCGTTTCCCTCACTTTCCTTAATCATAAGATAGGCATCTTCATGATTGTCTTGATAATAAGCTTTGCGCAATCCAACTTGTTCAAAACCAAAACGTTTATACAACGATATGGCGGATTGATTGCTTATACGTACCTCCAAACTATAAATTCTTACCCCTTTTGAAGAACACACATCGAACATGTGCTCCATCAAAGCCTTTGCATAACCTTTGCCTCGATGAGCAGGGTCGACGCCGATGGTTGTGATTTGAGCTCGTTCTTCATCCATCCACAGGCCGAGATAAGCGATAATGTTATTTCCTTCTCTCAAAACCACATAATAGCCAAAAGGATTCTCGTTTAATTCATATACGAAATCATCCATTGACCATGGACTTGAGAAACACAATCGTTCTAATTCTAAGATACGATTGAGATCAGCTATTTCCATTCTCTGGATCATGGATGATAATCCTCATTTGCTTTTAAATAACGAGGTATTAAAGCGTCGATATCCCTTATCGGTATCCACTTGTCTATTAATTGAATAAAATGCTCAGTATAGTCGGGGTATCTTGTTTCGCGATTGATTAGAGCTCCGTCCCCGATAATTCGATCATTTGGTCCTAATTGATTGGACAATGTCTCTAAAGGTAATATCTTTTCTTCCCCTATCACATTGCCTTTTTGATAATGTGCATAATAAACACGTTTCGCTCGTGCATCAAGAAGCACGTGGATATCTTCATCCAAGCCTGCCAAGACTTGTAGGGAAGAGAGTGTGTAAATCTTAACATTCGCTAAGGATCCAAGAACCTTTGCGATGGTCAAACCAATTCTTAGGCCTGTATAACTTCCTGGGCCATCGGTTACTACGATCGCTTCTAATGCATTGGGTTTGAGACCGCATGACAAAAACAATTGCTCAATTTCAACCAAAACAAGTTCTGATTGTTTTTTAAATGCCACCTTTTGAATAGAAGCTAAAATATGTTGTTCATCAAAAAGAACCAAGGTTAAATAATGAAATGATGTATCGATGCCTAATGTGATCATAAGATATCCTTTATCAATGCCTCATGGGCATCACCAAACGCAATAAACTCAAAATTCCGACAATCACCCTCACCAACTTCAATGTTCACCTTAAGGCAAGCATCTGGGAGATCGTCGATTAGGTAAAGTGGCCATTCAATGACTGTGACACTATTGTCGTCAAACAACTCATCGAAACCAAGGTTTTGAGGGTGCCCTTCTAAACGATAGGCATCAATATGATTGAGTGGTAAGCGACCAACATAATTCTTCATCAAAGTAAACGTAGGACTCGATACATTTTTACGTATTCCCAAGCCTAAAGCCAAGCCTTGTGTAAAGCTTGTTTTGCCTGCGCCTAATTCACCATTTAGTAAGATCAGGGTCTTTCCCTGTATTTTTGAACCAATTTTTTGTGCGAGTTGTTTCGTCTCTATGAGACTGTTTGTTTGTATCTTTTTAATCATATCGCCTCTAGATGCCTATTATACCATAGGGAAAG
>DHGC01000083.1 GCA_002402585.1 Erysipelotrichaceae bacterium UBA4808 | reverse complement strand
TGCGAACTCAACCAATTCAACATGATCTGTGAGGGCACTTTTAAACACGAGATATTTAGGATGTAATCCGAGCAACCCTCTAAGGGACTGTTGACAACGATACGCTCCATCGATTCAAACGCATGCAATAAGTAGTTCTTGATTTCTAAAACATGAGCATGTTTCGCAGTGGCTTGTTCAAATGCCAAACGAATCGTTTTGGCCATCAAGATATGATGAACCGCATTGGGTGTGCCTGGTCGAATCCCCTTTTCTTGTTGACCACCGGTGATCAAGGGATGATAAAGGACACGTTCTTTTTTATATAGTAAACCACTGCCCTTCACACCATTGATTTTATGTGCTGAAAAACTCGCACAATCCACCACATCATAGTTGAAGTTTATCTTCGTCAACGCTTGAACACAATCCACATGAAATACAGCTTGACTCTTTGAACGAATGATTTGTGCACAAGTTTCAATCGGCATGATGGTTCCTACTTCATTGTTCACAGCCATGATGCTTACCAAAGTGGTATCTGGACGTAACGCCATTTCAAGCTCATCCAAGCGAATGCGTCCTTCATGATCCACATTCAAATACGTCACTTCAAAGCCAAAAAAAGATTCAAGATCTTGGAAACTATCCAAAACGCTTGAATGTTCTACGCGCGAAGTGATTAAGTGCTTCCCTTTGTTTTGGTACGCAAAAGCGATGCCTTTAATCAAAAGATTATTGCTTTCCGTTGCACCAGAAGTGAAATAAAGATCGTCACTTTTCACCTTTAACATCCCCGCGATCGCCTCACGGCTCTTACGCATCATGGTTTGAATATCCAAACCAGCTTGATGTAAAGACTCACTATTCGCATAGTGAGCTGTTGTTAATTCAGTTAATCCTTTGATGATATCGGGATGCACCGGTGTTGAACTGGCATGATCAAAATAAATTGGGCTATTAGTATGCACTTTTCGCATTCTCCTTAATCAATCCTTCAAAGTGCTTTGGTTGAACCGCTTCGACAGCTGCGATCGCAACTTTGATGGCTTGCGTGTAATCTCCATTCCTAAACAACAATTCAGCCCGTGTCAGTTGGGTATCCAATTCTGGATCCTGACTGCGGTACTTGTTTCCATAAACAATCGTATTCTCAATCATTTCAACCGTCCCAACCAAATTATTCACATTGTTATAAAGTTTATAAATGTGGTCGATCGCATCATTGACCGTCGCATTTAAGAGTTGGATATCCAAAGGTGACTCTTCCAGAAGTTTAGCGATGCTGTTGACATATTGATAGGACTTACGCAAATCCCCCTCATAAGTCTCTGATATCACGGGCAATTTGAACTTACGAATCTTAACTTGAATCTCATTCATGATGAGATGTAACTTCAACAATTGCTTCTTGGCACGATCCTCATCGTTGCGTGCACTGGATAAACGCTCAAAGGCATGACTCAAGTCATTCTTCGCATTGTGCACATCTTGTAAGGACTCTTTCAATTTAAGCATCAATTTGCTTGAAGGCATGCTGTTCTCTTCCACAACCTTGGTGCTTTGAAGTAAAGCGGATTCCAGCAATCCAATGGACTTCTGTTTTTCAATGAGAAGATCATTAAGATTCTCCCATCCAAATCGACCCGCATCCTTTTTAAGATGCTCCGTAAGCTGACCATGCATACTCTTGATTTCACTCAAACCACTCCCTAGAAGTTCAAGATGCTTGGACACATCTTCTTTAGCCGTCTCTTCTTTCTGCAAAGATGTCAAAAGCTGGGCCAAGCGTTTTTGATTTTCACGTAAGTGCTCTTGAACGGCCGTAACCTGACAGCGACTCAAACTGATTTGATCTTGTTGGGTCGTTTCTTGAATCAAAGCAAGATTATTCTCAACTTCCAGATGACGTGTGTAAACCTGCTTAGCATTCAAACGCTTCATAAGTTCCGCAATTTCATCAATCTGTTTTGGAATGACACCATTTGCCAAACCAATCAATTCTGGTAAGTCATCGATCCAATGTCGTAATTCTTCCAAGTTGATTTGAATTTCTTCCATCTTCTCTTTAGCCTTACCAAACTCTGAGGCATACATCCACTCCTCAAAACTCGTAAACGCCTTCTCTATCTCACCTAAACGCATTTCCAAAGCAGGTAGACTTGGCGACAATTGAACACTTCTTGCCGTAAGATCGGTCTTAGTTTGTCTAAACATTTCTTTCAACTCCGTGATTTGACCACGTTGTTGGTTCTCTTCTTCAAGGATGCTGTCCAAACGACTGTTCAACTGTTCAACTTGCTTCTCAATTTGGTTTAACATCTGATTCAAATCTTGTAGATTCAACTTCGCATGCTTGCTCTTGCCAATGACCAATACATCTTCGGTCTCCGCCAATACATGCACAATTGATTTAAAATTCTCTTGGATCTCTTCAAAATTATTTTTAAAGTCGTTTACATTCTCCAAAATCTCAGGATTCACCCGAGCCAAAGCAACCGCCTTATTGAGTTTGAACGGTAAAGGTACACTTTTTACATTGTTATAGCGCTTTTCAACGGCTTGCATCTTCTGTTTCAATTGGTGTAGATTCATACGTTTGATGATCAAGATCACAAGAAACAATACGATCAGGACCACCAATGCGATCTGTACTTCCAAGCGTTTAAATAGATTTAAAATCATCTCAAAATTCATCCCGTTCACCTCGTTCCTATTGTATCATAATCATTGCTTAGTTTAGCAGCTCGAAACATTAAATGGTCTATGTTTTAATCTGAAATAAATCGTTCCAAAAGACATTCATCGAATATGTTGCATCAGAGTCGATTTAGGGTATGATAACATCAGCACTTCTTCCAAATTGATTGATAAAAAACATTCTAACGCCCTGGAAGCTGATTGAATTGACAAGCATCGATAGAAGTGATAAACTCTAAAAGCGTCAATGAGCGGCAGACAAAGTCATTTAACCCGCGTTAATCACATCCTGGAGAGAAGTACCCATGCTGCAATGGTGAACCTCTAAGATTAACACCCTAGATGAAGATTTGTCCCTAGTGATTTGAAGCCTAAACACATAGGAGGTATTACAATGGCACGCATTAATGGTCCGGTATGGAAAGTATCGCGACGCTTACAATTCTCAATTCTTGAAACCGGCGAAGAATTCGCAGGTAAGAGACCACGCACAACGGCGCCTGGTAAAGCACCAGATGCACGTCCTGCAAAACTAACCAACTACGGACAACAACTCCGTGAAAAACAACGTATTCGTTTCACTTACGGTGTCAACGAACGTCAATTCTACAACTTGTACCTCAAAGCGCAACATGCGCCTGGTAACACCGGTCATAACTTCTTGTTCTTACTCGAAAGCCGTTTGGACAATGTCGTATACCGTATGAACTTAGCAAGAACACGTCGTGCAGCACGTCAACTTGTCAATCATGGACATATCTTGGTCGATGGTCAAAAAGTAGACATCCCTTCATTCTTGGTTAAACCTGGTGCTGTCATCAGCGTCAAAGAAGCTTCACGCAATATTCCTGCCATCAAAGAAGCTTTGGAAGCAAGTGTTTCCACTAAGAACTATGTTACATTTGATAAAGAAGCCTTAAAGGGCACCTTCGTACGTTTACCAGAACGTGCAGAGTTGAATGATCAAGTCAACGAAGCCTTGGTTGTTGAATACTATAACCGATAAGATGAAAGAACACCGCAGGGTGTTCTTTCTTTCGGCAAAAAGAAAGAAACCTAAGTATGGTTTCTTAATAATGCGATTTCTTCTTCAGTCAACTTACGATATTGACCAGGTTCTAAACTAGGATCCAATGTGATGGGTCCAAATTGAATGCGAATCAAATTGGTGACTTCATTTTCACAGGCCACCATCATGCGTTTGACTTGATGATATTTACCTTCAACTAAAGTCAATAAGATGCGTTTATCGGATACGACTTCTACCTTAGCGGGTGCACAGAGCTCTTCTTTATCAATCTTAATCCCTTTTTCTATCAAAGGAATGAACTTAGGTTCAAACGAATTCAGTAAATCCACTTGATACACCTTCTCAACATGATGTCTTGGTGACAACAAACGATGTCCCATCAACCCATCACTGCTTAAGATAAGGACACCTTGCGTATCTTGGTCCAAACGACCAAAGGCTTGTGTCTTTGGTAGAAGCGCTTCATCGAACAGATCATAAACTGATGGAAACACCTTATTATCATGCGAACAAATCGTGCCCGCAGGTTTGTTCATTACGAAATACTGCTCCGTCAACATCTCTACATTCTCATCATAAACCACAACTGAATCCGCTTCACTGACATGAAAATCATCATCACGTACAAGTTCATCATTCACAAGAACCCAACCTGCACGAATGATTTTCTTAACTTCTTTACGACTTCCATAGCCTAAATGAGCTAACATCTTATCCAATCTCATCGTTTTAATCTCCTTAAGAGTCGTTTAAAGTCTATATTGAGGATGTTTTGCGGCAATTGCAAGAACCCTGTGATCCCAACATAAACCAAGATGCCCACAAGTCCATAAACACCCAACTCAACCAAGGCGACCAAACGACTTTGGTCCAACACCTGTAAACCAATCAAATCCAGAAACATAAAACTCAATTGCATGCCCAGTAGCCCAATGATCATCAAACTGATGCGTCTTAAACTACGTCCAAATTCGACATGATAGGTCTTTTTAATCAATGCCATATTGATCAAAAACAACAACAACTGATTCAAGGCATTCGAGAAGATACTGCCACGATAGCCAAACCAGAGAATAAGTGGAATGAAAACAATGAACTTGAAGAGGACCGCAACAAACGAAACGATGATGTTTTGTTTTCTTAAGCGTAGCGCCATCATCAAGGCATTGGACACCGCCGCAAGATTAAAGAGAATACCCGTCATACTGTTATAGGCCAAGACTTCCCCACCAAGGATCGCATTGGTTCCACCATACATGACGTAATAAATCTTTGTGCTGATACCAAAGAGGAAATACGCTAAAGGTAAAGTGATATAGAAGACCGTCTCCAAAGAATCTTGAACATAGCTCTGCATCTGCTTCAGATCTTTCTTCTCAAAGGCTGTCGTCACATACGGTATGATTGCTGTCACAAAACCCGGTGCAACCACTTGTGGAATCGAAGTCAGCTTATTGGTCGTAAACATGACCATGGAATAGTAAAGATCTGCTTGTTGGATGGTTTCACCATGCATCAACATCGCTCGGTTGAAAAACATCAGATTGATCATATTACTGCTATTGTTCAATACTACATTCAACAAAAAAGGAATCGCGAAATAGAACATTTCTTTGATGATGGCTTTTTGATCGGGTACGACTTCATCCGAAACCAAAGCTTTTGCCTTGATCTCATTGAGGTACATACGGTCCTTTTGGATGAAGTAAACAATCGAGCCTAATGCAGACACCGAAGTGGATAGAATCGCGCCATACACCGCCCAAATCGCGTCATACTTGAAAACATACACCAAGATGAAACCAATCCCCAAAAGAAAGGTAACACGCGTAATCTGTTCCAAGACTTGCGAGAACGAATAGATGCTCAATTCCTTCAAGCCTTGATAGAAACCACGATAACTATTCAACAAAGGAACCGTAAACACCGCCAAGGCCATAATCAACATGACATTGCGTGTACGCAAGACTTCCAAGGAATCATATGCCCCACTCACGGAGAATTGAGCGATCGGATGCGCCAATAGAATCATGACCATCATCGCCACAAAACCCAACAACGCCAGAATCGCCGTCGATAACTTACGCACCAACAACAAGGTCTTATACTGTTCTTTGAGATTGTATTTCGCAACCATCGTCGCAATCGCAAACGGTAAGCCAGCAATCGAGACATTCAATACGATTTCATAAATGTTATACGCACGCGCATAATAAACCAGATTTGCATCCGTCGCCAACATCGTAAACGGGGTAACATACAGAATGCCAATCGCCTTTGAAATAAAAATACCAGCACTGCTGGTCAATCCACCGAGGATTAAAGAATGTTTTTGACGATCATTCATCCACTGCTTCCTCACTGCTTAAATCAAAACTGAAGTACTCACGCTCTGTCTTGATTTCAAAATAATCTTTCCACATCACAACGACTTTTAAATTGATTTGATCGGATTCCACGATCCCATTGAGATTGAAGCCTTTATGATAGCCCAAATCCACATCCACTTGATATGGAATCAAACGATAACTCTCATCTTCAAAAAGACCCACACTGGGCATCATCTTATCTGAAACCAACAACAAACCATTATCCACGATCGCCAAAATCTCAACATCATGCATCGCAATCTTCGGCTCATCCACAAACACATCATAACGATACTGACCATCTGCAATCTTCACAAGACTGGCTTCAATCGCGAAATTTTCAGACGCGGTTTTGAATTGCGTCGTATTTAAAATACTCTGATAATGGAGTTTATATCGCTCATATTTTTCTTGTAAGATCTGTGCTTCATTCTGACACGCACTCAGCAACAAAGCAATCATCAAAGCAACGATTATTTTACGCATGCACAACCTCGTCTCTATTATAAAACTATTTCTTTGAGTTCTTGATATCTTTTTGTTTATTTTTAATCAATTCTGCAATCGCATTAGGAACGACCAATTCTTCATTCTTTAAAGTCACAATGATGGTATTGCGTTTACCTTTGGCCTTATACGTCTTGATCGAACGATATCGATCATTCGCCAAACCAAAGAGAAACTCCTTATCGCTACTGTATAAAGTCGCATTCATCCAAGCTGTGAAGCTCTCTGCCAAAACCAAAATTGTAAAGATGATGGCCATGGACAAACGTTCATAAATATCACCATCCACAAACATGAAAACGGTGAATACCACAACCCCCATGGCCATGAACAGATAGATATTACGCTTGTTGTGATGCAAGATCTCAAAACCCTTATTCTTCTCTTTAAATGCCGCAAGCGACAATTGATAACGACGGACTTCACCAATTCTTAAAACAATGATGAAAATCGTCAATGCTGCTGTGATACCAATCAACGTCCAGTTCATCCAATTCATGTCATTCACCAAAATTGACCACAAAATAGGTCTTCTTTCCCTTTTTAATAACCGTATAGTGATTGAAGAGTGCTTGATCACTAGAGAGTACAAACTCCAGATCCACTATCTTTTCACCATTGATGCTAATCGAGCCGTTTTGCATCAGTTCACGTGCCTCACGTTTGCTCACACATACTTTACCCGCAACCAAGACATCAATCAACAAACTCGGTTCACTTAAGTTTAAACGTGGGGCATCACTTAACGCAAGTCCCAATTCACTTTCATTCAACGCATGCCACTGGTTACTGAAAAATACAGAGGTGATCTTCATGGCAGATTCTAAACCTTCTTCCCCATGCACCAAGACCGTCAACTCTTCCGCCAACGCTTTTTGAGCTTCGCGCAGATGACCGGATGTCTGAACCTTTTCAATGTACGTCGTGATTTCATCGGGTGTCTTAAATGACAAACGTTTCATGAAGTCAATCACATCCGCATCACTGACATTCATCCAGTATTGGTAGAAATGGTATGGACTGGTCTTCGCTGGATCCATCCAGACATTCTTACCTTCCGATTTACCAAACTTGGAACCATCGGAATTCGTGATTAAAGGTGAGGTCACCCCAAAGACCTTGCTGTTCTCTACCAATTTACGAATCAATTCTGTACCACTGGTCAAATTACCCCACTGATCACTGCCACCAATCTGCAACTCACAGTTGTGATGCGTATACAAGTGATAGAAATCAATCGCCTGTAAAATCGTATAGCTGAACTCCGTAAACGAAATGCCACTGTCCAAACGACTGGCAATGGTTTCTTTATTCAACATATAGTTGATATTGAAATACTTCCCATAGTCACGCAAAAACGATAACAAATCCAATTTACTCAACCAATCGTAGTTATTCAATGACAATAAAGCATTTGGTCCAGTATTATCGAGAAACGTGTCCAATTGAATTCGAATCTTCTTACCATTCTCTTGGATCTCTTCCAAAGTCAAAAGCTTACGCTCTGTCGTAGGACGTGGATCACCAATCATACCCGTTGCCCCACCCAATAAAGCAATGGGTGTATGCCCTTGTAACTGATAACGCTTTAAAAGCAACAATTGTTGGATATGCCCAATGTGCAGACTATCCGCCGTAGGATCAAAACCACAGTATAAGGTCAACGGTGACTTCAAACGTTCAATAAACGCAGCTTCATCCGTCACATCCTTAATCAAGCCTCGCCACTTCAACTCATCAAAAAATTCCATAGTTCCTCCTGAAATAGAAAAGCACCCTTCCAAGGGTGCTTTAGCACGGTACCACCTTAGTCGACTTTCGTCACTTTAAGCCTTAACGCGGCAGACGGCTTTACTTTGCATAAAGCAGCTCAAAGGTGTATTCAATCTTAGTTCGTAGTGATTTTCAGCCCCATCACCTCTCTACAACGAACACCAATCTACTCTGCCTTTTCAACGCACAATCATTATACCAAAAACCATTCAATAATCAATTACTTGGTCGTCTGACGTGGTGTGAAGAGATAGCTCAACTCAATCTCACGATCATCGAAATTATCCTGCTTCAACATCTTGGTCATGACACGCATCGAGACCGCACCCAAATCATACGATGGGAAGGTAAACGATGATAGTTGTGGACGAACCATCGAGTTGTATTTCGAATCAATGATACAAACGATCTCAAGTTCTTCTGGAACTTTGATATCATTCTCTGCAGCCGCATTCGCAACCGCCAAGGCTTGTGAATCACGATACGCAATGACCAAATCATGACGACGTGTCTTGAAATACTCCTTGAGATATTGATACGAACTGCGATATTCCTGTGGAATCTCAATGTATTGTTCAAAGACCAAACCACGACGCTCATAGGCTGTCGTCGCACCCTTGATCAACTGTTCGATCATATACTTATTCTTACGGTCTTGAACAATAGCGATATCGCCTTTGCCCTTATCGAGATATTCAGATACCAACTCATAGACCGCTTTTTCAAGATCCACATAAACACTGCAGATATTGTTGGTAGACATCTTATTGCCAATCAAGACGATTGGGAATTGATAATTCGTCAATGCCTTTAATTCGTCATAAATGAGTTTATCATTATAAATGACAACGCCATCGACTCTGGATTTAATGATGGTATCGATGATCTCACCGATTTCCACAATCCCCTCCGAAACCGTATGCAACATGATATTGTACTTATAAATCTTCGCCACATCCAATAAACCATTGATGATCTGACCCGTATACGAGAAACTCGCTTCCGGTACGACCAAGGCAATCGTCGTTGTCTTCTGTAAAGCCAAACCTTGTGCAATCGCATTCGGTTTATACCCTAATTTTTCAATCGCTTCGTTGACACGTAAACGCGTATCTTCACGGACGATCTCAAGGCCATTAATGACACGTGAGACCGTTGCTAATGAAACCTTCGCCTCCTTAGCCACATCATAAATCGTTACTCTTTTCATTCGCCTTGATCATCCTTGCCTTTTGGCTTTAACCAATCTTTTAACTTCGACATGCCCTTTTCGGCAATCGATAAGGTTTTTTCTTTTGCTACTTCTATCTTCTCTTGAACTTCAGGTTTTTCGAAGAACTCCACAGTCTTCTCACTTACAGAGCGAGCACCATCTTTAACCGATCCCACAACCTTCTGAACGGTTTCATTTTCCTTGATGTCTTCGATGACTTTCTTACTACCCTCAACGATATCCTCCGTCGTATCTTTGAACTTTGCTTTCAATTCTTCATCGTTGCGCAATTTATCAAACTTCTTAGCCACTTTTTGACCCGCTTCAAGCGTCACTTCTTTAGCTTTTTCGAATTTTTCTTGGGCATCGATCTTATCCAGGAACTCAGTTGCCTTATCACCAACAACCTTCGCGCCATCCTTTATGGATTCTACAACTTTTTGAACTTTTTCATTTTCTAAGACATCTTCTTTCACATGTTCAAACTTCTCTTCTACATCATCCAGCTTCGCTTCCACGTCTGCTCTGACTTCATTGAGACCTTCAGGATTCTCCAAGACTTCTTTAACTTCTTCGACTTTTGCTTCAACCACTTCTTTTTTCTCTTCTACGAAATCTTCAAGTTTTTTGTTTGTGTCTTCCATATCGGGTCCTTTCTATGCGGCTTTTTCTTCATCCGCTTCTGTTTGTACATCGGGTTCACTCTTTTTATCAAAAATATCCTGAAACCATTGCTTGATGCCCTCGAAATGCTCCACCAAATAGACGGTCGCCGTCATGAGGGAATGTTTGGTAAAGCTTTGAACATACATGACACCTTTAGCAACCCCAGACAAAACTTCGATTGAGGTCTTTAGTTCGTTCAATTCTTGATCCACAACATTCATCGTTCGATCCACGTGATCCAAGAGCAAATCAACCTTCTTCATCATGAAATATAGACGATAAAATAGAAACAATAAAAAGATCAGCACCATCGCACCTAAAATAGGTAAGAAGATGACTGATATTTCACTAAGACTATTAAAGAATGCATCCATAGGCTCACCTCTTTGAACCTATTATAACAATTATGAAAATATTTTCAATCCTTTTGATAGCGCTTCAAAAGATTTGCAAGACCATAAATATCCTTTGAACTCATGAATAAATAGACTGCAGGCCCCTGCTTTTCCAATAAACGCGCACCTACTTCATCTTCAGTTATTACCTGTGCTTTCTTTGAACGATCCTTCAAATAATCGATGGTGATGTCATAGCCTATTTCTTGATCATCGATCGCCGTAAAACCACACAAATAAACCTCATCCGCCTTATCCAAAGCTTGTGCGAAAGCATCCGCAAAGTGATACAAACGTGATACTCGATGGGGTTTGAAGATGGCAATCAGTTTATGATTGGGATAGCGTAATCGCGCCGCATCAATCGTGACACTGACTTCGGTAGGATGATGAGCATAGTCATCAATGTAAATATTGGGTCCATTGACTTCAACTTTAAAACGACGAGCCGCATTCTCAAACGAACCGAGTCCTTCTTCAATAACCGATAGCGGTATACTTTCCAAGAGTCCAATACCGATACAACCTAAAGCATTCCAAATCAGATGTCTGCCCGAAAAAGGCACACGAACTGACCCCAAATCATTCCCTTTGAAATTCAAATGAAAGCGCGTCTCATGCGCATTTTCATAATCGATGATCGCAACCAAATCATTGTTTGGCTCCAAGCCATAGGTATAGACCGTACCGCTCAAGTTAAGTTTACGAATCTCAGGATCATCTCCATAAACAAAGAGTGCTCCTGTAACATTAGGTGCGAATTGCTCATAAGCCGATGCATAATCCAAGGCATCTTTATAGTAATCCACGTGATCGTAATCCACATTGGTGATGACAGCATATTTCGGATGATACGCTAAAAAGAAACGACGATATTCATCCGCCTCAATCGCCATGTAATGGGAATCCGAAGCGAGATGACCATGACCATCCCCAATCAAATAAGCTGTTGGCTTGTAGGCTTGTAGCATGCTCGTGACCATCTTGGTGGTCGTCGTCTTCCCATGAGAACCCGTAATCGCAACTCCGACATAGTCATTCAGTAAAGCACCCAAATATTCATGGTAACGATAAAATGTATAGGTTCCTCGTTTTCTGAGTTCTACAATATCATCAAAATCATCTTTAAAGGCATTCCCCATGATGATGGTTGCCCCATCCGGCGGAAATGTCCCAAAAGGATGGACAGGAATGCCAAGTTCATGAAGACGTGCTTCTGTGAAGAAATGTTTGGCTAGATCTGATCCTTCAACATGCTCACCTTTTTCATGCAGCATGCATGCCAAAGCAGCCATCCCTGCACCTTTGATACCTAACATAAAAATCATAATGTACCTCTATTTCACATCATCAAACAAGGATATTTGATGTAGACCTTCTTCAAGCTCCGTTGTCGTTTCTTCAACAAAAAGTGTTTCTGCTTCTGCTTTGATTGGATTTAATAAATCATCCAAACTGTAGTTCTCAGCCTTTATCTTAGGCAAATCCATGCTTTCAATCGGATCATGTGGGACAAAACGTTTCGGCTTAGCCTTTGGCTCTTCCTTCGCCTTTTCCAAATCCCCATAAATCGGACTGATCACTGTATTGATACGACTCCGTTTCACATGTTTATTGACTTCAACGATGGGTTTTTGAATCGGCGTACGACGACTTTCTTCCACACCAAAAATCGGACTGATCACAGGTCGAAACTCATAGATCGCCTTCTCAGTTTTCTTAGGTCGCTCTTCAACGAGGGGTCTTACAGGTCGTGATGCCTCGATCCCAAAATCGGATTTTTTGGTTTGAAGCAATTGTTCCACCTTCGTATCTTCGATTACTTCTTCAACACGAGGAGATTCTTCCTTTTTGATTTCTTCCTTCACAGGATTCATCGTCGCAATCACCGATGGTTCGACATCTTTGACTTTTTCTTTGACTAAAGGTTTAGCCACTTTTTTAGGAACCGGTTTTTGATCCAACTCCTCCTCAATGACTTCTTCTTCCTCTTCAAACAATAAAGACGCTAGTTTTTTTAACATGACACTACTCCTTATTCCTCGATGATCACTTCGTCAACAAGTGCATCGGGATCATTTTCATCCTCTTCTAAACCACCATCACTAAATTCCAATTCATCCAACTCTTTGATCATATCCATGACTGTACCCGATTCTGGTGCGACCTGTGCAAACATATTCAAATTCTGAACCTTGAAATCGATGATCTCACGTTTGGAATAGGTATTCAAAACCACATCTTTAGCGATGCGGGCACTCCGTGCAACTCTAAGCATATCATATAGGATATCCGGTGAGATTGCCTCAGGGTGGATTGAAGTAAAGACAAAATGTTCCGTCTGTAAGATCAACAAGACCAAGTGATCCGATATTTTGGCTGCACTGACTCTGAAATCAATCGGAATGCTTTGATTGCTTAAAAAGGTATCCGTACGGGTATAGAATGCAACGCCATCCTTTAAAAGGTCACGCAGTGAATCCTCGTCTTTATAGTAAGCTTGATTCAAAATGTTCACAACATCCAAACTCATCAAAATGGATTGATTGTGACTATTCAAAGTCACCGAATTGGGTGTGGCCAACTTACGACCAATTGAAACCGGTAGATAATAACTGAATAAATCACGATTCATGGTGAGATAGGTGCTTGTCTCTTGTTTCAAAGCATCTTCAATGGCTTGATCATAATCGCGTAGCTCAAAAGTACTTGAACAAGCACTCATGAAAAACACCAATATAACGAGCCAAAATTTACGCATGTCTAACGATTCGCCTTCACGATCTGATCGATCGACTCTGCATTCAACTGTTCAATGACCTTGATCATTGCCGTCTTCGCATTCTGATAATCATCTTGATCGATAATCGAACTGTTCGTATGAATATTGCGTGCACAGATGCACATGGTCAAGGTTGGAATTCCGCTGAACTGCTTATGTACAGCTCCCGCATCGGTACCTCCCAAGGATTGGTAGTATTGATAAGGTAGTTTATGCTTTTCCATAGTATCCACATACAAGTCTAAGAAACCACGGTTGGGTAGATAATTCGCATCAATGAAACGCACCAAAGGACCTTTGCCCAATTGACCAAAAGCTTCGTTGTCGCCACTCGCATCATTTGCGGGAGAACAGTCGAAAATGATTGCGACATCTGGCTTAACCGTATAACTCAAGGTTTGCGCACCGTGTAAGCCCACTTCTTCCTGAACACTCGCCCCAACAACTAGATTGACATCCAAGTCCACATCCTTAAAGGCTTCTAAAGCCTCCAAGCCCATGGCACACCCATAGCGATTATCAAATGCTTTTGCCAATAAACGTTTCTCATTCAAAACCTCAAAACTACCATCCAAAATAACTGCAGACCCCGTATTGATGCCCAAGGCAAGCACTTCTTCCTTACTGCTACACCCGATATCCACCAACATGTTCTTGATTTCCATGGGTTTGGCACGATCCGCTTCCGTTAAAAGATGCGGAGGAATGCTTCCAATCGTACCCTTATATTTCTTACCATCGTTTGCTTTGACCAAGACACGTTGACCCAACAAGGTCTGTGACCACCAACCACCAATGGTCGCTAAAGAGAGATTACCCTTTTCATTGATGGATTTCACGACAAAACCGACTTCATCCATATGGCCTAATAGAAGAACTGTTTTTGCATTCGGATTCTTACTCTTCTTTACAAGCGCGATCGATCCCAGATTATCCGCAACCAATTCGCCACCATACATCTTATAGCTTTCTTCCAAATAACGACGAACCTCAACTTCATCACCACTGATCGCCATTTTCTCTGTCAAATGCTTGAGTCGTTTCAAGCTTAATTCACTTAACATCACACTTTCCTCCATACCGCACGATAAATCACTTGTCCAAGATCCATAAAGTGCTGTTCATATTCAGTTATCGCATCCTCAACATGTTCATCACGTCTAAAATCGACACTGAATTCTTCCAACTTCAAAGCTTTGGAATCCCATTGCAGGATCGTATATTCAAACAAGAGCTTATTGTCNNNNCATGTCCTTTTTTAGGCCAAGGATCACTAAAATTCAAATGAATCGTATCCAACTCACCTGTTTCAAACCAATCCGTTAGATTTGCTGCATCATTGACAATCCAAACACCATTCGATAAATCTTCAGTTTTCTTCAAGGCAACCGCAGATACGTTCTTGTCTTTCTCAAGCGCAATCCAGAGAACATCTGGATTCATCTGAGCCATGGAACGCCAATAATCACCCTTGCCACTCCCAATCTCTAAGACGACATGTTCAAAACCAAAATGTGTTTTCCATTGTCCCTTAAAAACACTAGGATCTTGAATATGTTTCGGATGAGCAAGCAAAAAATCACGTGCCCAAGGTTTATTCCGCATCCGCATCTTATTTACTCAAATCGTAAATGGCTTGCGCATAAATCGCCGTTGCCAAATAAAACTGTTCCAACTCATAACCCTCGTCCGCTTGATGAACCTGACCTACCCAAGAAGGACGCTCACGTGTTGGGAATTCTGCCCCAAAAGCAACGAAATTCTTAAAGGAGCGTGCATAGGTTCCACCACCCATCGTCAACAACGGCGTCGTCATATCCTTTGAATAATCACGATAGACCTTTTCCAATGTCGTAACCAAAGTACTCTTAGGATCCACAAACAAAGGTTCCTTTGCTTGAATCAACTCAACCTTAAGACCTAAATCCGCTTCATCAAAACGCTTACTAATTTCATTAAAGATATGTTCATGATTCGTTTCTTGAGGATAACGGATATCCAAGACGATCGATGCATGTTTATGTTCAATATTCAAAACCCCAATGTTCATCGTCAAATAGCCCATATGGGATCCAAAGACTTTGACGCCTAGCGGTTCTGCACGCCAATCACGCAATAGATTTGCCAATTTCAATGCAAAATGATCTTGATAAGCTCCTCCTACGAAGTTTAACGCATGCCAAGCCGCATTGATGCCATCATCGGGTTTTGCCCCATGGGAGAATTTACCATAGAACTTGTATTCACTCTCACCATCGCGCTCAATGAGTTCACCTTTGAGATGATGAGTTTCTAAGTAGAAAGCAAAGAGTTCCTTAAGTGGATAGCCTTCCATCACGATACTGGCTTCACCAATACAAATGTTAGGACGCTCGCCGGCTTTGATACGCAAGATTTTGGTCTGAACTTCACCCTTTAGGTTCAGATTCATAATTCCTTTTTCACCATAAACAACAGGGAAATCCGCATCGGGCACAAAGCCAAAATCAGGAATCTCTCCATGTTCATTGTAATATTTCATACAGGACATGCCCGTTTCTTCGTCGCAGCCCACAATCAAAAAGATGCGTTTTTTTGGCTTGAAGCCCATTTCCTTTAAAATCTTCATGGCATAGTAGCCTGCCATCGTTGGACCCTTGTCATCTTGAGCGCCACGGCCCATGATGAAACCCTCTTTGATTTCACCACCAAAAGGATCAACCGTCCAACCCGTTCCAATCGGAACAACATCCAAATGACCCAATACACCCAAAATCTCATCGCCTTCACCAAACTCCACGACACCCGCATAACCCTCTAAGTCACGGGTCTTGAAGCCATCGGTTTTTGCTAAATCCAAAACATAATCCAATGCATGGCGTAAATCTTTCCCAAAGGGTGCATTCTCCGTCTTTGAATCTAAATCACGTAAGGATGGAATCTGAATCAAGCCTTGCAGGTCTTGAACCATCTTTTCTTTACGATTTTGTGTTTCTTGATAAAAGTCCATTTTCGTACCTCTTTTATCTATTTTAGCATATTTGCATTCATCACTTACATCGCATTACACGCATAGAAGAACTTATTTCTCATCCTCAACCCCATCTTCATGCCTAAAACAAAAGATCAGAAAAATCACCCGTTCTTCCAACCACATCGAGAGGTCGTTCCATTGATCAAGCGATTCAAGAAACCAAGCGTCAAAGCCCTTCGGTGACATCCATCTCATCCTCATACTATGACGTTCAAGTCAGAAGTTTCAAGTTTTCCTACTAACTCTAATATACGAAAAAAGAAATTCGATTAGAATTTCTTTGTACGATTAAACGGTGGGTGAGGTTTGCGTTCAGCTTGTGGCTTTTCGACATAACCTTCAGGCTTTGGCAACAAACCCTTGTGGGATACATTGACACGGCCCTTTTCATCAACTTCACTGACGATGACCTTGATGATTTGACTTAAGTTACAACATCAAAATAATATTTTAAGAACATTTATAACAAACTATACTATGAATGAATTTGGTGAGATTATTGGTAAAGCACCACCAACTGAGCTTATATCTGCTATCAACTTTACAATATATGTTGAAATTCCAGCTTCATTAAAAAAATCTTCGATATTCGAACTTATAAATTCATGATCAATAACGATATCATTCCCTTTGTTATCAAAATGATAGATTGCTTCAAATTTAACTTCTAAGTCATATAGACCTCTTGGTTCAAATCCTAAATATCTCGAGAATACCAAACGTAGACTAGAGTCCTTTATTTCTATGATTTCAAAGTTATCTTTAAACAAGATATTATATGAATCTACATTTTTCGCACTTTCGACACTTTTGAGTTCTATAGATGATACCCTAAAACGAGTTTGTTTAATTTTCATTTTCATAGTTAAGCTCCTTAACATTTACTCATATCATTTGTGTACTTTATTTCCTTGGGCTCAATATATCCATCTTTTGAAAATTTGACTGTATTGTACCTAACAAGTAGTTTTCTAGCAAGGTTAACATTTAATTCAGTTATATTTGACAATTCTTTTACATAATTTTGGATTTTTTCTGAGAAATCACTACTAGCACTTTGATATCCAAGTTTATACAGTATTGCATCATTAATCCATTGATTAAGCGATACACCTTCCTTGTTCGCTAGATCCGAAATTTTCTCATGAGTTATCTTTTGAGTTCTAACAGTAATTCTTCCACTAAATTGTGGTAAAACGAAAATACTATCTTCCTTTGGAATCTCAATTCCTAATTCCTTCATAACCTTTATGTGCACTTCTGCATTGGCAGTTAAGTCCTCAATGGCTTTCTGTAAAGTACTTCCAGTACCTACTACACCAGAAAGTGCTGGGTACTCAGCTACCCAATCAAGACCATCTGTTGTCTTAATTTGATACGATACCATCTTATAATTTAACATTTCTCTCTCCTTTTAACTTTTAAAACTTTTAAATAAAACTTTATGAGAGTTCATTTTTCATTATATACTCATAAGCGTTTTTCACGTAAGCGGGTAAAACTGTTTTGTTATTTGTATGACACGGAATAGTGAGTATCCCATTTACTCTTGGATGTTTATAAATTCTATGACTCGATTCTTGTCTTACTAATTGAACTCCAAAATGTCGTAAAACTTTGTCTAACTCATTCATTGTTATATCAGGCCGATAAGGTATATCCGTTATTTTTTTCCATAACTTATCAATAATAGCCATAAAACATACACACAACCCCTCTCTATGCCTATAAGACGTCACATACGACGTCACACTTAACTAAATATAATATAGCACTTTTCAATGATAAGTAAATAGTATCTGTTCGTTAATCCTAATTTATATTTACTTTCATCCCTTACATCGTATTTACATGAAAAAAAAGAAATTCGGTTAGAATTTCTTTGTACGATTAAACGGTGGACGAGGTTTGCGTTCAGCTTGTGGCTTTTCGACATAACCTTCAGGCTTTGGCAACAAATCCTTGTGGGATACATTGACACGACCCTTTTCATCAACTTCACTGACGATGACCTTGATGATTTCACCCATCTTAAGGACATCACTTGGTTTTTCAACACGGTCATAAGAGATCTTGGATACATGCAACAAGCCATCGGTGCCTGGGAAGAGTTCAACGAACGCTCCAAAGCTTTCAATGCGCACGACCTTAGCATCGTAGATTTCACCGACCTTGGCACTGCGAACCAAACTTTCAATCTTCGCTTTCGCTTTATCGATTGCTTTTTGATCTTGGTGATAGATCAAGATGCGACCATCATCTTCAATATCGATCTTGACTTGGTCACAATCCGCAATGATTTGGTTGATGATCTTGCCACCTGCCCCAATGACATCACGAATCTTATCGGGTGCGATTTGCATCTTAGCGATCTTAGGCGCATATTCACCCACATTCGGACGTACTTCTCCAATCGTAGCCATCATGTTTTCAAGAATTTGTAATCGACCCACTTTAGCTTGCGCCAAAGCTTCTTCCAAGATCTGACGGTTCAAACCATCAATCTTGATGTCCATTTGTAAAGCCGTGATCCCATTTGCAGTACCCGCTACTTTAAAGTCCATATCGCCGAAATGATCTTCCATCCCTTGGATGTCAGTCAAAACGGTATAGTGTTCACCAAAAGTAACCAAGCCCATCGCGATGCCCGCAACTGGCGCCTTGATTGGCACACCTGCTGCCATCAAGGCCATGGTTCCAGCACAGATGGAAGCTTGTGAAGAAGATCCATTGGATTCCAATGTTTCCGCAACCAAACGAACTGCATATGGAAATGCATCTTCACTTGGTAAGACTTGCAACAACGCACGTTCACCCAAAGCACCGTGTCCAATTTCACGACGACCAGGCGAACCCATACGACCGGTTTCACCCACCGAGTATGGAGGGAAGTTGTAATGATGCATGAAACGCTTGAATTCGACTTCCGTCAAATCATCGATGATTTGATTGTCGCCCAAAGCGCCTAAAGTACATACAGAAAGAACTTGTGTTTCACCACGGGTGAACAAAGCACTGCCATGTACACGCGGCAACAAATCCACTTGTGAATTCAAAGCACGCAATTCATTGATTGAACGACCATCGGGACGAATCTTATCAATGGAGATCAAACGACGAACTTCTGTCGCAACGATGTCATGCGTGATTTCCTTGACTTGTTTCAAAGTCTTGGCTTTATCAGAATCACTTGTGTATTCTTTTGTTTCAAAATAAGCATACGTTTCCGCTTCGATCTCATCGATCTTGCCATAACGTTCCAATTTTTCTTTGATACGAACCGCTTCAACCAAACGCGCTTCCGCATAGCCCTTGACTTCATTCACCAACTCATCGCTGTGTGCATAGAGTTTGACTTCCATCTTCGGGGTTCCGATTGCTTGTGTGACTTCATCTTGGAAAGCACAGAGTTTTTTGATGAACTCATGTCCAAAAAGCATTGCTTCCAACATTGAAGCTTCATCGACTTCCTTAGCACCTGCTTCAACCATATTGATGGCATCTTTGGTTCCCGCTACCGTTAGATCGATATCGGATTTTTCCATTTCAGCTTGTGTTGGATTGACGATGTATTCCCCATTGACACGACCCACTTGGACACCCGCGATTGGACCATTGAACGGAATGTTCGATACACCCAACGCTAAAGATGCCCCAAACATCGCCGTCATTTCTGGCGTACGATCATAATCGACGGATAATACAGTATTCACGACTTGCACTTCGTTACGGAAACCTTCCGCAAACAAAGGTCGCAAGGTACGGTCAATCACACGTGACGACAATGTCGCATGTTCACTTGGACGACCTTCTCTACGTAAGAAACCACCCGGAATCTTACCCACCGAATACAATTTTTCTTCAAACAAAACCGTTAAAGGAAAGAAATCGATATCCTTAGCTTGCTTACTTGCAGTCGCTACGGACAACACGACGGTGTCTTCATAACGAACCAACACCGATCCTCCAGCTTGTTTGGCAATTTCTCCGGTTTCCACTGTTAGATTTCTTCCACAGAAATCTAGACTAAATACTTGTTTTGCCATTTATTTACCTCTTTTTTGACTTGATTATCATACCATAAAACCAACTCTAAACTAAATACCAAAAAAGACAAGCTTTTCAGCTTGTCTTACTTTCTCAATCCTAAACGACTAACCAGTATGCGGTAACGATTAACGTCTTCCGTCTTCAAATAATTCATCAAGCTACGACGGGTCCCAACCATCTTCATCAAACCGCGAAGCGAATGGAAGTCTTTCTTATGTTCTTTCAAGTGTTCCGTCAAACGATTGATCTGTGCAGTCAAGACCGCGACTTGGACTTCAACCGAACCGGTATCCCCTTCAAAACGAGCGTAATCCTTAATGATTTGTGTCTTTTCGACTTTTGACAACATGTTTGTGTCCTCCTATTTATAGACCTTTTCTACCGCGTAAATCGTTGAGGAATCGATGAACCCAGTACAAAAGCTTTAACAATATATCACGTTTACTGGATGAATGCAATCATTCTAAGGTATAAAGCACATCCGGATTGATCGATTGATTCTTGACCATCGCTTGGAAATGCAAATGACATCCCGTGGAATACCCTGTCGTCCCCACATGACCAATCAATTGACCCTTTTCAACGATATCCCCTGCCTTGATCATAATATCATCCAAGTGTTCATAATAGGTCTTCAAACCCAAACCATGATCAATGACGATGGTGTTCCCAATCATGATCAAGAAGTCCGCAAACTCCACAACCCCTGCATTTGACGCGTAGACTTCCGTTCCACAAGCAATCGCATAGTCGATGCCAGAATGACGCGTTGGATTGGCCGCATTGTTCACAAAACGTTTCTCACCAAATGTCGACGAGATCCGCGCACCTTCAACAGGTAAAATAAAGGAACCTTCCCAATACACGTCTTCCACATAGGACTCATATGTTGGATAAATGGCTTCGCGATATTGTAAAACCGCATCTTGATTCCCAACCGTTCCACTGGATACACTCACAGGTACCGTGAAATGTGATTCTTTAAAGACATAGGTCTGCACATCCAAAGCATAATCAAACACATCTTCACCGACAATGATTTGTAAGGCATAGTTCTTAGCCTCAGATTGATAAGCCATTGGAAGATAAAATTGCGCACTGTGCGCGGTTCGATGAATCGCAGAAGGCTTGAAATTGCTAATGACTTCAATATCTGTGTTCATAGAGACGTTCTCGATATCGATGATTACCAAACCACCCTGCGATGGTTCTAAGTCACTCAATGTGATCTTGGGTTGAGGATCCACATCCACATGAAACAGATAATCATATTGAGCGATTCCATCCATGATATTGACAACGATTGAATAACGTCCCGGTTCAAGAACCAACGATTCCTGGTAAGGAATATTTTCTCCTGCATCATTGGTTATGGTAACGATTGCACGTGGATCGACTCTAAAAGTATTTAGCATCTGATCACTATCCAGGTCGTTGAATCCATCTTGATGAACATAATAATTTAGTGTCAGTAATGACCCTAAGATTGGTTTGTGCATCTGAAGATCTAGGAATTCAATCGGTGTTCCATTGAAATTCACTTCAAAAGATTGGATTTCACTGGCCTCCAATTGTTTTTGTTCATAATAGATGTATCCGCTGAGTCCCAAGCCCAAAGCCAAGACCAGCAAGATCAATTTAACCCAAAGTTTCATTACTACCCCATTCTACAGGATAAAAGCTAGTTGGACTAGCTTTTAAGTTACTTTCGACCGTGACAGGACAACGAACTAATAATGTAATGCGCGTGGTAATTCTTTAGCTTGTTCAACCCAAGCCGTGACTTGTTTGACACTCGGCAATTTACGAACAAGCTTCTTCTCTTCGTTGACTTCAATCATCTTTTGATACAAATTAACTGGATTGCGATTGCCCAATTCAGGAACCGTGTCTACACCTACTGCTTCCAATAAGTCTGCATATTCACTTCCTACGCCTTTGACACGTGCCAAATCTGCACGATTCGCCCATTCCAGAATGAGTTTGCTGGAAATACCGGTCTTCTCAGCGACGTCTTCACGACCTTTCTTGCTTCCACAGAGTTCGAGATATTTATCTGTACTACGGATGCCTACTTCATTGAGTTTTCCTTCGTAAACTGCTCCTATACCTTCAATAAAACTTAACTTTGCCATCTTTCCTCCTTGATGAATACGCTGCTATTTCTTTAAGAAACCACCGAACAACTTACTTACATCATCCATGATATCGCCATCCCCGTCACTGTCCAATAAACCCGATACCATACCCATGACATCATTGGAGCCTTTGTTGGAACCACCCAACATGCCCATCAAGTCATCGATTCCAAAACCATTCTGTTGTTTCTTCTGCTTACCGAGTTGACCCAATAAGAGTGGTGCCAACATCATCAACAAACTCGAAACCTGACTCATATCCAAACCTGTCTTCGCGGCCAAACCTTGTTCAACTTTTGACGCTTTGTTGCCAAGCAGATGACCTAAGATTTTAGCCCCATCTTGTTTATCCACTTTATTAAAAAATTGATTTAAATCAGAGACAGCATCATCTTGGTGTTGATCCAATGCTTTAAGCAAAGATTGAGCCCCATCTTTTGTCTGCGTATTCTTATTCATGGCTTGTAATAAGGTTGGTAAAGCCAACTCCGTCAATTGTTTGACTTGGTCAGGTTTAGCCCCAACTTGTTTACTGATCTTCTTAACCACATCTTGGTCTTGTAACTGACTATTTAATAATGATAGTAAATCCATAGCCCTCCCTCTTACGCGAAAAAATGTTTCTAAGAACATTAATTCACATGAATGATCCCTGTCTTGGGTCGTTATCTAAATTCTATCACAAAAACTCTAAAGCTAAAGGATTCTAACATCAATTCTCAATCTTGAAAGTAAAAAACAGTGCAAGTACTGTTCACGCATATTTCCTATAGAACACAATCAATTAAATATGTGATTAAAGCCCTTCCATGAAGCTAAGCAACACATCATGCAACAAGCCATAGCCGC
>DHGC01000081.1 GCA_002402585.1 Erysipelotrichaceae bacterium UBA4808 | reverse complement strand
CAGACTTCACATTTAAACAATTTCTTTTCCATTATTGATTGTCTCCTTGTTAAATGAAGTATAACACAAGTAGATTAGCGGATTAAGTGCTAATGTGGATTTAATTAAATTCAGGAATAAAATGAACATATATACTCGAATAGAGCTTAACTCAACGCACTGAAATCATGATTGATGATCTCCAACAAGGTGAAGACATCATTTTCGAAACTATACTTGAAGATGCAACAATTCCCAATCTTGCTCTTTTGATCCACAGCACTGGTGTGTGCCCAATGGCGCTGGAAAGCCCGAGCTGAAGCCCCATGGCTTACGACCAATACAGATTCATGACCCTCTTGGCGCATGATGTCCATAACCGTCTCCGCCACTCTTTGACGCATCTCCATCTCCCCTTCACCACCATACGCCACAAAGAAGTCCCCATATGGAAGCTTAGGATTCAAGTCTTCACTTTCCCCCTCGAACTTACCAAAATTCCATTCCTTTAACCCTTTAAGACGTTTGTAAGGCATGTCGGTGATGAGTTCCAAGGTGTCACAGGCACGCTCCGAAGTAGATGAATACGCATGATCAAACCTTATGTTTCGTTCGTCAAAATAGCGACGGGCAATCTTGGCTTGACCAATCCCCAAATCCGTCAAGGGCGAATCACAAAAGCCTTGAACCTTACGGCGTACATTGAACAAGGTTTGTCCATGGCGCATCATAAACAGTATTTTCTTCATCATTTTCCTCCTAATATGTATATTATAGCAAATATCACCTCATTAACCTATTTGTGTCCTTAGTTAGAAGCTTCTATAATGAGAAAGAAAGAAGAGGTGTTCATATGAACTTCACGATTGATACATTATTAACCGATCTTCAAAATGATCCTGTATTTGCACGATGCAAAGATGTTTTATTGCCTCCTTTCAACGCTCTGGATGCGCTTAAGGTACGCGATGTACATCGCTTATTGCCCTATCACAGTAATCTTTATCCTGAAGATGTCGCAGCGTGTTTCAACAAACTGCATCAACGTATTCAAGAAGGGACCATTACATTCCATCATTTCTATTCCGATTTAGAGATTCAAAAAAATCCACGTAAGAAAGATGTTGGCTTATACTTTTTCAAAGCTCAATCCCAATCGAAATTCGGCTTGATCTGCCCTGGGGGTGGTTTTCAATATGTGGGGTCCATTCATGAAGGCTTTCCCTTTGCCTTTGAATTGAACGAGGCAGGTTTTGCGGCATTCGTTCTGCATTATCGTACGGGTTCACAACTCAATGCAGTAGAAGATCTCGCGGCTGCACTCACATGGATCAGTGACCATACCAATGAATTGGATATCGATGCGAATGGGTATTCACTATGGGGAGCATCTGCAGGCGCACGTATGGTGGCTTTAATGGATTCGTATGGCAGTGCCTACTTTGGTGGTAAGGAAACACCCAAAGCTGCAGCTGTGATCATGGCCTACACGGGACATGATGATGTGTCTGGTCATGAAGCGCCCACATTTGTCATCGTTGGCGATGATGATTGGATCTCGCCACCCAAACTTATGAAAAAACGCGTGGATCGCTTGAAAGCACAAGGAACTCCAGTAGAATTCAAGATCATTCTAGGGGTCGCCCATGGTTTTGGACTGGGTAGACATACCAAGGCTGAAGGATGGATCGATCAAGCGCTACTTTTCTGGAATAGATACAGCTTGAAATAATGCATGCATGGCAGCCTAAACTTTGTATAATTAATGCTGAGGTTAGCATGAAATACATCAAACAATTAACCATCATCCTACTGATAACACTCAGCGCAGAAATACTGCGCTCTTTCATCCCTTTTAAAATACCTGCCACCATCTATGGCTTGGTTCTCCTTGTCATCTTACTTAAATCAAACATTTTGAAACTAGACCAGATCAAAGATGTCTCATCCTTTTTATTGAACATCATGCCCATCTTATACATACCTGCTTTAGTGGGTCTAATGAATGCCTGGTCAAGTCTAAAAGACATCTGGATTCCCTTCGTCGTGATCAATCTATTAACAACCTTGATCGTCATGGTTGTCAGTGGTCATGCGACACAAGCGTTGATGCATAAAAAGGTGAAGCACCATGTTTAATTCACTGTACTTTGGCTTGGTTCTCAGCTTGTTCATGTATTTCTTGGTGGATCACATGAAGCGATGGATTAAGACGAGTCTCTTTAATCCGCTTTTGATCAGTTCTCTTCTAATCATCTTGATTTTATCTTTATTGAAAATTGAATACAGCGAGTACAATCAAAGTGCCCAATGGTTGCACTTCATGCTTACCCCTGCAACCATCGTTTTAGCAGTCCCCCTCTATCAACAATTCAATCTGTTAAAGAAACATGCCTTGATCATCTTCATTGGTGTCCTGAGTGGGGTCATCGCCAGTCTACTCAGTGTCTATTTCTTGAGCTTAGCCTTTGGATTGGATCAAACGATGTTAATAACACTACTACCAAAATCCATCACCGCTGCTATTGCGATTGGGGTTGCGGAGGAATATCAAGGCATCGTAACGATTACAGTAGCCGCAGTCATCATCACTGGCATCACTGGCAATGTGATTGCGGAACCTGTTTGTAAGTTCTTTAGAATCAAGAATCCAATTGCAAAAGGCATCGCCATTGGTACATCCTCCCATGTGGTTGGGACAAGCAAGGCCATGGAGATGGGCGAAGTCGAAGGTGCCATGAGCAGTTTGGCCATTGTGGTTGCTGGTTTGACGACGGTCATCTTACTTTCTTTCATTTTGATTTAAACTTATATCATCTCGTTAAGTATTCCACTTTTTAGTTCATAAAGTGGTAGATGCATCTTCAACTATAAGTTCAGCTTATGTGTAAGCGCTTTAAGTGTTATGAAATGGCTCTTCCATTTTTCACAATCTATGATAAACTTGCATAGGAAAAAATGGAGAACTTCTATGGATTTTAACTTGCTTGAAGAAATCGGCCTTAAAAAGATCAAATTAAGCCTTACACGTCCTTTTAATTACTTTGTCAAAGCCTTCATGGCTGGCATGTACCTCGGTGTTGCTTTAATGTTGGCCAATACAGCCTATGCGCTTTTCTATCATTTCGATCCTTACCTTGGTAAATTCGCGTATGCGGCTTTCTTTGGCTTGGCTTTTACCTTAGTTGTCTTCTTAAATGGGGAACTCTTTACAGGCAACACCTTGCCTACGATCATGCCTTACTTCAGTAAGAAAGTGAAACTGATCGATGTCCTCAAAGGTTGGACGCTCACTTATGTGGGCAATGCCATTGGGGTTGCCTTGATTGCTTTCCTCTTTATTCAAAGTCACGTATGGACCAAAGATCTTTCTCCCATTATTACCAATGTCGTCGATGCCAAGACAAGCATCGCATGGGGTGATTTGCTGGTTCGAGCAATTCTTTGTAACTTCATTGTTACCTTAGCATCTTATTCCAGCTATAAATTGCAGAATGAAGTCGCTAAGATCTTGGTCATCTTCCTCTTGGTCATCGCTTTCGTTCTTCCAGGCTTTGAACACAGCATTGCGAACATCGGTAGTTTCACGCTCGGGTTAAGCATTGGCATCACCCATCTTGGCATTCAAATGCTCTTCAATGTGTTCATCGCAACCATAGGAAACATCATTGGAGGCTCTATCATGTTGGGTCTTCCAATCTTTGCGATGTTTCATCCACTCGAAAAATAACTGACGCCCTGGTTCTCCAGGGTTTCTTTTTAGTGTACAAAATGAAGACTTTTGCTAAGATATGGTATGATAATGAATGTAAAAACGATTTATAGGGGAAACATGACTGCATCGAACGAACAAAATACACCAAAGAAGAAAACAGACGCCTACCATCGCTTCATGCGTTACAACTTTCCAAAAACGATGAAGCACCGTAAACTCGTCATGAGTTTGACAATTTTGACCTTGTTGTTTATGATCACGAGCTTGATCATTGGATCGATTGGTCTTAATTATCTCATCACCACTGCCAATGGTGCACCGGAGCTGGATGCTGAGGATTTCAGTGCCGCTCAAAGTTCAAAGATCTACGATTCTGAAGGCATCGTCATTGCCGACATCGGCCTTCAAATCCGTGAAAACATCACTTATGAGGATTTACCTCGCAGTGTCATCGATGCATTTGTATCGATTGAAGATTCACGTTTCTTTGAACACAATGGCTTTGATGTCCCACGCTTTACGAAAGCTGTCTTTGAGAATCTCAAATCGATGAGCTTCTCGCAAGGGGGCTCAACCTTTACCATGCAATTGGTGAAAGGCACCTACTTTGAGACGGAAGAAGCCACCGCGGTTCGTACCGGTCTTGCTGGGGTAAATCGTAAGATCCAAGAAATCAAAGTCGCCCTTGAAACAGAAAAAGTCCTTTCAAAAAAGGATATCATCACCTTCTACCTTAACAAAATCAATTATGGAGTTCCTAAAAATCGACGTGGCATCCAAACTGCTGCCGAATTCTATTTTGGTAAAGACATCTCTGAGGTCGGCCTCTTGGAAGCTGCCTTCTTAGCCGGTGTCATCAATGCACCCAATGCCTATACACCTTTGAACAGTCTTGAATTGGCTGAAAAACGGACGCATGTGGTCTTGGATCTCATGAATTATCATGGCTATATCACAGATGCGGAAATGGCCCTCGCTAAATCCGTGCCTTTAGAAAATCTTTTCGTAGGCCAATTAAGCACAACTCAAACGAGTGTGAGCTATCAAGCCTATGTGGATGCGGTGGTTCGTGAAGTCATTAGCTTGACGGGCAAAGATCCTGTATTGGTCCCCATGCAAATTTATACAGCCTTGGATCATGACACTCAAGAAACCTTTGAAAACATTCAGAATGGTTTAGATGCTGGCGTTGTTTGGCCCAATGAAGTCATTCAATCCGCCATGGTTACCCTTGATAATGAAACCGGTGAGATCATCGCCCTTGGCGGTGGCCGTTTCTATGAAGGTGAACGCCTGTTCAACCGTGCTACAGAAATGTATCGTCAACCCGGTTCCTCCGCAAAGCTCATTCTGACATATCCCCTCGCCTTTGAAGAATTGGGCTGGTCAACCAAACATACCTTAGAAGATAAACCCATCCGTTATGCAGGCGTCGAAGATGTCGTCATCAAGAACTTCGATGGCGTCTACCGTGGCAATGTGACTTTAGATTACGCCATCGGCGTATCCTTGAACATCCCAGCCATAGAGACTATGGGAGCGGTTGCCAATAAAATGGGCATCCGCAACATCATCACGTATCTTAATGATATTGGCTTCAATCAGGTGAATCAGTTCGACTTGGGCTATGGCATCGGTGGATCCAGCTTCGTTGCTTCTCCACTTCAAATGGCAGGCGCCTACCGTATGATTCTCAGTGAAGGAAACTACATCAAACCGCACACCGTCCGTCGTATTGAATTTGTGGATGGATCCGAAACTTTGGTTCCTAATTATGAACCTAAATCGGTTCTTTCCAAAGAAGCTGCATATATATCTGCCATGATGATGGAACAAGATGTCAGTGGTCCCTATCGTAACTTTATGCAGCTCTTGAAACGTAATTATCAAGTGTACGCAAAGACGGGAACCTCCGACTGGGGAGATACCGGTGTTGAGTATGGCATCCCAGCAGGTTCCGCAAAAGACAAATGGATGATCGCTGGAACCAGTCAGCATACAACGGCTGTCTGGGTTGGGTATGACAAAGCCGTTGAAGGTCAAATCTCGCACATCACCCAGTCCGTCATCAATATGAATCTTCCGGGTAAAATCAATAACAGCATCTTAAACAGTCTGTATAAAGATGAACCTAACCCAAAGAACATTGTGCGTCCTGCGAATGTCGCAGACATCACCCATCTCAAGAACGTCTTCCCTTATCTTGCCCCTGCCGAATACGCAAATTCTGATTTGTATGCGACAGGTTTGATCAAGAAAGACTTTGCCAACATCAATGTGGCAGGCGCGCCTATCGCCATACAAAACGTTTATTCATTGAATAACGGTGAAAGCATCAATGGCCAGATGCTTGGTTATGAGCCTAACAACGGTTATATCTATTACACGGTTGTCAATTATCCAAGTCATGGTGAACTGGCTTACGATGGCAATACCGGTAGTTTCACCTATACCCATTGGGGAGATAAACAAGATGATTATTTCACCTTCAACATCAGCAATGGTTCTTCAACCTCCAACACCACACGCGTGAATCTCGCCATCAAGAATCCTAATTAAAAAGATTCCTGTGAACACAATCCTCTAGCAAATTGGATACGTTCATAGGCATCTTTATTTATGTACTCGAACTGTTCTTACCTTTATTTTTCGCCTTATACAAGGCCTTGTCAATTCGATTAATCAAGTCTTGAGCACTGTTGTCTACTTTAATGAATCGTCCATAACCAATTGAAGAGGTGATCTTAATACCCTCGATATCGATTCCCCGAACACAATCCAAAATTATTTGAACCAACAGCTCATCATTTTCTTCGCGTACACCCTCATAAACAAAGATGAATTCATCTCCACCCATCCGATAGACACGGTCTTCCTTACGATTACGCTCAATAATGGTACTTGCAAACAATTTTAAAACTTTGTCACCCATGATATGTCCATACTGGTCATTGATTCGTTTAAAATCGTCAATATCCGCCAATAGGAATAAGGGCGATTCTTCACCATTTTGGTAACGCTCAAACGCATTCAGAAGATAGAAGTCCAATGCTCTGCGACTGTACGCTTGTGTCAAAGAGTCAGAATCCAACTCTAACTTTAAAGCGTGGGTTTCCTTAACTTTGATGCGTCTTTCCAAATATGTGATCAAACCAAGTCCAATACTAAACAAACCGACCAACATCAAACTAAGCAACGCAATCCAACGATTGATCAAACTTTGGCTCTCCGTCTTGACATCCTCCATGAAGCCATTGATATCGTCCAAATACACACCATATGCAATGATCCAATCATAGGGTTCATAAAGCTTCGCGTATGCCCTTTTTTCCTTGATGTCTAAACTGTCTTTTTTCTGAAAAAAGTAGCGGAAGAAAATATCGCCTTCGGACTTAACACCTTCCAGCTCCAGTTGAAAGGGAAGATTTCCTTGGATATCCTGCGTATGTGTAGACAGTAAACTGCCCTCGGTATCTTTTAGATTCGGATGAACCAAACGAATGGCATAATCATCCCCACCTTCGTAATTTAGGACTTGATTGATCCAAAGATAGGAATTATCCTCAAACGAATACCGATAAATCAATTCACGTGTGAACTCCAACACATCTTGATCAAAACGTGCTTTTGGATAAGCGATGATGAGATTGTGGTTCCGTATCGTGCGCTCTAACTCGACAATTGTTTCCTCTTCGAATACGGGAGTCTCATCGGTTTCAAGATGAAGATGATCCACCGCCACAAACCACTGTTCATTCAATTCGATGCCTCTAAGGTACTGTTCAAAATTACTCTCAAAATCATTCGCATCCGGATGTTTCTCATCCATAACCTCAAGCCAATCCTCAATCTGCTCAAGACGTGATTCCAAATCCAATGTCTTGCTCATTCTAAATAAATCAATTTGATGGATGACATTATTTACCGTATCCTTCAAAAACGTTTCTTTGGTCTTAAACATTTGTGTGGAAGTCTGATCCAGAATGATTTGACTGATACGTTGCGTTGATACGACATAAAAAATACCCGCTAAAAGACATGTAGCGATGATGATGATCAAACTGATTTGTTTGGTTCGTTTGTGCAAAATAAAACCCTCTTACCAACAGTATAGCAAAAGGGTTTGATGAAATAAATCGTCTCTAGCAGTGTGCTCCACCAGGCATTGCCATTAATTCAGCTTTACCTTCGATGAAGTTTTGAAGTGCGACTTCAATTGGAATCAATTCAGAAGTGTAAACTTCAATCCCGTTTTCTTGTAATAAATCATAAGCTGTCAATCCCAAGCCTTTGATCATCACCGCATCCACACCCAATGACTTTAAAAATGCAGGACGCAATTTATGCGTATCCGTATCATTGAAGATCACTTCACGCTTTACGACCACATTGTTTTCGATGGTGATCAATTCATAGGTATCACACGATCCAAAGAAACCATGGACCAAGTCTTCATTTTTTGCGATTGCAAGTATCATTTTAATTCCTCCAGTCATCATTATACCGTTAATCATAAGAAAGTGCATCTCAATGCTTGAGACCCTCTTCCATCAATAATGGATGCGTTAAAATGCGTGCTGCCAACACCAACATCACAACCCCAGCCGCAATCATGGTGCCATCCACACTCCACACATCCACTAAAAGACCAAAGATGATCATGCTTAAAGGCATGGTGGAGCTCGAAATCATACCCATGACACTAAAGAAATGACTCAAATAATTGGCTTCTACTTTTTCTTGAATCATCACATTGGTTGGGGCAATGTAATACGGAATGCTGATGCCAAACATAAACATCATCCCTAAAGCAAACGCTACTTCAATGGAAGATAAGCACCAAGGCGCATTCCCAAATGTAAAGACGGTTTGTAAAGTTGTAAGAAACGCGACTAGCGCTATCAGAAACATCACCAAGACAAAGAATGGAATCAAGAACCGATGCGCACGGATATAAACAATTTCACTTATTAAATCACGCATCTAAGAAGAATGTTCCTGAATTGGACGCTTAGGGATTGGTTTACCAATATAAGTAAAGTAAGGATACCCAAGACCGCCGTAAGGATATCAATCGAGAAAATCAAAGATAAGGAGAAGTTCGCCAAGAGAAATGCACTGACGATCGGACTGATGACCATGATGGCAGATTGAAACCCACTGTTCAAACCTTGAACATGCATCAATTGGTCCTCAGGTCCCTACTCTGGAATAAACGCACTGACGCTGGGTCCATGAATGACACTGCCCAATGAACGTACCGCTGAGATCACCAACAACAAACCAATGGATCCTAACCCATGGCATACGCGATTGCTGTCATGCGTGTGACCAAGGCAATGCCATCATCCGCCAAGACAATCAAACGTTTACGATCGTAGCGATCTGCCCAGATTACAGCAAACGGACTCAAAAAAAGTCGGTAAAAAACCAACAATAATCGATAAGGTCATGATGGTCTGTGACTTCGTTGTTAACGTGATATGCCACATGATGGCATACTGGGGCAAGGAAGAACCAAATAAAGAAATGCTTTGTCCTAAGATGAGGGCACGTAAATTACGTTTCCATGTTTTTGGTGGACCTATTATAATCCAAGTGTTCAAATAAGATGTGATCTACTCTTCAAGCTTTTGGCATTGGGGACAAAAATAAATGCTTCCCCCTAAATAAACTTCTTTAACTTTCGTTCCACCACAAACAGGACAAGGTGAATCAAAACTCTTTGAACTCATGATGGTGGGATAACCCCCCGGTCCATCCAACAATATTTCCGTATCACGTCCCCTTTGATCGACAATATCCATCATTTTGATTTTAATGACATGGTAAAGCTTTTCCACATCTTTATAGTTCAAGGAACTTAACTTGCATTTAGGATGAATGCCAGCCTCAAACAAGATTTCTTGGCAACACCCATTTCCTAAGCCAGGAAAACGCTGTTCTGTTGCTAAGAACGATTTCATGCTCAACTTCTCCAGATTGTTTTGAACCATCATCTTCCAATAATGCAGGTCAAAACGTTCATCCAACAAGCCTGGTTTCTTCAAGGCAATATTACGATAAACATAATTTAAATCATCCTTAAAACAATAGATGCCCCCATACATTTTAATGGACACAAGCAAGAAATGATCTTCAAATACAAGCATCAACTGATATTTCACATCCAACGGAAGCTCTTGCACATCACGCAACTGAACGCCTTCATGAAAAACCAGATGACAATCCTCACCTTTTAATTCCACGAAACTACCATAGGCAATGCAATCATTGAACTGATGTCCAACAAGCACATCACGATAAATCTCAGATTCGGTATTGAACCATGCCATCTTATGCGGGAAAGCATTCACTTCCACATCCAAGATCGTTTGATTCAAAAACTTTTGTTTAAGTTGGCGGGATAAGACGATGGCCTCTGGATATTCAATCATAAGCATATCTCCCTTTTCTTAAATTATATTACGAAAACCACTTGACACAAGTACGATGTTGCATTATTGTATTAAGTATCTAATACAATAATACAGAAAGGAGCTTTATGGATCAATTCACATCCACACAACCGATTTATCTACAAATCATGGATTTGATACAACGCGATATCATCAGTACACGAATCAAGCCTCTGGACCAAATCCCCAGCGTACGTGAACTTGCCCTTCGCTATCAAGTCAATCCAAACACCGTTCAAAGAGCCTTAAGCGAACTTGAACGCATTGGCTTGGTCAAAAGCGATCGAACCATCGGGCGCTTCGTATGCGATGCCCCCGAGCTTATCAAGTCTTTACGTCATACCATCGTTCAGGAACATGTCGATCAACTGACAAACATCCTCGTTGAACTCGAAGTATCCGAATCAGAATGTATTCAAGCAATCAAAGAAGCTTATGCGGAAAGGAAAGCCCATGATTGAAGTAAAAAATGTCAGTAAACGCTATAAAAATACCAAAGCTCTCGACAATGTCAGTTTCACTCTCCATGCTGGTCAAATCGTCGGTCTCTTAGGCCCTAATGGGTCCGGCAAAACCACGCTTATCAAAATATTGAATGGTTTATTGCGTGATTTTGATGGAGAAATCAAGATTGATGGTAAAGATATTGGGGTTGAAACCAAAGCCTTGATTTCCTATCTACCCGATGTCAACTTCTTTGGTGAATGGATGGATGGTGATCATGCGCGAGACTTGTTCAAAGACATGTATTCAGATTTTGATGAACAGCGGCTTTTCGATCTCTTCGATAAATTGAAACTTGATCCCAAACAGAAACTTAAAACCATGTCTAAAGGCATGAAAGAACGCTTCCACCTCGCCTTCGTCATGGCTCGTAAAGCACACATTTACATCTTGGATGAACCAATTGGTGGTGTCGATCCAGCTGCACGTGAGTTGATTCTCAATACAATTTTGGATAACTACAACCCTGATTCCTTAGTCATCTTATCGACACACATCATCTCAGAGATCGAACAGATCTTCGATTCTGTCTTGTTCTTAAAAGAAGGCCAACTTGTCCTCAATGATCAAGTTGAAAATCTTCGCACCAAGCATCAGAAATCCATCGACGAACTCTTCAAGGAGGTATTCAAATGTTGATCAAACTTATTAAACACGATCTCATCGCAACGTATCGTGATCTTCTCCCCATGTATGCAGGCTTGCTCTTGCTTTCAATCGTTGGGGCGATCTCATTGAATCCAGAAGTGGAATTGTTGATCTTCGTCATCATGGTTTCTTTTGTTGGACTCTTGATTGCAAGCACGGTCATCTTGGTTCAAACAATCCTTCGCTTAATCAATCGTCTGTATACCAATGAGGGTTACCTCAGCCATGTCTTACCCGCGAGTGATATTGAACTCTTCCTTGCGAAGATCATCACGGCTGGTATTTGGATGACCACCACGTTCTTAAGCTATTTGATCTCAGTCTCTGTGTTCATTGGTTTATGGTACTTCTTGCATCAAGATCTCCTAATTGAATATCAAGTTCAAATCAATCAAATCTTTGCTTATCTGCAAGAACAAAACGCTGTCGTCCTCTTTGCCCGCATGGTTATCATCAGTTTGCCTCAATACCTCGTGAACATCTTCTATGGCATCAGCTTGATTCTAGTAGCTTTCAGTTTCGTGAACACATCCTATGTCAAAGCGAATAAGGTCTTCATCGGTTTGATGGTGTACATCCTGATCAACTTCATGATTGAGAATCTGAATTCGAATCTTTTACAAGACTGGTTCATGACCATTGATCGCATGCAAGTTAACATAAACTGGATGATGTATGGTTTGGACTTCGTTTATTACTTGATTGCAGGTCTGGGCTTGTTCAGTCTCACCTTATGGTTGAATCGCAACAAACTTGAACTAAATTAGACGCTACGGCGTCTTTTTTTATCAAATTGCTTAAGTTTATCCTAAAATTAACGATATTTTAAAACATATTGCTTGGAAACATGTTGTATAACGAAAATGCACGGTTTATAATGCAATTACGGCGAAAAGGGGAAATTCGTGGAAAACATCATTTTTGGCAGCCTTGGTTTTGTCGTCCTCACCCTCTTTGACCTCAATAAAGTAAAGCATTGGAATAATAAGTTCAATGTTTTGTTTGCCCTTGGGGTGTTTTTCATTGTTATCGCTACTTTTCTCATTTATACCTCAGGGACCGCAGATTTCACATTGGATGAACCCTATCGTTGGCTCGTGCTTGTGCTCTTCATCATCAGCTTGATTCAGATGGTCGACGCTCTCTTCGGAGCCCTACCCTTTAAACGAACCTATATCGAAGGTGCGAATACTGCGCTCATCAATACAGGGTGGTATGCCCTCTGTCGTCACCCTGGTGTCTATGGCTTTTTCTTTACTTTCCTATCGCTCTTTCTCTACAGTGGCAAATGGATGATGCTTTATGCGGCAATCGTTTGGACACTGCTTGATATCCTCCACGTCTACATACAAGATGTTTATTTCTTCCCTTTGACCATCAAGGGTTATAAGGACTATCAAAAGGAAACTCCTTTCCTGCTCTTCAATAAACAAAGTCTACGGCGTTTTCAGAATACATGGCTTAAGGGGGAACTAAGCAAATGAATTTTGATCAGATGTTACGAACAAAAACGCATGAAGAAATCTGGCAGCGCTACTGCAATTTTTTAGATATGAATCTAGACCAATTCATGGAAATCCAGAATCAGTTGCTTATGGAGCAGATTGATCTCTATGCGAATTGTGAGTTGGGCCAATCCATCATGAAAGGTCAGAAACCCCGTGATCCGGATGAATTCAGACGCATCGTTCCATTGACGGATTATGAAGATTATGCGGATTATCTCTTACCTAAAAATACCAAGGTCTTGCCTGCTGAACCTGTTGTTTGGATCCAAACAACCTGGGAAGGTGGTAAAGCACCGGTTAAAGTCGCTCCTTATACCGCGAGTATGATCGCTTCACATCGTGAAATCGCATTTGCGTGCATCATCCTTGCGACAAGTAAGCGTAAAGGTCATTTTGATTTGAAACCAGGGATGAAGCTTTTAAATGGGATGGCTCCACTCCCTTATTTGACAGGACTATTGCCGTATACCCTGCAAGGCGAATATACAGTTAAATTCATGCCGGATATCGAAGCTGGCAATAAAATGTCATTTGGGGAACGCAATAAACTGGGTTTCAAAATGGGCGTCCATAAAGGGATTGATTTGTTTTATGGTTTGAGTTCCGTTATTGTCCGGATGAGTGAAAGCTTTGCGGAAGGCAGTGGTTCAACTGGCGTCGATCTCCTTAAGTTTGATTTAGGTCAGCTGGGTAAGTTCGCGAAAGCAAAGGTCCACTCCAAACTCGAAAAACAAGCCATCCTTCCTAAAGATGTCTTTGATCTTAAAGGCTTTGTCTGTGCTGGTACGGATACCGCACATTTCAAAGAAAAAATCGAACATTACTGGGGGGTCAAACCCTTGGAAATCTTTGGTGGTACTGAAGCCACCTGTATTGGGACTGAGTCGTGGACTAAGAACGGGCTTATCTTCTTCCCTGAAGTCTGTTTCTATGAATTCATTCCCATGGAAGAATTCTACAAGAACCTACAAGATTCCACGTATGTCCCTAAGACTTACTTAATGAATGAACTGATTCCGGATCACTACTATGAACTCGTGATCACAACCCTTAAAGGCGGTGCCTTTGCACGCTATCGCATCGGTGATGTGTTCAAATGTGTCACCCTTGAACGTATGGAGGATGGCATCAAGCTTCCGCACTTCCAATACATCGATCGTGTCGATCCCGTCATTGATTTGGCTGGATTCACACGGATCACCGAAGCAACGATCACTGAAGTCATCAAACTCTCAAAGATCAACATTGAACATTGGTTCGCTGTCAAACGCTATGATGAACAAAAACGTCCTTACATGGCGATGTATGTCGAATTGAATCATGCAGAGAATGTGATTGGTTTTGAAGATCCTGATTTCATCAAGGAACATCTCGAAGTCTATTTCAAATACCTTGATGATGATTACAAGAGCTTAAAGAAGATGTTGGGCATTGAACCCATGAAGGTTCACGTTTTGCCCACAGGTACGATTAAACAGTACACGCAGAGCATTCGACATAAAATGGCCAAGGTCAATCCATCGCATTTCGATGTGACCGAAGTCTTGAAACTCGCACAAATACCAGGTAAAGCATAAAAAGGAGAACAGATGGTTCTATCCAATGTCATTTTTTGGGGAATACCGATCCTCGCATTGATCATCAACGCGATGCTTTTCTTCATGCTTGCCATCTCCAAAAAAGACAAGATGATCATCTCATTCATGCTCTATGTGGCATCGATGATCGCATGGTCTGCCGCTTCCTTACTGATGAAAGCGCAATTCGCGCCGAGTGTCCTCTTCTGGTCACGCGTCATGACCGCATGCATCAACTTTGTACCTTATTTTGCATATATCTTCATCAGTTACTTCACTTCCCAATTTAAAAAGATCCATCTCTTGGGTTGGAGTTTGGTCTTGATTAGTATGATGGTCATCCACAGTTTAGGTTGGATGGTCACATCCGCCTCGATTCTTACACCTGTCGTGGATGGTCAAATCATTTATGAAGTCAGTTATCAACCTGGACCGTTTGCATATCCTGGCTTTGCGATCGTATTCGTCCTGCTATCATCCAGTTTATTAAAAATGCTCAATGCTTATAAACACGGCGTCAAGACTTCGCAACGTTTAAGACCCGTTCTTTTGGGCTTATTCATTCTATATGTCGGTTTCGCCTTGAATGTCATTCCTGCAATCGGCAAATATCCTGTGGACTTCGCAGCTGGAATCATAACCAGCAGTCTGCTCATGTACGCCATCTATAAGGAACATGTGGTTGAACTTAAGATTGTAATCACACGGACTTTGGTTTTCACTTTCATCATGACGTTCTTGTTCAGTGCTGTTGCCTTTTTAGTCAATACGGTCCTTCGTCTTTTCAATCAATTTAACAATGGTCTCAGTCAAGAAATCTTCGTCCTATTGACCGCCTTGATCACGATCATCTTATTCCAACCATTGTTTACGGTCATCTTCAGATTGGTTGAGAACTACTTCAATAAGAAGGAAAACCAACAAAACACACTCATCAAAAACTTTACACTCAGCGCTTCCAATAACTTAAACTTGGAACATTTGGCTCAAGAACTCTTGAATGTCATCGTCCAGTTGACAGGCAACGATGATGTATCGATCTTCTTCAAGAATGCACAGAACGATGATTATGGTTTCTATGCTTCATTCAAGAAATTGACACGTTTGACACTGGATTTCAGATCAAACCATCCGTTCATTCAATGGTTCACTCAGTTTGATGATGTGATCAAAGAAGAGTACTTGACCACACATCCGATCTTTAAGACACTTTGGGATAAAGAACGCCAAGCTTTAGCTCTGATACGTTTTGAAGCGTTGGTTCCACTTAAATACAACAATGAACTCATTGGTATGGTCCTATTATCCTCAAAAGACTATACGACCTTATTAAATAACGAAGATTTGAATGCCGTCTCCGCCCTGTGTGCAACCGCATCGATTGCGATGTCTAATGCACGGATGTTTGAGAAATTCCAACAGGATGCGATCATGGACAGCTTGACGGGGATTTACAATCATCGCTACTTTATCGATCAACTCCAAAAGAATACGCGTAATCTACGAACGCAAATGGTCTCCTTGATCATGATCAACATCGATATGTTTGCCTTATTCAATGAAATCTACGGGCATTATGCCGGTGATATCGTCTTGCAGAGAGTAGCGGAAGCCATTCGCTTCGTCAATGGTGAACGTGGTACCCTCTGTCGTTATGGTGGCGATGTGTTCGCATTGATTCTGCCTTATGTCGATTCACGTACAGCCTATGAGCTTGCGGAAAAGATTCGGGAAAGGGTTGAGACCACATCGATGGCCAAAGGCACGGAAATCACGCGTAATATCACGATTTCCATTGGCATCAGTGCGGCGCCAAGTGTGGCCAGTGATGATAAGGATCTGATCGCAAAAGCGACGGCTGCCTTACGTTACGCTAAGATGACCGGTAAAAACAAATCCGTTCTCTTCAATCCAGATATTCATGATCAAAAAGTCAATGACACCGCTTCTGATGAAATGAACATGGCGACGATCTATGCTTTGACCGCTGCGATTGATGCCAAAGACCATTACACCTTCGGCCACAGTCAACGGGTTGCTCAATACGCGACAGCGATTGCGAAAGAAGCTGGCGCACGTAAAGAAGAAATTGAATTGATTCGACAAGCCTCATTGCTTCACGATATCGGTAAGATTGGGATTCCAGAAAACATCTTGACGAAATTCACAGGTCTCAATGATGATGAATATGAAGTCATGAAGATGCATGTGGATATGTCCATCACCATCATCAAGTATCTGCCATCATTCAGTCATGTTATTCCAGCGGTTGTGGGTCACCACGAACGATGGGATGGGACCGGTTATCCTCGCCGCATCAAGGGTGAAAACATTCCATTTGCGGCACGCTGTATCGCTGTTGCGGATGCCTTCGATGCCATCACATCGAACCGCCATTACAAGACCTATCTCAGCATCGACTTCGCTTTGGAAGAAGTTGAAAACAATGCCGGTAAGCAATTCGATCCTGAATTAGCTAAGATCTTCGTCCATTTGGTTCGCAGTGGTCAATTGATCATTGAACCCTCACGCAGTACGGAAAACCCAAAAACCACGCTTAATCTCTACCAATAGGAACATTCTAATGCGGATGTTTCTTTTTTATGACATAATACAGGATATGGAAAAGTTAGAACGCCTCAATCAATACATCAGCAAGAGCGGACGTTGTTCACGTAGAGAAGCCGATACGGCCATCAGCGAAGGTCGTGTCAAGATCAATGGTGAACGTGCGCAAATCGGTATGCGTGTCCAAAACGGTGATGTGGTTACATTGGACGACATTGTCATCGAACACAGTAAAGAACACATTATTTTAATGTACAATAAACCCGCTGGTATCACATGCACCACGGAACAACATATCCCTGGAAATATCATCGATGCGATCAATTACCCGGAACGTATCTTTCCGATTGGTCGTTTAGATAAAGACAGTGAAGGTCTCATTCTTTTAACCAATGATGGGGATCTTGTCAATAAGATCCTACGCCATGAGAATGCCCATGAAAAAGAATACTTGGTCAAAGTAAACAAATCCATCACTCCTCAATTCTTACGTTCAATGGCAAAAGGTGTTCGTATCCACAACCCTGTTACGGATGAAATGACCACCACCCTACCGTGTACCCTCTACCAAGTCGATGATCAACACTTTAAAATCATTCTCAACCAAGGGTTGAACCGTCAAATTCGGCGAATGTGCAGTGCCTTGGATTATCGTGTCATCTTTTTAAAGCGATTACGGATCATGCATTTAACGGTATACAATTTAAAAAAGGGCCAAACGTATCGTTTAACCCCTGAAGAAACTAAAATTCTGTTAAGTAAACTTTGATTATTGAGCGCGATTCTTTGACACAGCAATCATGATTTCGCGCGTTAATTTACTTGCCAAAGCCGTACTCGCACCCGATTGATCATAGATTGGAGCAAGTTCATTCACATCGATGCCCACGACATTCAAATGACTCATGGCAAGAACACTGTCCAGCAATTGATGGAAGGTGATTCCACCGGCCTCTGGTGTACCCGTGCCTGGCATTTGTGAAGGATCCAAACAATCCAAGTCAATGGTGATGTATACCGGTTTACCCTCGAGTTGAGGTAGAATCGATTTCAAGGTATCGCAGCTGCTCTTTTCAATATAGCTGTGTTCTTGCGCAAAGATAAACTCTTCGCGTGCCCCAGAACGTAAGCCAAAATGAAAAATCTTTTTATCCCCAACCAAGTCGTAACAACGCTTCAAGACCGTCGCATGGGAATAGAATTCCCCATAATAGGTTTCTCTAAGATCGGTATGCGCATCGAAATGAATGATATGCAAATCGGGATGCGCCTCAAACACCGCACGCACGGAACCATAGGTTACTGTATGTTCCCCACCTAACATGAAGGGAATCTTTTTATCTTGGACGATGGTCTTTGCACGCTCATAAATCGCATCCAAAGCTCGTTCCGCACTGCCAAATGGTAAAACCAAATCACCCGTATCACACACCTTACAGTCTTCTAATCCGTGATCAGAGTAAGGGCTATAAAGTTCAAGTCCAATGGACTCCGTACGTATCGCACTGGGTCCAAAACGTGTTCCGGGACGATACGATGTCGTGCTATCAAAAGGTGCACCAAACAAGACGATTTCCGCATCGTTGTATTCGGTATCACAACCAACAAACACATGGGTATTTTTATTCAATTTCATAATTTAAGAGTTCCTTTACATAGTTTGGGATGGCAAAACAACCTTTATGCAATGAAGTGTTATAATACTTCATTTTTAAATTCAATCGTTTCCAAGCAGCCTCATCCAGATCCGTTACAGGATCGAAAGTCTTAGACGCAAAGCCAAACAACCAGTAACCCGATGGATAAGTTGGAATATGCGCTTGATACACACGTGCAATCTTGAATTTCTCACGAATGCGTTGGTGTGCCCGTTGCATCGCCTTGGTGTTGAAGCTGTAGTAAGGACTTTCATGTTGGTTGACCAAAATACCATCATCTTTTAAGGCATTGTGGCAATTACCATAAAACTCCTTGGTAAACAAACCTTCGCCAGGTCCAACGGGATCGGTTGAATCCACGATGATCAAATCATATTCCTTTTTTCGTGAACGAATGAATTTCAAGCCATCTTCATAATAAATGTTCACACGTGGATCTAAAAGCGAAGCGCTCAGATTCGGGAAATGTTCCTGACACAATTCCACGACACGTTGATCAATCTCAACCATATCGATGTGTTCAATGGTCTCATAACGACAGAGTTCACGAATGGTGCCACCATCCCCTGCCCCAATGACCAAGACCTTGCGAATCTTAGGATTCACCGCCATCGGCACATGTACGATCATTTCATGATAGATGAACTCATCTTTTTCCGTAAGCATGATGCATCCATCTAATACCAAAAACTTACCAAACTCCGGTGAAGTGAAGATATCAATCCGTTGGATTTCTGTTTCTTCACTGGCCAATTGTTTGTCAGTACGAATGGAGAAACGGACATTGTCCGTATGTTGTTCGGTAAACCAATATTCCATCTTAGTCCTCCAAGACCGCGATTTCCTCAATCGCAGTGTCCTCAATGCCCGTCAAAAAACTTCCTCTTTCCTTCGCATAGACAATATAGTCAATCGCTTCCTGCGTGATCAACTCACCCGGTGCGATAATCGGTATACCAGGTGGATAAACCATGATTTGCTCACCACTGATGCGATTTAAACTCTCCACAATCTTAACTTTCGTCTTATCCGCATAATAAGCCTTTTGTGGGGATACTTTGACGATTGGATTGATGTAGTCATACGCAATCATGTCTTTATCATCCTGCTCATATTCATCTTTGATGTCCTGCAAAGCACTAATCAAACGCTCAATCTGTTTCTTTGAATCCCCAACCCCGACGATCGCAAGGATGTTTCCTAAGTCACCCAATTCAACTTGGATGTCATATTCATCTCTTAATAAATCATACAACTCAATCCCTGCCAAGCCAATCCCACGGGTGTGAATCGTCAATTTCGTCTGATCAAAAGCAAACACGGAATCATGATTCACGATATCCTGTGAGAATGCATAATAACCTTCAATCTGACCAATTTCTTGACGTGCATATTCCGTCAATTCCACAACTTTCTTAAAGACCTTCTCACCTTCAAGGGCTAAGAACTTCCGTGTGATATCCAGCGATGCCAATAAAAGATAAGAACCACTGGTCGTATGCGTCAGATTCAGGACCTGACGAATCTCCCCCATGCGTTTTTCATCTTTAATCAGAAGCATTGAGCTTTGCGTCAAACTTCCACCCGTCTTATGCATGCTTACCGCTGCCATATCGGCACCGGCTGCCATCGCACTGATGGGAAGGTCTTCCTTGAAGTAGAAATGCGTGCCATGCGCTTCATCGGCTAAGACTTGCATGTTGTGGGAATGTGCTAGATTCACGATGCCAACAATGTCGCTACAGATACCATAATAGGTTGGATTGTTCACAAAAACTGCTTTCGCATCTGGGTTTGCTAAGATGGCTTTCTCCACATCCTTCAAACTCATACCTAAAGGAATGCCCAATTCAGGATGGATCCCTGGATTGACATATACCGGAATCGCACCTGTCAAAATAAGTGCATAAATAACGGATCGGTGCACATTGCGTGGCAAGATGATTTTATCACCTGCCTTCAAAACCGCAAAGATCATGGCTTGAACCGCAGCTGTCGTTCCATTCACAATAAAAAACGCATGACCTGCTCCAAACGCATCGGCAGCCAAGCGTTCCGCATCCAAGATGACGCCTACTGGATGACAAAGATTATCCAAGTCCTTACGTGAATTCACATCATAACGTAGACATTGTTCACCTAAGAAATCCCTTAACATGGGATTGCCCTTCCCTTGTTTGTGTCCAGGCACATCAAAGGCAACGGTTCTTTTAAGGGTGTGTGTTTCTATTGCTTCCGCAATCGGAGCTTGATTCTGATCCAAGCGATATTGTTTCATGGCGTTCCCATTCTTTTTATTGTAAAACTTTTTGTTTTATAATGCGAAACAAATTATAGCGTAAATCACGAATATTACAATACTTTTTTTTGAGCTTTTCTAGATAATTATTTTACGTGATTTCATGAAGCCTTTAGGTACTCAAGCAGCTCTATTATACGGTATAATAGAAGTCAAAAGGAGTGCTTATGAAAAACACAACCGTCTTAAAACGCAATGAGGTTCCTGAACATCTCACATGGAATCTCAGCCCAATCTTCCCTACGCAGGAAAGCTGGGAAGACGCTTTTCAAACCATTGAGAAACTGAACCAAGAAGCTGGAAAATTCCAGGGTAGACTGAGTGAAAAAGCAGAGACTCTACGCGACGCATTGAATTTTAGAAATGAGCTTTTACAAAAAATTGAAGCCTTGTATACCTATGCGCATCTCTTGAGCGATCAGGATACAGCTGAATCACATGCACAAGCTCTACAGAGCCGTGCACGCAGTCTTTACAGTAAAGTTGCGAGTGCATTATCGTATTATGAAACTGAGTTGTTGGAAGCGGATGAGGCTGTCCTTAGATCGTTCCTTGACCATCCAGATCTAAAGATCTATGCGCATGAATTTGCCTTGATGTTTGAGCGTCGCCAACACATCTTGAGTGATAAAGAAGAACTCTTGTTGGCAAAAGCTGGGGATGTCTTGAGTGGCAGCTCAGAGACATTCGGAGTCTTAAACAATGCGGATCTTCGCTTCAAACCCCTAATCACAAAGGATGGGGAAGAACTGCAATTGTCCCATGGACGCTATGGTCTCTATTTAGAGAACACCGATCGTGATCTTCGTAAACAAGCCTTTAAAAGCATGTATGCAAGTTACCATGATCTTAAGAATACCTTTGCCGCAACATTGAGCAATACCGTTAAGACCCATAATCTCACTGCGGAGATCCGTGGTTTCAAGAGTGCGCGTGAAGCAGCCTTGTTTGCGAACCACATTCCTGAGAATGTCTACGATGCCTTAGTGGATGCGATTCATACCAAGATCGATCTCTTGCATCAATATGTCGATCTACGTAAGGATATTCTTAAGTTGGATGACATTCGCATGTATGATGTCTATCTTCCGATGGTCGAAGATGTGACACTGGAATTCACCTATGAAGAAGCTCAAGAAATCATTCTAGACGCACTTCAGGTCTTGGGGGATGATTATGTGTCCGTCCTTAAAAAAGCCTTCCAGGAGCGTTGGATCGACGTCATGGAGAATGAAGGTAAACGTTCTGGAGCATATTCCAGTGGTTGTTATACGACGAATCCCTATATCTTGTTGAATTGGCAAGATAACTTGGATAATCTCTACACGTTAGCCCATGAATTGGGTCACAGTCTTCATTCCTATTACACCCGTAAGAACCAGCCTTTCATCTATGGCGATTACTCCATCTTTGTTGCGGAAGTCGCTTCCACAACGAACGAAAATCTATTGACCGCCTATCTCTTGAAGAAATACAGCGACCCTAAGATCCAAGCCTACATCATCAATCATTATTTGGATGGTGTCAAAGGAACGGTGTATCGTCAAACCCAGTTTGCAGAATTCGAGCATCTCATTCATCAATCCGCGCAAAGTGGTATTGCCTTGACTCAAGAATACTTGAGCAAGGAATACGATCGCATCAATCGTTTCTATTATGGTGAAACGATGACCTACGACCCTGAAATCCAATACGAATGGGCTCGTATCCCACACTTCTATTACAATTATTATGTCTATCAATACGCTACAGGCTTCAGTGCCGCCAGCGCATTGAGTCATAAGATCTTGACAGAAGGTCAAACCGCTGTCGCAAATTATCTAAAATTCTTACAAGCAGGATCCAGCGTAAGACCGATTGAAGCCCTGCGCATCGCTGGTGTCGATATGACCAGCAATCAAGCTACCTTAGATGCCTTAAGTGTCTTTGAAGAACGCTTAGCACTGCTTAAATCGCTTATTTTATCATAAAAAAATAAACCCCTTCAAACTGACACTATACTGAGTCTATGTTAGGGGTTTTCTTTATCAAAACTGCGTTCTAGATGTTTAGTAAAATGAACATGAAGTGTGTAATCAATTATCTAGAGTTTGTTTTAAAAAGAATTATCCAAGCGCTACATCAAGAATCATCATGACCGCAAATCCAAGCATTGCACCAATGGTTGCGACATCGGTCTTTGAACCACCTTCTTCTCTTTGAGCTTCTGGTATAAGCTCTTCCACGACGACATAAATCATCGCACCTGCCGCAAACGAGAGTGCATATGGAAGAATCGGTTGAACATGAATAACAGCATATGCGCCTAATACACCCGCAATGGGTTCGACGATACCAGAAGCCTGACCATAAAGGAATGCTTTGAATCGGCTAAAGCCTTCGCGACGTAATGGTATGGATACAGCAGCACCTTCAGGAAAGTTCTGAAGGCCAATCCCAATGGCTAAAGCGATAGCCCCAGCAAGTGTTGCCGAACTGCCAGTGCTAGCTGCTACCGCACCAAATGCCACCCCAACCGCTAGACCTTCAGGAATATTGTGAAGTGTAATCGCCATGACCAAAAGAACGCTTCTTTGCCATGTCGTCTTGATTCCTTCCGCTTCAGAAGTCTCGAGTCCGAGGTGAAGATGAGGCAAAACTTTATCAACCAAATAAAGAAAACCGCCACCCATCAAGAAGCCGACCGCAGCTGTAACATATGCGACTTGTCCCAACTCTTCCGCTAATTCAATCCCTGGTGCAAGTAAAGACCAAAAACTTGCCGCAATCATAACCCCTGCCGCAAACCCAAGCATCCCATTAAGAACTTGCTTATTGATGTTCTTGAAGAAAAAAACCAAACCTGCACCGAGAGCCGTGACGCCCCACGTAAATAGTGTTGCGATCAATGCTTGTTGCACAGGGCTAAATTGACTGATCCACTCAATCATGCCACTTACCTGATCAATCTTTGAAGAGAATTGATACTTGCCTTTCCACTGGGTCTTTCGAAACCTTTGTGTACTTTGATTATACAATAGTTTGTAGAACGCAGAGACGTAAAGGCATCCCTATTAAACTCAAAGAGAATCCAATATTAGATGAGACTTACCAACATCAAGACCAAGATGACCGTCAACAAACCTACAAACATCAACACATCCATTGAAATCAAGCGCTTTTCTTGTGTCGAAACAACAAAAGAAGGAAAACGTGTCGACACCCATTGAATGGGTCGATAGATCACAGCCTGACTGTTCATCCACTTGGGCAGGTGAAGATGGAATAGATTTAGATACAAACCAACCGTAAACATCAAGATGGCTAAACCAAAGATTTTCGTCATACCAAACAACTCCTCAAATGTAAAGAAGCGTAGTGTAACGAGGTACTTATCAATGAAATACGGATCATAGTAGAAACTGCGTACGATTGGGATGAATACGTAATCCAACAAGAAGTGTGGATTCAAACCAATAAAGAGGATAAACGAAGAAAGAAAAGCAATAGCCAACCAACCTGAATTAAACTTCAAACGCAATGTCTCCTTGCCCTTGGCAAGGAAGATGAATCCATAGAATTTCATAAAGGAGGTGACAGTTCCTGCACTTACGATGATATAACCCCATTCCAAAAATACGAGGGAACTTGTCCCATACGTGTTTACTTCCGCAATCGAATGATGGATCAGTGTCTTACTAACAAAACCATTGAAACCCATCAGACCCATGATGCCTAGAACGGGAATAAGGCTCAATAAAGCCAAGCCCTTATGATCTTTGAAGATACCCCCAATTCGATACAGATTATGTTCATTCGAAGCTCGAACGATAATACCCGCAAGAATGAACAACGCGGATTTAAACAAAGCATGATTGACCATATGATATAGAGCAGCACTTAAGGCAAGCGGACCTTTGACACCAAGATAAGCCGCCATTGCGATGGCCAAGACGATATAGCCCATCTGAGACACACTGTGATAGCTCAATAAGCGTTTGATGTCTTCTTCAATCAAAGCCAACAAGACACCTACGACCATGCTCAATAAGCCAATGACCATTAGGACGATTGCAATGGGTTTGATTTGATTCAAACTTAAGCTGATATCAAAGGTTCCCTCCTCAAAGGCATAAATCATGGTCACAGTCTTCAATAAACCATACGCCGATACCTTACTTAAGATGCCTGAGGACAACGCATTGACACCCCAAGGCGCATTCTTATAAACATAAGGTAACCAGAATTGGAAAGGAACCATAGCCATCTTGATGCCAAAGCCCAAAATGAAAAGCAAGATGATCATAACATTAACAAGACTCGGTGCTTGGAATAACTGTGCGATGCCATACCAATGAAAACTGCCACTTAAGGCATAGACCAACATGATGCCACTTAAGACAAACAAACCTCCAATGATGCCCATGACGATATACATGTATCCAGACTCCAAGGCAGCAGGATTCTTCTGACGTTCATGCACAAACAGACCATAAGTCGAGAATGTCATCAGCTCAAAGCTTAAAAAGAACGCTAACAAGTCCCCGGCTAAAAAGGAGCCCAAGGCAAAGCTATACGCCATAATGGTGAAGATCGTGAAGCTGCGTTCTTGATCGATACACGTGATGTTTTGGTATTGATCGATTTGTACCGCAATAAAGATGATGGTTGTAAGGATCATCATGCTCAAGCTTAAAAGATCAAGCCGTAAATAGATGCCTACGCCAAAAAGCCCAGCGATTTCATAATCGAGCGCTTGTTTTACGATCGTAGGATACAGCGATATCAACCCCAACAAAACAAGGAAAAGAAGCATGATAAGTGAAGCTCTACGAAAACGTGGATGCTTATAACGCATGACGAATGTCTGAATGATTTCAATCAGTCCATAGAAGATGAGAATCGCTGGGATAAGCACAAAAATCAAATTTTCCATATCGCCTTCATTAGTGAAGCGCAATCAACAAAATAACCACAAGCGTTAAAACCAACAAGTAAATCAAAGCCGCATTACGCACCATGCTTGCCTCATAGGTGCGTGTCATCAGATTCGCACTCGCAAACAAACGTCCCATCACACCTTCTTTTTTGATGGCACTCATGCTGGTATCTTCTTCCATATAAGGATTATAGTTGTTCCAGTAATCGATGCGCCGTTTACCCAATACATTGAAATAGAAGTACAACATCACATCAATTGGAAATAGCATGATCTTCTCCACATTCAACCATGTTGGCAAATGAAGATGAAAAAGATTGAACTTGACACCTGCAAAGAAGAAACCAATGCCAAGGACCGTGATTTTGAGTGTTGAGATCAGATCTTCCCTATTGAAGAAAGAAACATGGGTGAGATATTTCTCAATGGTATGCACATCAAAGTTGCTTTGATAAAGTGCTGGAACTAAGAGGTGATCCAACACAAAATTAGGGAACAAGCCAATCAAGACAATGACGATCGCAATCCCAGCCATCGCCAACTCCATGATTTTGACACTGCGTTCACACTGAATGTGTTCTTTCCGAATGGGACCTAAGAACGTATAGCCAAAGAGTTTGATGAAAGAGGTAACGGTACCTGCACTGATCACAATAAAGAGATATTCGATCAGAATCAGACTTCCTGGACCATCATGAATCGCTTTTGCTAAAGCATGATGAATCAATGACTTACTTGCAAAACCATTGAGCAAAGGCATGCCCGCAATCCCGAGCGATGCGATCAGAGCAATGATAGCAGTGATTGGGAAACGTCGATACAAGCCCCCCAACTCATACATATTCAAATTATGCAACGAAAGATAGATTACCCCTGCGACCATGAACAATAAGGATTTGAACAAGGCATGATTCACAATATGATAGAGTGCTCCAACAAAACCCATTGAGCCTTTATCTTTGAGAAACGCCATGATACCAATCGCAAGCACGATATAGCCCATCTGTGAAATGCTGTGATAGGCAAGCATCTTTTTAATGTGGCTCTGTTGCAAAGCCATGAAGACCCCAATCAGCATCGTAAGGATGCCCAACCACATCAATGCCAAGCCGAGTTTCTCTACATCAATCCAATTACCTATGCTCCCGATCGGCACAAAGCCAAAGCTTAAAAGAACACGTAAGATGCCATAAGCCCCTATTTTAATCATGATCCCCGACAACAAAGCACTTGCTGGAGTTGGCGCAACAGGATGTGCCTTAGGCAACCAAATATGCACCGGTGCCATCCCTGCTTTGATACCAAAGCCAAGAAACAAAAGTCCAAAAATGACATACGCACTTGAACCAATCTGTGTGAAGAGGGATTGTTCCTGAACAAAGGACAACGAACCCGTCAATACGATTTGTAAGATGATTGCGAGCAAAATCAACAAGCCTCCAAAGACACCCATAAAGAGATACTGGATACCTGCTTTGAGAGTCTCGCGTTGATTGCCATGGGTTACCAACATGAAGGATGACAATGTCATCCCTTCAAAGAAAAGAAACATGGTTAATAAATCACCGGCTAAGATCGTCCCCAAGATACAGGAGAAGGTGATGGAAAGAAAGATGTAGAAGCGATTGCGATGTTCTTCATGCATCATGTAATGATGTGAATACATCATGACAAACAACCACAAGAAACTTGTTAGAAGCAACATTACAAAGCCGACAAGATCGATTCTAAACGAAACACCCAATAAGAGTACACCATCAAAACGAAGGGTCTGGGCACTGAGCGCTTGCGGGTAGAGCAATAGACTCAAGATGAAACTGATAAAAGTCCAAAACACAATAGAGATATCACGTTGATTATCGGAAGTACGATCGATGATGTATTGAATCAAACTTCCCACAACAGGCACAAAAATGATCAAGAGTTTCAAATAGCGATAATCGCTGATCACTTTTACCGTTTGATATGTACTTTGTCTGAACGCTTCATTGACAAGGGATGTTAGGAAGATGCCTAGAGCGATGAATGTCAATACGAAGATAATGGATGAGATGATGGAAAAACGTTGTTGACGTCGCCATATATTGAATTGTTTGAGTTTGAGGGGGTGCATGATCATCCTACGAGATACGCCGGTAATGACGCTTCAATGATATCCATGATGAGTTGTGGATAAAAACCGATCACAATCAGACAAATGGCCAACACAACCATTGGTATCCACATGCGTTTAGGAAGTGGATCCATCTTCATCGCATGTCTATTTTCAGGATCCTCTTTGAGGAAGGCCGCGATGATGATGGGTAAATAATAGACCGCATTCAGAAAACTACTCAGAAGAATCAAGGCAAGATAGATTGGATGTTGGCCTTCAATCAAAGCTAAACCAAGATAGATTTTGGACATGAAACCACTGACACCCGGAATCCCAATCATCCCGAAAGCCGCAATCGAAAAGACAATCATCGTAACAGGCATACGATAACCAATGCCATCCAAATCACTCAACTTGCGCTTACCCGTCGCAAAGATAATCGATCCCGCACTTAGAAACAAGGCTGTTTTCATCAAACCATGAGAAAAGATATGGAATAAACTCGCCGCCAAACCTTGCTCGCTCATCAACCCTAGACCTAAAAAGATATACCCGATTTGAGCAACGGACGAGTATGCAAGCATGCGTTTGATATCACGTTGACCAATCGCAAAGATGGATCCAAAAACCATACCCAAGGCCGCAAAAATAAGAATGGCTTGATCGATGCCAAGACCCTTGACCATCATTGTACCCAAAACTCTAAATAGAATCTTATACATGGCAAAGATATAGACTTTGACCACTAAAGCAGATAAAAACGCACTCGAAGGGGAAGGTGCAGACGCATGCGCATCGGGTAACCAGACATGGAGTGGAAACATCGCGCTCTTGATGCCTAAGCCCGTTAGGATGAAACCACTGGCCAAGAGGAGATTCATCGGATACGTTGTCCAGACGCTTTGAATGACCTTGTGCACTTCAAACATATTCAAATGACCCGTAACCATGTATAAAAAAGCCAAACCAAATAAAATGGTAATCGATCCGATACTGCTTAACATCAAATATCGAAACGAAGCTAAGAAATTCGCCTTGCGATGCTTGATTGAAATGATCGCCGTGGATGTGATGGAGAGAATCTCCATGAATACATACATGTTGAAGAGATCATTCGTATACACCATGCCCAACATAGAAAATAGGAGTAAGAGAATCAAGCTGTAATACAAGCCAAACTGATGTGGCTCAAGTTCATGCGGAATATCCGCAAAACTATACGAGATGATGATAAACGATAAGAATAGGATGAACAGAACCAAAAGACTGGTCAACTCATCAATATAGAATTGAATGCCTAAATTAGCCGCATAACCCCCAAAGTTATACGCATAAGCCCCAAAGGAATGAAGCTCAAACCAATTGAAAAGTGCTAAGAAAAACATCAATCCGACCGTCAAACTGACGATGCTTTGAATGAGCCTTCGGTGTTGCTTGAGCAGTGGTAGAATCACTGCGATTGCCAAGGGAATGATGACGAGATAGACGGGAAACTGGGTACTAATCATGTTCCACCTCATCGACCATCTCATCCAGGTTCAAAGTTCCATACTGCTTATACAATTGAATGATCAAACTTAAGGAATACGCCGTGATACTGACGGCCACAACGATTCCGGTAAGAATCAAAGCGGAAGGAATCGGATTCACATACGTTACAGACGCATCCTTTAAATTGATGATGGGGGCTTGACCATTCTGAACCATTCCAATCGATACGAAAAAGAGAAAAACCGAAGTCTCCATGATGTTGATGCCAATGACTTTCTTGATCAGATTTTGATGCATCAAGACAGTATAAAGACCAATGACAAACAAAGCCATGGCCGCAATATAGTTCATATGTTTCAGGAGTACATCAAACATCTTCGTTCTCCTCAACAAGCTTTTGAAATAAAGTGATCATGGTCGATGCGACTTTAACCCCAATCCCAATCGTCAATAAAGGAATGATGCCCGCACTTAACAATTGGCCAGCCTCACCCATATAAAAACCAGCGGCTTTATTCCCTAAGAAATAAGCGGATGTATAAATCCCCACTAAACCTAAAGCAATATACCAAAGAATGCCGAGACTCTCCATCCATTGTGAACGTTTATGCGGAACCATCTTCTTAGAAGCTTTCAAACCAAAGGTAATCGCATAGAGGATCAAACTCGCTCCAATCAAAGCCCCCCCAGAGAAACCACCCCCAAAGGACACATGACCATAGAAAACGACATACACACCAAAGAGTTGGATAAAAGGAATGACCCAGCGAACAATGGTCTTTACGATCAAATCATTCATGTTTCTTCCCCATCAGTACCGAAGTGACCGCTAAGATCGATGCGAACAAGACCGTCGTCTCACCTAAGGTATCAAACGCACGATAATCCGTGATGATCGCCGCAATCACATTGGTCGCATGCGCCTCTTCAGTGGCATTCGCCACATAATAGTGCGCCAAGTCGTTATAAGCAGGACTGTTCAAAGACGCAAAATCCGGCATCTCAAGAACACTGTAAACCAAAATCAAAAACAATAAAGTCAAAACCGTAACGACGAAGAGCTTTTTCATTTCTCCATCCTCCGTGTACGACTGATCACCACTAAAAAGAGAATCGTAGTGACCCCTGCCCCAATAGCCGCTTCTGTCATCGCAATATCTGGGGCAGCCAAAAGCAGCCAAAGAATTGCCATGATCAAACTGTAAGCCGCAAAAATGATGATGGATCCGACCAAATCATCGGTATGTTGCACAGCTAAAGCACAGATGATCAAGAAGATGACCAACACAAAGTTAAAGACTTGAATCATCAGAGCGTCTCCTTATCCTTTTGAACGACAGCCTTGGCAATGATGTGCGCAGCAGTTGGATTGGTCAACCAAATAAACGCAAGAATCAATAAGGCTTTTACACTTGCAAGTGTAAAACCTAGATACAAAACGACACCCAAAACGATCAAACCAGCCCCCAAAGTGTCACACTTAGTCGTCGCATGCATGCGTGTTAAAACATCCGGTAAACGAATCAAACCGACGGTTCCTACAAAGAAGAAGAATAAACCTCCCACCATGAACATGAGACTGAGTAGATCTCTAAGGATGCTCATTCGTAGAGTTTTCCCTTCGCCAGATACTTGGAAACACTAAGTGTTGTGATGAAACCCACTAAAGCATAAATCAAAGCCACATCCATATACCCCGTCTGATTCAAAACGATTGAAATCAACAGAATCATAACCGTAACCTTCGTCGAAATCACATTGATCGCAATGATTCGATCCGCTACACTCGGCCCTTTGATGGCACGATAAAGCGAAGCGAAACTTAAAATCGCTAAAGCAATCAGGATCACCCAAATACCGATTTCAAGCATGATCCTCCTCCAAAGCTTCAATTGCTTTCTCCAAGGCACTCCCAACCAAGCCTTCACCCGCCTTCTTTGTCAAAGCGTGAACCAAGAATGTATCCTCATCCAAATCAACAGTCAAGGTCCCTGGCGTCAATGTGATCGCATTGGCATAAAGAACTTTTAGATTATTAGAACTCAAACGATGTTTAAGCACAAAAAAAGAGGGTTCAATCTTCAATTCACGACTTAAGACGAGTTTTGCCACATCAATGTTGGCAATCCATATTTCTTTAATCAACACAAAAATGAACACAAATAAATGTCCGACCTTTTTAAAACTCAATCTTCGACCATGATCATCAAAGATGAGTTTGTGATTTATCCATACGATACTGACACTTATGACGAAACCCAAAGCCATTGCAAAGGGATGATCGTCACCCGATAGAATTAGCCAAAAAATAAAAAGCGAAGCGCTGTAGAGGATCGTTTTTAGGGTTTTCATTCCATTTCATACCTTATTTAGGATAATATAGCATAATTGCCCCTACTATCCCACTCATATTATATGAAATGAGCGTTTTTTGACCCGATGCATAAGAATTAATCAAAATGAAGTCAAAAAATTGTGAAAGCGCTTTGATTTCTGTATAATGGTACACAAAACCAAATTTATGACAAATCCATCGCAAACAAAACACATGTATCGAAGCTTGCTCTTTTTCCCTTTGCTTGGCTTTTTGATGGTCATCCTGAATCACGATCCTCAACTTTGGCAAAACTATCAACGTTTGTTGACATCCCCCGCAGTCCTTTTGAGTGACTACGTCTATCTCTTTGGATCATCGGCTGCACTTTTAAATGCGTCACTTGTTTTCGTGCTTAACTTAGCACTGTTTTACATGCTCCACGTCTCAATGAATGGCTTGTTTTATGCCACACTCTTCACGGTTTTTGGTTTCTCTTTTTTAGGCATGAACCCCATCAACTTGCTTCCCATCTATCTTGGTGGGTATCTGTATACCATCTATAATAAGATTGAATTTAGATCGACCGTATTGATCGTCGTCATTGCAGGAACACTTGGTCCCATCATCAGTCACTTGATGTTTGGCTATGGGTTCCAAGCATTCTTAGGCATTTTGATTGGTATCGCTGTGGGTGTCTTTCTAGGCTTCATCATCATCCCAATGGGACGTCATCTGCTTCGCTTCCACGATGGTTTCAATCTCTACAACATCGGTTTTACCGGGGGCATCTTAGCGTTATTGTTCAATGGGGCAATGGAGACGCTTAGCCATACAGCCGTACGCGTACGCTATCTTCATGAAGTTCACGATCCCTATATTCTTGCCTTCGTGTTTATTTCGATTCTTTACTGGTTCTATTTGAGTTGGCGCATCAAGCAAGTTGAAACGTATCGATGGAAAGATCTCTTTAGCAGCAGTGGCCGTGCGATCAGTGATTTCATCGAAATCGCAGGTGTTAAGACCAGTTACATGAATATGGCAATCCTAGCGCTCTTGTTATCAATATTCATCTTAGCGGTTGGTGCGCATATCAATGGCTTAATGCTCGCCGCAATATATACCAACCTCGGTTTCGGTGCTTTTGGAAAACACCTTAAGAACACATTGCCCGTCTTCTTTGGTGCGATTAGCGCAAGCCTACTCTTAGGCCTACCCTTCACTTCAACCTTGACCTTATCTTCGATTCTCTTCAGTTCAACACTGGCACCGATTGCAGGGTATTACGGTTGGATATGGGGTATCGTCGCTGGCTTCTCACACATCTTTGTGGTAGGCCAGGTGGGTGACTTCTATAGTGGTCTCAACCTCTATAATAATGGCTTTGCAGGCGGTCTTGTGGCTTTCTTTATCATCAATATGATTCAAATCATCAGGAGAAACAAATGAATCAAATCAAACGTATTTCTGGCATCGCAGATGAAATGATCACCATATTACTAAAATACCAATTCACTCAGATTGATATTAGTGTCGAACCTCTCTCAGAAGGTATCCGCTATTTCTTTGTTCAACACAATAACAAGATTACACAAAGCCAGCTTGATGAACTGCTCAGTCACCTCAATCGCACGCGTCAATTGGAATATGAAACCTACTATTGGCCACTTGCTGGTGAAACCACCGAAGACATGAGTCTTAGTGTCATTGGACGCATGATCAATATGGCTGAAGGATGGATCGAAGGCGATAAGTTTTATCTCATTCTAGAGCGCGAGAACTAACAAGCCATGGCTTGTTTTCTTTTTAAAAAGAAACCATCACTTGACGATTTCTCCATATAAATCATATGCATCAACCGAAGTCACCTTCACTTGATGGAAACTCCCCTTCTTCAAAAGCACATCCGACGTGAAGATGACTTCACCATCCACATCATCGGGTGCACTGTGTAATGAGCGTCCATGATAAAGCATGGTCTTAGGTTCACGTGATTCAACACAGACTTCAATCACTTGTCCAACCCAACGTTCCATACGTTCCAAAGCAATCAAGTTCTGTAAACGCATCAAACGATGGTAACGTTCTTCTTTGATGCTTGGATCAATTGAATCCTCCATAGCAAAGGCTTCCGTATCTTCCTCAGGTGAATAGGTGAAAGCGCCTAAACGATCAAAGCGGACTTCTTCTATGAAATCCAAAACCTCTTGAAATTCAGCTTCCGTTTCAGAAGGAAAACCAACAATGATGGTTGTCCTCAAGATCGCATCGGGGAAAACAGCACGTATTTTTTGAATGACATCTCGAATCTGTTCCTTCGTTCCCTTACGCTTCATCGCCTTCAACAAACGGTTGTTTGCGTGTTGAATCGGGATATCAAAATAGGGAAGAACCTTTTGATTGCGTTTCATCGCATCCAAGATATCATCCGTGATGGCATCTGGATATTGATACAAAAGACGTATCCAGTGGAAGCCTTCAATCGCATTCAGTTTATCCAAGAGTTCAGGTAAAGCACGTATTCCATTATCCAAGCCATAACGACTGGTGTCTTGAGCAATGATGACACATTCTTTTACACCCGTATCAGCCATAGCTTGAGCTTCTTTAAGCAGGTCTTTCATCGGATAGGATTGCATGTCGCCACGAATCAAGGGAATCGCACAGTAGCTGCAACGATTGCTGCACCCTTCCGCAATCTTCAAATAAGCGGTATGTTTCTGTGTGCTTTGAAGTCGTTCTTGTTTACCATAAACGACTTTAAAAGGTGTATGGAGCTTTTCTTCCAACAGTTCCCCGATATTGGGATAGTCTTGTATTCTGACCCAAGCATCCACTTCCGGTAAAGCTTCAACCAAATCTTGATGGTAACGTTGAACCAAACATCCCGTCACAATCAGATGCTTACAATTCTTATTTTTATATTCAGCCATCTCTAAGATGGTCTCAATGCCTTCTTGTTTAGCGGGTTCAATAAACCCACAGGTATTGACGACGATCATTTCCGCATCCTTTAGATTGCTTACGATCGTATGCTCATTCGCCTTGAACCAACCTAAGATATTCTCAGAGTCCACAAGATTTTTACTACAACCTAAGGATACTAAACCTACTTTCATAACTGAATTCCTTTATTTCTAAATTGTGCCAACATTTCATCGGCTTGCATTGGACAATGTGTTTGCCCAATCTTAACGAAATGTCTGCTTGGCCCATAATAATCACTGCCACAAGTAATCATCAACTTACGCTTAAGCGCATACTCCACATAGAAGTAATTCTGTATCTCTGAATGATACGGACAATAGGCTTCAATACCATCCAAACCTAAATGCGTCAGTTCATTCAGTAAAGCCATGTTTTCCTGGATCACATTACCAGGATGCGACAATACAACCAGACCACCTGCTTCATGAAGCATTTTAATGACTTCATGAACTGAAGGCAGTGCTTGTTCAAGGAAGTTATCCTTCGCCTTCGCGCGCATGTCTTGAATAAAGAACGCATGATTGGGATGTCTACGTGAACCTTTGATATAAGGTTTAAGGAGCGGATGTTCCGCATAAATGGTTTGACTCAATAAGTAGCGGACGAGAAAGCGTGGACTGATCACATTGTCCTGGAGGTAAGGATCAAATTCCTCTGTTTTAAGCTCAAGCTTGAACTGTTCATTTAGAAATCTCAAACGGCTCGGTAGTGATGTCGCATAGGCTTTTTTAATACGAAGATAATTTTCATCGAACCATGGATGATGAGGATCAATGCCATAGCCCAATAGATGAATTTCTTTATTCTGATAGATCGCACTGCATTCAATGGCAGGAATCCATGTGATATTCGAGTAAGGACGATACGCTTCAACTTCACGCGCCGCATCAATGCGATCATGATCTGCAATAGCCGCAACCTTTACCCCACGCGCTTCAATCTCTTTAAAAAGGTCTAGGACTGAGAATTCTCCATCCAGAGAATAATTGGAATGAATATGCAAATCGACGACACTCATTGTTTCGCTCTCCTACTCTTCTGCATTGTCCATGGCAGATACATCAATGCCCATACAATTAAAAGCAACACCACAACCAAGGCAATGTAACCTGGATTACCAACCCATTGTTCAAAGAGAACCAAGGGTGAACCCGGTGATGGATAGTTCAAGAAGAAGAAATTCGTGTCATATTGCTTATTGAAGAAGAATAAGCCAAAGCAAATGATGAAGAACAAACCAAAGACTGAAGGCAAATGCTTATAATTCGGTTTTAACTCTTTACTCCAAAGAAGCATGATCACATAACCCAACAAAAGACCATGCATCACAAAGCTATGGATGGATTGGAAATGCCACAAGGGATAAACCAACCAATCCGCAAAGGTCAAGGCCATGACAGCCCCAATCAACCCCATCGCATACAGACTTTCCTTGATGATTTTATTTTTGCTGTAAGCATGATAGAGAATCAAGAATTCCGTCAAACCACAGAGATGTAAAGGCAAGAGTCCCAAGTCATAGCGATTCAAAACCAAATAGATGATCTGCCTCAACAACTCGAAGAAAATGATGAATAAAGCAAAGGTCTTCTTGAATTGACGTTTCTGATACGGTCTCAAGTTCGTATAGAACATACTTAAGAACACGATGAAAACTGCGATAACAGCCAACCATATCAAATGACTGGATCCAAATGCTTTTAACTGCAATGCCTGCGGAATCTGATCAGCTGACGCAAAGAAATACTCCACAACTCCTCCTTAAGCCAGATCCGTCCCCTTTGACGCAATGACTTTTCGATACCAATAAAACGAATCTTTACGAGATCGCTTCAAACTGCCTTCACCTTGATCGTTGCGATCCACATAGATGAAACCATAACGCTTCTTCATTTCACCCGTACCCGCAGAAACCAAGTCGATGCAGCCCCAAGGGGTATATCCCCAAAGATCGACCCCATCATCCAAGGCATCCCGCATAGCTTTGACATGCTCGCGTAGATATTCAATGCGATATGAATCATGGATGGTCCCATCGTCTTCGAGTTTATCCACAGCACCCAATCCATTCTCAACAATCATGAGTGGAATCTGATAGCGATCATACAACTCATTCAAGAAAAAGCGTAAACCCGTCGCATCGATGCCCCATCCCCAATCACTCATCTTGATATAAGGATTTGGAGCCCCAAAAAACATGTTTCCAGAGAGTTTGCTTAAGACCTCAGGATCCGAGGTCTGTGTACCCGTCGCATAGTAACTGAAGGAATAGAAATCCACGGTACCCTCGCGCATGATCTGAGCATCTTGAGCTTCAATATGGAAATTGATATTATTTTCTTTAAAATAAGCTTTCGCAAAACTTGGGTAATAACCACGAACCATGGTGTCCCCACACAGGTAATTCCCAATCTGCATGAATTTTTGATTCTTCAACACATCCGCAGGATTACAGGTCAAGGGATACGAGATCGAACCTGCAATCATGCATCCAATCTTGAAATCAGGATTGATCGCATGCCCCAACTTAACTGTCAAGGCACTGGCAACGAATTGATGGTGCAAGCCTTGGAAACGTGCATTGCGATGTTCATCTGTTTCTGAGCTTGAGAACGCTTCATTGCCTTCTGGCAGAATACCTCCCCCAAAGAAACCACCCATTGGCATACTCAAGACATTGATTTCATTGAAGGTCAACCAATATTTGACCAAATCCTTGTATGCTCTCATCACTGTTTCCGCATAACGCGTAAAGAAGGTGATGACCTTACGGTCTGACCAGCCATTGTATTTCAAGCTTAAGGCATACGGTGTTTCATAATGCGATAAGGTGACCAAGGGTTCAATCCCTTTGGTTTTACAATACTCAAAGACCTCACGATAATGTTTGATGCCCGCTTGATTGGGTTCTTCATCGTCACCATTGGGATAGATGCGTGCCCAATTGATGGACAAACGATAAACATTGAAGCCCATCTCCGCAAAAAGATCGATGTCTTCTTTGAAACGATTGTAATGATCGATTGCGATATGACTCGGGAAATAAATGTCGCTCGTAATCTGTTTCTTAAATTGGCGTGGTATCGTATGTGAACCCGCTGTGATGTGATCTGCGGAACTCTCACCTTTACCATCTTGAAGGTATGCCCCTTCACACTGATTGGCAGCGGTAGCACCGCCCCACAAAAAAGAATCTGGAAACGCTTTGTTCATAAAATTCTCCTTTTCACTCCTATTATTATAGCTCATAAACCATAAAAAAACCTGCCTAGGACAGGAATCAATCGAAATGGTGGCTCCGGCCAGAATTGAACTGGCGACACACGGATTTTCAGTCCGTTGCTCTACCTACTGAGCTACAGAGCCATTTGGTTGCGGGGGAAGGATTTGAACCAACGACCTCCGGGTTATGAGCCCGACGAGCT
>DHGC01000013.1 GCA_002402585.1 Erysipelotrichaceae bacterium UBA4808 | reverse complement strand
GACCACCCAATTCGAATTCGCCTTCGGGCATGCCTTTGGCACAGAGGGAGTCACTGACCAAAACGAGATGGTCTTTGCCCTTTGTTCTGGCAAGAATATTCACCGCTGGCCAGCTCACGTGATTGCCATCCCCGATGACTTCCGCATAAACATTACTTAAACGCATTGCAGCCCCAACTAAACCAGCTTTGCGATGGTGCAGTGGCGACATGGCGTTGAAGGTATGCGTCATGCTTTTCGCCCCATTGGCTGAAGCCAAGAGCGCTGTTTCATACGTGCTGTCACTGTGGCCCATGTTTACACAAACTCCATTTTGAGCACAATAACGTGTCAATGTGAAGTCTTTGTCTTTTTCTGGTGCCATCGTGATGATTTTAATATTGCCTCCAGCAACCGCTTGGTAACGTTTGAACTGTTCCAAGTCGGCATCGACGATATAGGGTTCAGGTTGTGCACCTTTGTAAAGTTTATTGAGATAAGGTCCTTCAAAATGGATGCCCAACATTTGAGAACCTACATTTTGGTTCGTGATGGCAAGTGCACATTCTTTTAAAGCTTTCATCAAGACTGTTTCACTTTGTGTGACTGTGGTCAAACAAAAGCCGGTGATGCCTTCCTTTGGAAGTTCTTTGGCTATATTCATCAAAGTAGCGGCATCCGCGTCGGTCGCATCCACTCCTTTGACGCCATGGAGATGGGTATCGATGAAGCCTGGATAGATTCTCAAGTTTCCATAGTCCACATCCACGGGTTCTTGATTATACGCTAAGATACGATTAATTCTTTGGTCGAGGATTTCGATTTGGGCGCTTGCCCATTGTTCCTGGAGCCATACGCGTTTGCTTTGAATGATCATGATGCCCTCCTTCTTTTAAAGGTCTGATTAGACAATGACTTCCAAATCCTACCAAGTCCAAGCGATTGGCTTGTCTGAGTGCTTCAAAGACCAAACGTTGGTTCTGAGGATAGGTATATTGCATCAGTACACGTTGTAATGTCTTTTCTTTGATGGTTTTGGCCACATAGACCTTCTCACCGGTCAAAGGATTCTTCTCGGTGTAATACATGCAGGTGCTCATGGTGAAGGGTGTTGGATAGAAGTCCTGGACTTGTTGGGGGGTATGCTTGATTTTCTTAAGATACAAGGCCAATTCAATCGCATCTTTGAGTTCACTACCAGGATGCGATGAGATCATATAGGGAACCAAGAATTGGTTCTTATTGAATTCTTTATTCTTCTTCTCATACTTATCGACAAAGGCCTCATACAATTGACGTTTCGGTTTACCCATCAAATTGAGTACACGTTCAGAGATGTGCTCCGGTGCCACTTTCAATTGACCCGAGATATGGTGTTGGATCAATTCATCAAAGAAGGTTTCATCTTTGTCGTACATCAGATAGTCATAACGAATGCCCGAACGTACGAAAACTTTCTTCACTTTTGGTAGCGCCCTGAGCTGTCTCAAGGTTTGAAGATAAGCACTGTGGCTGACTTCCAACTGACGACACGGTTCAGGATGAAGACATTCTTTAGTTTGACAGGTTCCCAATTTGAGTTGTTTCTGGCAACTCACTTGATTGAAGTTCGCGGTTGGTCCACCCACATCATGGATGTAACCCTTAAACTCAGGCATCTCCGTGATTAATTTTGCTTCATTGATCAACGAATCACTGCTGCGTGAACTGATCATGCGCCCTTGGTGAGCGGTCAGTGCACAGAAACTACAGGAACCGAAACAACCTCGATTGCTGATCAACGAGAATTGAACTTCTTCAATCGCTGGAATCTCGGTATAGCTTGGATGAAATCTCCGTGTGAATGGTAATCCATAGACCCAATCCATTTCATCCTGCTTCAAGGCAAATGAGGGTTGATTTTGAACAATCGCCACATTGCCATACATTTCCACCATGGGTTTGGCGGTAAAGGCATCGGTGTTGCGATATTGAGTTAAAAATGATTTAGAGAATTCATCCTTACTTTGTTTGATGTCTGAGAAACTTGGTAAAATGATGGCATTCTCAGGTAAAGCTTTGGTCTTTGTCTTCCAGACCGTTCCACGAACATAGGTGATGTCTTCAATTGCCATTCCAGAACGAAGTGCTTCCGCAACTTCGATGATGGAATTCTCAGCCATACCATAGACTAATAGATCGGCTTGAGAATCCATCAAGATGGATTGACGAATCTTATCATCCCAATAATCATAATGCGCTAAACGACGTAAGGATGCTTCAATGCCACCAATGATGATGGGGACATCGGGCATGACCTTACGAATCCATTGACTGTACACGATGGTGGCACGATCGGGGCGTTTGCCCATCTCGCCATGATCAGTATAATTATCCTTTTGACGACGCTTCTTATTAACAGAATAATGATTGACCATCGAATCGATGTTGCCACCGGTGACCATATAGCCATAATTTGGTTTTCCGTACTGAAGAAGATCGTCATTCTTCCTCCAATCCGGTTGTGGACAAATGGCGACCGTAAAACCATAAGCCTCTAAGACACGGGCAATGATCGCATGCCCAAAAGAAGGATGATCCACATAGGCATCCCCACTGACCAACACAAAATCGACTGTGTCCCAGCCTCTTTCGTGCATTTCTTTTTGATTGATTGGATGCATGTTTAACATAAAAAAACCGAATCCTCGGTTATTTTAGACAATTTCGCCCCAAGCGGTCGAAGTGATGCCAGCCGCATTGGCTTCATCGGTATCAATATGCATCGCAGGCGCAAACTTTTCACTGACTCGGATCACAACATCCCCGAAAGTCATTGAACGATCATCCGTATGAACTTTGACTTCAACAATTTGTCCATTCACAACACCCTGTGCTTCGGCAGCTTCAGGAGTCAAATGCACATGACGTTTCGCAACGATCAAACCTTTGTCCAAGGTCACCGTTCCAGCAGGTCCCACCAATTGGACACCGATGGTTCCATCAATGTTTCCAGATTCACGAATGCTTGGGTTCAAACCCAAAGTACGTGCATCGGACATGGATACTTCAACCTGTGAAGCCGAACGAACAGGTCCTAAGATACTGACATTCTTGAGGGTTGAGCGTGGACCGACGAGATCGACACGTTCAGCAGCGGCATATTGGCCAGGTTGGGACAAGTCCTTTTTAGGGGTCAATTGATATCCTTTACCGAATAATTTTTCTAAATCTTCTGTGGTCACATGAACGTGACGTGC
>DHGC01000005.1:50704-54100 GCA_002402585.1 Erysipelotrichaceae bacterium UBA4808 | reverse complement strand
TTTTTTTTGATAAGTCACTTAATAGAATTTTATATGTTTGGATGAACAATAAGACAATTTTAGAACGGTGTTGTTCACAAAATCATCCTTTGAGAAGCGTATAATGCATTAAAGGAGTCACAATACCATGAAACAGAAACTAATTCCAATTTTTGCTTGGATCTTAGGGTTCAGTATTGGTTTTCTTGGAGGTGCCTACATCGGTTTGATTCTAGGCGGAACGTTTTTAGGAGGTTTCGATATATATGCCGCAACAGGTTATGAAGGCTATGAACTTAGCACTTATGCAGGTGCGATTATCGGAGGAATTGTTTTGAGTATCATTGCCTATAAGTCTGGAGTAAAACTCGGCAAAAAAACCACTAACAGTAAATAACGCCTTTATCGTGTGCTATTAGTCAACACTTTAAACTTCCAAATAACCACTTAGAACCGTATTTATGATCAATTTTCTAAAGCATTAAGTGATGATTTGTGGATGTTTATAAAAAAAACATAGGTTTATGCATTTAAGTACCACTAGTTGATAATAAGCGCTAAAACGTTAAAGGGAAATACTTATGGAAATCTAATTCGTTTCAATCTTATCATGGCTTCTTTCATTTAATTCAAGGCATCGAAATGCATTTTTTTGGCAGCTTCTGTCATCTAGAAAAACGGCGCATTCCAACCCTTCATTGTTCAGTTTTATTAGACCATCAAACCTGAAACACGTACTTAAGAAGTCTCATCGAAAGTCTTGTTTGACCTGTCCTTTGGCATCTTGGTCACCTTCTCTCTTCTAAACTCAGCCATTGCACATGACATGATTGTCCTAAACAAAGGTCGTTTTATCGTTGATCTTAAAATGGGTCTTTATCGCTTCCGTTGGTTTGAATACGCTTTGAGCTCATCAATTATGATCGTCTTGATCGCGATCTTCTTATACATGGGTGGTACTGGCAATTACGATCAAGTACCTTGGTTCGTAAAGGCGATTTTTTGGACTTATTCCCGAGCTTTTTAATACCAACCTATCAATGTGATCGCACAATATTTGAAATTGGGTAAATGGAAAGATGATCTCTACGGCGAACGTTTCTACATCATTCTAAGTCTTGAGCGAAGTCCATCTTGGCTTGCCCTCTTTGGTGCAATGCAACCTTAACGCCCTGCGGGTCGTTTTTTTATGACCTTGAATGCGCTATAATAGCTTAGTTGGAGTTCGCTATGCTTGATACAAAAAAAGAGAATCGTTTCATTCTTGGGATTTTGATTCCCATCATCTTAGAAAATGTTTTACTGACACTGTCCAGCTTGGTCATCACAGGGTATGTTGGACGTCTTTTAATCCTGGAAATATCCGCCCAAGGCGTGGCCAATCGCCTGTATGGGATTTATTTTTCGGTGTTCAAAGGCTTGGCGATTGGTTTGATGGTGCTCGCGGCACGTCACTATGGTAGTGGACATATGGACCGTTGTCGTGTTGTACAAGCACGTGCGATGACCATGATTCTACCTTTATCACTTTTGGCTTCGCTTTTGATGTTTATCTTTCGCTTTGATTTCTTTCGTTTGATCACCCAAGATGCACAAATCTTGAATTTGGCATCACGCTATTTTCAAATCACCGTGTTGGGCTTTCCGTTTGTGGCAATCACCGCAATGAATACCGCCGCATTCCAAGCTCAAGGGAATACACGCAGACCTTTGTATATCGCGGCATTTGGGAATCTCTTTAATATCATTATCGGTTATGTCTTGATTTTTGGGACAGCCTGGACACCTGCATTCGGCTTAAGCGGAGCTGCATTCTCACTGGTCAGTTCCCAAATTTTAAGTGCTAGTCTTGGTTTATGGGGACTCTACAGCCATCGAATTGGCTTATTTAAGGATACCGTAAAAGTATCCGTTCAATCGATGTTCGATCGTTTCGAGAATGGACGCATCTTGGCAACCGGTGTACCCGCTGCTTTTGAGAACACCTTTTGGCAATTCGCGACCTTGATCATCTCACGGGTCATCATTGCGTATGGAACGGCTCACTATGCGGCTTATCAAATGGGACTCCAAGCAGAAGGGCTCAGTGAGATGTTGTCTGTCGGCTTTGTGACGGCATCCATCAGTTTGGCTTCAATTGCGATTGGTAAGCAGGATGATGCCTTGTTTAAATTCTATTTCAAACGTTTGACACAATTAAGTCTTGTGATCAGCACGATCACGATGACCTTGCTTTTCTTCTTTGCCGAAAACTTGATGGGTTTATTAACTGATAAAGTTGAATTGATTCAGATCGGTACCTTGTATCTTAAAATCATGGCAGGCTCGCAAATTCCTCAAAACATGTCAAAAGTCTTGAACGGTTTCATTCGTTCATCGGGTTATAAAACGGTTCCGATGTTGGTCAGTTTCACCGGCTTATGGTTGGTACGCGTACCTTTGAGTCTGTTGGCTCAAACTGTCTTGAATTGGGATATCGTAACCATATGGTGGATCATCAATCTCGATCAATGGGTCCGCTTTTCAATCAGCTTGACGGTCTTCATAAAAGCTAAGCTCTATGATGCGATTCAAGCTCAAGCTTTGGCTTGAAATTCGATTTTGTGACGATAAAATTGTAAATCATAACGGTGATCAATACGATCGATGCGCCAATCATGGAGAGCGTCGTCGGTTTCTCACCGAGAACTAAGAAAACCCAAATCGGGTTAAGAACAGGTTCAAGTGTTGCGATGATGGATGCGGTGGTCGCTTGGGTTTGTTTGATGCCCAAGGCAAAGAAAATATAACCGAAACCCAACTGAAAGATGCCCATGCTTAGGATAAGAAGCCAGACCTGTGGACTTTGATTTAAAGCAAAACTTTGATCAAAAAAGATAAAGGGAATCAGCAGGACACTTAACAGATTACCGACAAAGGTCGCATCAATCGGTGATGCCCCAGGAAGTTTATTTGCAAAGAAGACCCCTGCGAAAGATAAACCAGACGCAAGGGCTAAAAGATCACCCAACATGTTTCCAGACTGGAGTTGTTCCAGGAAGAAAAGGCTGATGCCTAAGCAAACACCGATTAAAGCAAAAAGATCACGCTTGCGTGGTTTTTGTTTATCAATGAAGATGGAAAGTAGAATGATGAAAATCGGGGATGTGTATTGAAGGACAATCGCATTGGCAGAACTGGTCAGCTTGTTTGCCATCATGAAGAGAATAGTGGTAAGCGTCAGACTGAGGGAAGCCAGTAAGATCGAACGATTAAGTCTGAAGCGGAAGCTGCGACGATAAAGACCAATCGTAATGGCTGCGAAGAGCCCACGTAACGCAGCGATCGTGATGCCAGACCAAGGAATAAGCTTACCTAAAAGACCCCCAAAACTCCAGAAGATGGCGGCAATTAAGATGAAAACGGGACCCTTGATTT
>DHGC01000005.1:13727-50678 GCA_002402585.1 Erysipelotrichaceae bacterium UBA4808 | reverse complement strand
TAAATCGTCCAGTAATTGATCCAAGGAAACCCGCATATCCAAGATATCCAACATGAGAATAACCGATGCGATGTTTCGAATCGGTGTGTTTTGAGTCAAGGTCAAAACGTTGGCATTGGTTTTTGCGATAAAACCCAATACTTCTGACAAGACACCTTGTTGGTGGTCCAATAAAAGTGAAAGTATCGCTTTACGCGTCATCTTATTTTCATCTGGTCGAAAAACCAAGTCTTTGTATTTATAATAGGTCGAACGTGATAATTTCAAACGTTTACACGCTTCACTGATGTCTTTGACCTGCCTGGTTTGAACCATCGCGCGTGCTTCAATGACTTTGAGATAGGTCTCAGGAATCAACTTTTGATGTATGATGAGAAATTCAGGTTTCATGGGACCACACTATGCCTTTCGTGTCTAAACGAACGTCTAAGATCGACCACTGTGCTTGTGTTCCTTCAAGACAGTGCTTTATCGAAACTTCTTCCTCATTTGTCACAAGCATAAGACTTGGACCTGCACCACTAAGATAATAGGCTAAATTTATCGCATCCAAATGGCTTGTGATGATCTTGAAATCTGGATGGAGATGCATACGTACGTTTTGATGAATTCGATCCGCAATTGCCCAGCGTAAACGGTCCATATTTCCAGTATTCAATGCGTCCAAGAGAAAGGGTATCTGACTCAAATTAAAGACTGCGTCTTCACGTTCAAAGTGTGATGGAAGTACTTTGCGGCTGTGTTCAGTTGAGAGTGTGAAATCTGGAACGAGGAGTTTAAAGTGATAAGATGCATGAATCGGATAACGAATGATTTCAACCTTACCCAAGCAATCTTTTGAAGCACATAACCCACCTACGATAGCGGGGACGATATTGTCAGGATGACCTTCTAAGGCATTGGCGAGTTGGATCAAACGACTGCGATCCAAGCTTTTTGTGTGCTCAATCAAGGCTGTGGCGATTCCTGCCACGATCAAGGCGGCACTTGAACCTAGACCTCGAGCCATGGGGATTTCGGAGTGCATTTCAACGTTAAGTGGATGAGCTTGAAATTGATCCTGCTCGCAAGCATAACGATAGGCTTTCAGAAAGAGGTTATCCTCACTCGTTTCAAAGCCGAAACACGCATTCTGATCACTGAGATTAATGACGAAATCTGCATATCGATTGATGGCTAAACCGAGACAGTCAAAGCCAGGGCCAAGATTGGCACTGGTTGCTGGAACACGTATGCGAATCATTTCAGCTCCTTTGCTTGAGCGATGCTCAAGACTTGTGTATGGACTTCTACTTGATCCACGAGCAAACGCAAAGCCTTTGGAATCGGCGTTTTTGTCAGAGTGGACAACTCATGCATGGCTTTAAAGTCATCTTCAGAATGTTCTTTCTTTAATGCGTCAAGTACACTGCGTGGGAATTTATAGGCAGAGGCTGTCGCAAGGACAGCGATCGCTTGGTGTGGGCATTCGATTTGATAGCGCTCAGCTGCAGCCCATGCGACGGCTGTGTGAGGATCGAGAAGTACCTGCTCTTGATCATAAACCGTTTGAATGGTTTGGCTTGTCTGGGTCTCATCAATGCGATAGGCCTTGAATTTGTTTTGAAGTCGACTTAACAGATTGTTATCAATTTGATACGCACCATCATGATCTAAGTCATGCATATACTTTGAAACGTGTTTATCGTCTGCTTCTAGATAGAGCAAACGTTCAAGATTGCTCGACACCAAGATATCCATCGAAGGGGATTGTGTGTGGTGAAAGTCACGCATGCGATTGTAGCGACCGGTTGTGAAGAATTCACTTAAGACATCATTCGCATTGGAAGCGATAATGAGATGTTTAATGGGTAAGCCCATACGATCGGCACAGTAAGCTGCAAAGGCATTCCCAAAATTACCGCTCGGGATCGAGAAACTTAACTGTTCGCCGAGTTTGATGCGTTTATGTTTGAACGCATCGCCATAAGCTTTGAAGTAATAGGCAAGCTGTGGAATCAAGCGACCGATATTGATGGAGTTTGCGGAACCATACTGATGTTCATTATCGTTTCGAAAGAGATGCTTGACGACCGCTTGAGCATCATCAAAATTACCTTCAATCCCATAGACATGAACAGCTTGAGCGTTGATTGTGGTCATTTGACGACGTTGGATTGCACTGATGCCAAGTTGTGGATAAAAGACTGTAATCGGGAAAATAGAGTCCTTAAAACCCATTAAAGCAGCTGAACCCGTATCACCACTTGTGGCTGTTAAAATGTGAGGAACATGGTTCAAACCCGCTTTGATGAAAGCGCGATGACTCAGTTCTGGCAAAACACTTAAAGCGATGTCTTTGAATGCGGCACTGGGACCATGATAGAGCTCAACAATCTGATGTTTACAAAAGCTACTGGGTACGATTTCTGGATGTTCAAATTGAGCGTAAGCTTTGTGAATAAATTCTTTGTCGATATTGAGTTCGGGAAAAACGATGCCAAGAATTTCATAGACGATGTCTTCAAAAGGAAGATCAATCCAAGTATGCCATGGAACACTTGGAAAATCATTGAACATCCAAAGACCTCCATCATCTGCCATGGGTTGAATCAGAGCTTCCCAAGTGCTTTGTTTTAAATTTGTGTTGCGTGTGCTGTGGAGTTTCATATTTCACTTGTTTTTAATTATACACGATGCTAGAATGTTTTCAATATGAAAACAGATGTATCAAAAATAGAAACAAATAAGCGCTTGGGTATTGGAATGCTCGGCTATGGAACAGTGGGAAAAGGTTTAGAAACACTTCTTGAAGCAACAGCATCCAATACCTTCTTTATTGCCAAGATATTGCGTAGAACATCGAAAGCGCATCGCAATGACATGGTTGAAGATATCGAATCTTTGCTTAAGGATCCCAATGTGGAGATTGTCGTCGAAGTTTTAGGCGGGCTTGAGCCGGCACGAACCTATATCCTTGCTGCCTTAAATGCAAAGAAAGCGGTCGTTACCGCGAACAAGGCTTTAATCAATCGGCACGGAGATGAATTGGATGCCTGTGCGAAGGCCAATGGTGTGGCTTTACGCTTCAGTGCGGCAGTAGGGGGAGGGATTCCTTATCTGGCGACCTTATTGGAAGTCAAAGCACATACGCAGATCCAAGCAATCGGGGGCATTCTTAATGGAACGAGTAATTTCATGTTGGATAAAATGGAACGTGAGCAGTGTGCCTTTGAAGAAGCTTTACAGGTAGCGCAGCAACTGGGTTATGCCGAAGCCGATCCCAGTGCGGATATCATGGGCACTGATAGTTTGAACAAAATACGTTTGTCAGGTGTCGTGGCCTTTGATCGTTGGGTAGATTTTGCGAGCATTCCTTGTGAGGGCATCGCATCTCTACAAGCTGAGGACATTCTGTTCATTCAAAACTTGGGCTATCATATTCGACTCTTTGCGACCATGCGTCGAAGTGAGGAGGGTATCCAAGCTTATGTCGAACCTCAACTTTTCAATGTGGAAGATGCGGAAGCCTCCATCTTAGCCAACCACAACATCGCGTGGTATCTTGATCAAAAAGGTGAGCGTCAAGTTTTGATTGGTCAAGGTGCAGGTGGCATTCCGACCGCAGGTAACATTTTGCGAGATCTGATGCAAATCAAAGAGAAGTCAGGGGGGATGTTGCCAGAAGAACACAGGACACTTGTGGCAAACAATACCAAAGCCATTCATCCTTACCTGATTCGAAGCACGAAAACATTGAAATCAGGGTATCTAGAAGCGTTAAGTGAAGTCAAATGGATACAAGGTGAGCGTGTCTATCGCATCACCAAAGCCATGGATGTATCACGTATCCATGCGCTTATTCAAACATTGAGAGCGACTGAACCCATCTTTTTCGCAGGCATCCAAACCAAGGAGATAGTATGAAAATCTGTAAATTCGGCGGTTCATCACTCGCCAATGCTCAACAATTCGAAAAAATCAAAGCCATTGTAGAAAGTGATCCCAAACGACGGATCGTCGTTGTTTCTGCAGTCGGAAAATCCCATCCAGAACAAAACAAGATCACGGATCTGCTATATCTTTTACATGCGCATCTTTTATATGGCGTTGATTATCAAGTGCTTCTGAATGAGATCATCGAGCGATATCGCTCCATACAATTGGACTTAGGGTTAAAGTTCGATGTACTCGCATTCTTTGATCGACTTAAAAAGGACTTGAATCCGAAAATTGAGCGAGATGCTTTGGTTTCCATCGGTGAGAAGCTCAGTGCAATTTTGTGTGCGGAATATTTGAATTGGCCCATGATTGATGCGAAAGAAGCCATCGTTCTTACGCGTGATGGGACCGTGGATCTTGAACGCTCAACACAGAAACTCAATACGCTCTTTCAACAATACCCTCATTTTGTCATGCCTGGGTTCTACGGTGCCTTACCCAATGGCCGAATCAAACTCATGAAACGAGGAGGATCGGACATCACGGGTTCAATTGTCGCAGCAGCGCTTCATGCGGAAATCTATGAGAACTGGACCGATGTCAGTGGTATTATGATGGCGGATCCAAGAATCGTTCCTGAAGCGAAGCCCATTCCGCAATTGACCTATGGTGAGCTTCGTGAATTGACGTTCATGGGGGCTTCGATTTTACATGAGGAATCCATCCAAGCAATCAAGCACCTCAACATTCCACTCAATATTCGCAATACGAATAAACCTGAAGAGCCTGGGACTTTGATTTTCAATGATATCATTGATGATGATCAGGCAGAAGGTTTTATTACGGGGATCACGGGTCTCAAAGATTTTGCGGTCGTAACCGTGCATAAGGAACAAATCGCGCGTCATCCCAAAGTCATGCATCAAATCTTAGAAAGCTTTGAGCGTCATGATTTGATGATTGAACACATGACCAAAGGCATTGACAGCTTGAGTTTGACCGTAAAGGTGGAAACACTCAAAGAACATCAATTTGATCTGTTTGCGGATATTAAGCAAAACTGTGCTATTGATAAGTTGACCTTTGAAGATGATCTTGCTTTGATTGCCGTTGTTGGTCGCAACATGAAAGAAAAACCCGGTATATCGGGGCAACTCTTCAGTGCATTGGGTGCTCAGAACATCAACATTCGCTTGATCGCACAAGGAACGGATGAGATCAGCATCATCGTGGGTGTCGCGAATGCGGACTTTGAAGTGACGATCAAAACCTTATACGAACATTTCATGCGTAAGAATGGCTAAAGAAAAGACGAGGCATCGTCTTTTTAGCTGGATTCTTTTTTAATGACTTGAAAGGGAAGCGTATGCGCTGTCGTATCCAAGGTTTCGGGTTTTTCAATTCGTTTCAACAAGAGCTCCATGGCTTTGCATCCCAACTCATAGGTATTGAGCTCAACGGTTGTGATGGCAGGTTGAGCGACACTTGAGAAGATGGTGTTATCAAAACCCACGACGGAAATATCTTCAGGAACACGGAGGTTGCGAGATTGAATCTCATCGATGATACCCACAGCGGTCAAATCGGATGTGGCGAAGAAGGCATCAATCTCTGGCTTCTCATCCAATAAGACAGAAGCGACGGCTTTACCAGAAATATACCCAAAATAATACTCCTCAGACACTTCACTTAATACCGGTAGACCATGTTTGTTCAAGACATCTTTGTACGCACGATATTTCTCAATATTTGAAACGATCTGTGTCGAACCCGTATGAACATACGCAATATTCCTGCGACCACTTGCAATCAAATGCTCCATCAATTCAAAACTTGCCATATAGAAATCAACACTGTAATAGGGCGCATTCGAACCCGGTACATATTCAATGGTCTGCACAATCGGATAGGACTGATTCAAGTCATTGATCTCTTCTAATTGGAGGGTATTTGATATCAATATCATCCCATCCACATAATGATTTCGAAGCATCTTGACGTAATGTTTCTCACGTTCGCGATCCCCATAGGTCGTACAGATAAGGACATTGTAATTATTATGGTGGGCAATGTTTTCAATACCCTGGATAATCATTGAAAAGAAGGGATTGTCAACGCTATGGACCAGGACCAGAATCATGTTGGTCTTATCTTTGCGTAAAAAAGTCCCCATGGCATTAGGCTGATAATTCAAGCGTTGAATGGCAAGCTCAACACGTTGGCGCGTTGCTTCAGAAACATTGGCACTTTGATTGATGACGCGTGAAACGGTGGCGACACTGACGCGCGCCAAGGATGCGACTTGTTGAATGGTACTCATATTGATTTTATTATAGCATAGGCAGATTCAAGCTTTTAGACCTGTTTCAAGATTGTATGCACAATTTGTAATCGATTACATGTGAATACACGAACAACATGTAAACGATTACATCAACACACAATTTTTAACGAACTATAATGTGATTACATAGAAACAGGAGGAACACAATGAAGAAAATTATCGTTTTTATTTCTATGCTCTTAGTCTTAGTCTCATTAACTGCTTGCGCACCGAAGGAAGCGGAACAAGTCGTCATCACATTCAAACAAAATAAACCTGAAATTGATGATGCTTTGCAAGCCTACGCAACAGCGTATGAAGCTGCTACAGGCGTTAAAGTCAACGCTGTATCGTGTGGTGGTGGTAGTTGTACCTTAGGGGATATGTTAAAAGCCGACTATGCGGCAGGCGAAATGCCAGACATTTTCCCAATCGATGGTCCCGATAGCTACAAGCAATGGGAAGCCATTATTGCAGATTTGAGTGGAGAAGATTGGGTTGATGAAACATCCGTTGAATACATCGTGGATGGTAAAGTTGTTGGTTTCCCAGTCGCCGTTGAAGGTTGGGGCATGGCTTACAATGCGGATCTCTTGGCAAAAGCTGGGATCGATCCGAAAACCTTGACCAACTACGGGGCTTACATGGATGCATTTGCGAAGTTGGATGGCATGAAAGCTGAATTGGGCATCGACTCTGTCGTATCCATGACCGCGGGTCCTGGAATGTACTGGGTTACGGCTCACCATAATTTCAACAGCTTGTTGTCCAATGGTTTGGAATACAACGATCTAAGTGTTGCGAATAATATTCTTGCTGGTAATATCGATGATACACGTTTGAATGAATATGCGGATTGGGTTGACTTACTCTTCAAGTACGCTGATAAAACCGTCTTGACGACAGGCAACTACGATTCACAAGTTGGCGCATTCTTGAATCAAAAAGCCGTCTTCTTGCACCAAGGAAATTGGGTGGATGGAAACTTAACGGATGCGACCTTCAAAATGGCCTTTGCACCTCACGGTTCTAGCACCAGCGATACCGATGGTATCTTCGTTAGTGCACCTGCATGGTATGTCGTGAATAAAGATTCGAAGAATTATCAAGCAGCTTTAGATTTCTTGAAAGCGCTCGTCTACACCGATCTTGGCCAAAAATACATGGTTGAAGATGCCGGTATGATTCCAGCGTTTGGAAACATCTCATTACAACCAAAGGGTCAACTTTCCCAATCTGTTCAAGCTTGGACAGCTGAAGGCAAGGTTTATTCTTGGAACCAATACTTATTTGCAGGCGAATTCAGAGACAATGTCTTGGGTCCAATCTATGATCAATTGGCTCAAGGTGCAGTCACTGCAGATGAATTCAAAGTTTTGTTTAAGACAGCTTTGATGGAAGCTAAATAAGCTTATTCGATTGAATCGGAGCAGGGTCGTTCCTGCTCCTATTTTCTTTAAGGAGGCTCGTATGAACGATAAAGCTAAAACGAAATATAATTCCTTATCCAAAGATAAAAAGATTGAAAAACTTGTTTTTTGGTTGTTTCTAGCACCCTCATTGTTTTCTTTCTTGATGGTGCAAATCATTCCCTTCATGATTGGGATTTATTATTCGTTTACGAACTGGTCCGCAACAGCCCAACTCTCCATTGATTTTGTGGGCATGAAGAACTACATTGAAGCATTTCAAGATCCATCGTTCCTCTATGCGACCATCATCACGACCATCTATACCTTCATGAACATCATTCTTGTGAACATCATTGCCTTCTCATTGGCATTGCTCGTTACCTCGAATCTCAAGGGTAAAAATATCTATCGTGCGGGTTTCTTTCTTCCAAACATCATTGGGGGGATCATCCTTGGTTATATCTGGCAATTTATTTTCAATCAATTCGTGCCTAAACTTGCGGCAGCGGTTGGACTCACCTATTTAAGTGAAAATCTCATGCTCGGAAACAGCAATACCGCCATCCTCGCGTTGGTCATCGTCAGTACTTGGCAATATGCGGGTTATATCATGATGATCTATGTGGCTGCTTTACAGAATGTACCTAAAGACTTATTAGAAGCTGCCCAAATTGATGGGGCAAGTCCTTGGCAACGCTTTAGAAATGTAACCATTCCATTGGTCGCGCCAGCGTTTACGGTCACTTTGTTCTTAACTTTGGTAAATTCATTCAAACAATTCGATGTGAATGCATCCTTGACCAACGGGGGTCCAAGTACCATGTTTATGGGTAAGGCCATCAAAGGAACGACCTTATTGGCAATGAATATCAATGATACGTCCATCATTTCATTGAATACTGCGCAAGCACAGGCAAAGGCGATTGTCTTCTTCCTGGTCTTGGTCACATTCTCACTCATCCAAGTCTATGTATCGAAGAAGCGGGAGGTTGAACTCTAATGTTTAAAAATGTAAACAATAAAATCATCGCACGCAATATCACGGAAGCTTTGACCTTAGCGGTCATGATCATGTTTCTGGTGCCCTTGTTTTTGGTTTTGATCAATGCGGCGAAGACAAATAATGAAATTATCTCTGCTCCATTAAGTTTACCAACGGATTGGTCTGTTTTGTTTAAGAACATCACAACCATCTGGAATAACCCCAATCTTCGTTATTCGCAAGCTTTATTCAATTCTTTCATCATCACGACTTTCTCTTTAGTCGGTATCACCATCTTCTCAGCGATGGCTGCGTGGGTACTCCTTAGAACGAAGACAAAATTGTCGACCGCCATTTTGATGTTGTTTATTGCAGCAATGGTTATTCCTTTCCAAGTCGTTATGTTTCCTTTAGTCAAATGGTTTGGGATTTTCCAATCGGTTACTGGGATTCAAATGTTAAGAAGCTATACAGGCATCATCATTGCTTATATTGGTTTTGGGAGTTCGTTATCAATCTTTATGTTTCATGGATTCATGAAATCCATTCCGCATGAAATCGAAGAAGCGGCTTATGTGGATGGTTGTGGTAAATTCAAAACGTTCTTCTTGATCGTATTACCCATCTTGAAACCTATTTATGTGACGATCTTGATTCTGAATGGAATCTGGATTTGGAATGATTTCCTCCTTCCAATGTTGGTATTAGGAAAGGGCACACCTGTCCAAACTTTACCTTTAGCCGTTAATAATTTCGCAGGTGCATTCCTTGTCTCATGGGACTTGATGATGACGGCGATTCTGATGGCTTTGGTTCCCATCATCGTATTCTTCCTTGCTGCACAGAAACATATCATTAAAGGTATGGTTGAAGGTTCGGTTAAGTAATTTATGGCTAAGTTCTGTGCGTTTGGTGAATTGTTATGTGATGTGACGTCTTATGGTGTCTCGGATCGTGGCTTTCCCGTCTATGAGTTCAATCCAGGGGGTGCACCCGCCAATGTGGCTGTGGCATTGCGTAACCTGGGCATTGAGGCCAGCTTTTTGGGTCAAGTTGGGCATGATCATTTTGGTCAATTTTTGAAAAGCACCTTGCTTGCTAAGCAGGTGGATGTGGAAGCGCTCTTGATGAGCGAAGCTTATCCCACCAGTTTAGCCATTGTAAGCAATAAAGCCGATGGGGATCGAAGTTTTAGCTTTTATCGTAAACACAATGCAGATGTGATGGTTGAACTTCACGATGCTTTTAAAAAGAAAATCAAAGAAGCGGATGTCTTTCATGTGGGCAGTGTAAGCATGAGTGATGAACCGAGTCGATCGACGACGTTCAGCTTGATGAAATACGCTAAGAAACACAATAAATACATTACGTTTGATCCCAATCTAAGGGTCTTGTTGTGGGATGATTTGAATGATGCCAAACACCAAATTGAAAAAGGTCTACAGCTTGCGGATATCGTAAAATTAAGTGATGAAGAGCTTTACTTTCTAACCGACATCAAAGACACTCAAGAAGCATGTTCAATGTTGATGAGTATCTATGACATTCAGATTCTTTTGATTACCTTTGGCGCAGAAGGCTGTGCGAGCTTTCATCAAGATACCTACCAACATATTCCATCATTTAAGGTGGATGCGATTGATACGACAGGTGCGGGGGATGGTTTCTTTGGTGGTTTCTTAAGCCAATGGATAAAGAATGGTATGAAGTTGAAACAATCAAGTCGCGATCTAGTGCTTTATTGTCAGTATGCGAACGCCTGTGGGGCAATTGCCACGACACAAAAAGGTGCGATTGGCTCATTGGCGAATGAAGAAAGTGTACAAGCTTTTTTGGAGGTTCATAGTGGATAATCGCTCAAAAATAGCGAAATTGTACATGCAGCTCTATCATGATGAACAAGCTTTGAAGCAGTTGTTTTCAATGATGGATGAAGCCAAATTGCAACGTTCGGGTGAACTTGTTGCGATGGATAAGAATGAACGTTCCTGGTACTTCGATCAAAGTATCGTAGGCATGACTTTGTATACGGATTTATTCGCAGGTTCACTCAAGAAGTTGAAACAGAAAATCAGTTATTTTGATGATCTGGGGGTTAGTTTTTTACATTTGATGCCTTTGCTCAAACCGCGTGAAGGGGAAAATGATGGGGGTTATGCAGTTGAGGATTATCGCAATATCGATCCACGCTTAGGGGATTTGAATGATTTCAAAAGCTTGATGAAAGAACTCCGTAAACATGACATCAAAGTATGCATTGATTACGTCATCAATCATGTTGCGAAGGAACATGCCTGGGCTCAAGAAGCCCTAAACCATGATCCCATCAAGCAAGCATATTTCATTATGTATGATACGGATGCGATACCCAATAAATTCAATCTTACCGTTCCTGAGGTCTTACCCGATAAATGCCCAGGTAATTTCACGTATTATCCTGAAATCAAGAAGTATGTGTTCACCTCATTCAGTGAGTTTCAATGGGATTTGAACTTTCAGAATCCCTATGTCTTCAATGGCATGAGTGATAACCTCTTGTATTTAGCGAATTTGGGTGTGAATATGATCCGTTTGGATGCGATTCCTTTCATGTGGAAGGAATTGGGTACGAGCTGTCGTAATTTGGAACCCATCCATGATTTGATGCGACTTTTACATCTCATTAAAGAAGATGTCTGTCCATCACTTGCACTTCTTGGAGAAGCTATTGTAGAACCAGAACAAATCGTTAAATACTTCGGTAGTGATGAGCACACAGAGTGTGAAGTCATGTATAATGCCAATCTCATGGTGGATATCTATAATGCCTTTGCAACGCGTGATGTGCGCTTGTTGACGGTGGATGCGAATCGTTTTCAGATTCCGCAACGTGGGACTTGGATGAACTATGTCCGTTGTCATGATGATATTGGTTGGGGTTTCAATGAAGAAGCAATCCGTTCATTTGGCTTCAGTCCGTTTGAACATAAGCAATTTTTGATCAAGTTCTATGGGGATCAATTTATGGGTTCTTTTGCAAAGGGTGAAATGTATCAAGTCAATCCTTTGACCAAAGATGCGCGTACCAATGGGACCTTGGCAAGTCTCTTGGGTTTGCAGAAAGCGATTGAGACCAATCAAGTCTATCGACGTGATGAGGCCATTCGACGCATCAATCTGGCCCATGCGATGATTCTGAGTTATCGTGGTTTTCCATTGATTTATTCAGGCGATGAAGTTGCGACGCTCAATGATCAATCGTATCAATTGGATCCAGATAAAAAGGCAGAAGGACGATGGGTCCATCGACCTTTCTTTGATTGGAAGCGCGCAAAGAATAAGGATGTTGTTGGAACAGATGAACATGCGGTTTATCAAATGCTTAAGAAACTGATTAAATTGCGTAAGCAACTTCCCCAATTCCAAGGTCAGGCGCACCAATACGCCTTGGATCTGCACAATGAACATGTGTTTGGTGTCATTCGACAAAATCGTAGTCATCACTTGTTTGCGCTCTATAATTTCAGCGAATTGACCCAAAAGGTTCCGACTGAACATTTGCGTCAAATATTCAATGGTGTGTATGCACGCGATGTGGTTCAAGATCGCATCTTCAACTTAAATGATGCATATATTGAGTTGAGTCCTTATGAATTTGTTTGGTGTGTAAAACATAAAGTTACATAAGTTTAACAGTCCCTTCAGCTTGAAAGGACTGTTTTTATTCTCGGCCGTGGTATGATAAATAAAAAGGAGTCTTGTTATGAAAATTGGCGTCATTGACTTAGGATCGAACTCAATTCGTTTGGTTATTTATGAATATGTCGATAAACAGTTGAACAAATTACTCAATTTCAAACACCAAGGAAAGGCTGTGCTCTTCATCAAAGATAATAAGATGAGTGATGAAGGGGTCGAAGCCATTGTATCTTCCTTGAAACAATTGGTCTTTATGGCAAAGATTTATGAATTGGATGAGTTCAGAATCTTTGCGACGGCATCACTAAGAAACATAAGCAACAGTGCTGAAACCGTAGCGAAGATCGAGCAACAAATCCATCATAAGATGGAAGTTTTGAGCGATGAAGAAGAATCCTTATTTGGGTTTGATGCGATTTTACGCAATGAAGAATTGCCGTTGTCGGGACTAACCATCGATATTGGTGGGGGATCGATGGAAATCATTTACTTTAAAGATAAAAAAGCACTCTTCTCGACCTCAATCCCTGTTGGTAGTTTATCTTTTGCGACAAAATTTGTGGATGAAGTCATTCCAACCGAAGATGAGCAAGCGGAGATGCGTCAATTTATACGCAATCATTACGAAAGTCTACCATGGTTGAAAGCAATCCAAGTGAACTCGATTATGGGGATTGGTGGAACCTCACGGGCCATGAATACGATGAACAAAGAGCTCAATCTTGAAAAAAATGGAACGCTTCACTATGAAACCGTTGCGACCATCGCAAACCTGGGTATCGAACATTCAAAGCAGATCATCAAAGCCGTTCCCGATCGTTTGATGACGATGTTGCCAGGAGCCATCATGATTGATGAACTCATGCAATTGGTTCTTGCAGATGAATTCAAGGCCTCAAAAATGAGTGTAAGAGAAGGGTATATTTATAACCGCATCCTTGACAAATATGAACAGTAACTATATCAATCGCGAATTCAGCTGGTTGCGTTTCAACGAACGTGTCCTTGATCAGGCACGGTGGTCCACCATACCTTTTTTCGAACGCCTTCGTTTCCTGTCCATTGTTTACAGCAACCTAGATGAATTCTATATGGTTCGTGTTGGTTCGCTCAGTGAACAAAAGGGAATTATCAAGGCTCCTGATAATAAAACCAGTCTGACCATTGATGAACAACTCAAGGGTGTTGGTAAACACGTTAAAAAACAGATGGAGGATTTGGGAGCGGTTTATACGCAATGGGCTTTGGAAGCTCAAACTTATCAAATCAAGAATCCACAGCTTAAAGACTTGAAAGCCAATGATTTGGACTATGTGACGACCTATTTCCATAATATGATCGAGCATCTTTTAAGTCCGATCATTGTCGATAAAGCCCATCCTTTTCCACATCTCATGAACAAGCAGGTCGCGGTCAGTGTTCTATTGAAACATGGCTCGAAGACGATGCTTGCTTTCATTCCCATTGATTTGAATCTCTTACCAGCCAACATCATCTTACCAAAGAAACATCGTTTGGAATTTTTGCCTATCGAACAAGTCGTCTATGATTTTGTGGATGTGATTTTTAAGGGATACAATGTTGTTGAGAAAAACATCATTCGTGTCACACGGAATGCAGATTTGGATTGGGATACTTATTCGGATGAAGACTTGGATTTCAGGGATACTATGAAGAAACTCCTCAAGAAGCGCTTCCGCTTGAGCCCTGTTCGTTTGGAAGTAAAGTATGAGAGTGAACAGATCATCAAATCGTTATTGAAGACATTAAACATTGATAAAGATCACTGTTTTACCAATACAGCACCTTTTAATTACAGTTTCATAAGTGACGTCGAAAAGTTCTTGAGCTTGCGCACGAAAGATGCCTTTTATTCAGCACATGTTTATCGATTCCATCCAGCTTTGCAAAGTAAAGAACCCATTCTTTCACAGCTCAATAAAGGCGATTTGTTCTTTCATTTTCCATTTGATGCGGCAAGTGGTTTGATTCGTTTCATTCAGGAAGCCGCGCAATCACCGAAAATCGTCTCGATACGCATCACCTTGTATCGTGTTGCGAATGTATCGAAGATTGTCGAAGCCTTGATCCAAGCAAAAGAAGCAGGGAAAGAAGTCATCGTCATCATTGAACTGAAAGCACGTTTTGATGAAGAGCATAACATTGAATGGTCCAATCGATTGGAAGAAGCAGGCTGTACTTTAATATTTGGTGTCGAACACATGAAAGTTCATTCCAAGGTTTGTGTCGCCATTGAGAAAGACAATCATAAGACGAAACTCTATACACATATCGGGACAGGCAATTACAATGAGCAGACTGCGCGTTTATACATTGATTTTCATCTCATTACAGCGGATCAAACCATTGGTCAGGAAGCACTCTATTTCTTGCAGTCCATTCAAATGGGGAATATCGAACGTTTGAATCAAGCCTTCAAGTCGATCTTGGTTGCTCCATATTCTTTGAAGCAACAACTTCTCTTAGACATTCAGAAAGAAACAACCAGCAATGATGGACACATCATTTTAAAGATGAACTCATTGACGGATAAAGACATCATCGATGCCTTATACACGGCTTCACAAGCAGGCGTTAAGATTGATTTGATCATTCGTGGAATCTGTTGCTTAGTTCCAGGCCAGAAAGATTTGAGTGAAAACATTCAAGTCATTTCTGTTATTGGACGCTACTTAGAACATACCCGTGCATTCTTATTCAAACATGAGGGAGAATGGTTGAGTTATCTCAGTTCAGCTGATTTGATGACGCGCAATACGGAAAAACGTTTGGAATTGGCAGTTCGTGTCAATGATCCAATCATTAAAACACAAATGCGAACGATTCTCTTCAGTTACCTAGATCCCGAAATCAATCATTATCGCTTGGATGAAGAGGGAAATTATCTTGGTCATCGATCGGACATTGATGTCCAAGCCAAGCAATATGATTTCAAAGCAAGTCAAACTCAAGAAAGAAGCCTATGGCAGAAGATGAAAGCCAGGATCACTAAAAATGAACGATAATTTAGATTTGTATAATGCACTAAAACAGTTGAAGAATGGAAATCGCTTGCGTCTTGATGCGAAGACACAAACGATTTTTACGTACCATCATGACAAAATCGATGTGCATACGGAACATGCACATTTCATCATGACGGAAGAGGATTTCATAGCTTTGTATCTAGATGCCAATTTCTTGCCTTATTCCAAAAAACCAGGCATTGAGATCGAAGCGGATAAAGATGAGCTGTACTATACCCAATGGAAAAAATAATTCTACCCCTTATCATTGTGCTGAATCTGTTTGCTTTTAGTTTAATGGGCTTGGATAAATATCTAGCGATCAAACAAAAAAGACGCATTTCAGAGCGTAGTTTACTAAGCGTAGCTTTCTTAGGTGGAAGCTTGGGAATCTATTTTGGAATGGTCGCTTTTCGTCATAAAACACGTAAGATGCTCTTCAATTTGGGTGTTCCCTTGATGATGTTGGTGCATTTTTATTTATTCTGGTATCTTAACACTTGACTTGGAGTATACTCCAGGGGTTAAAGTAGACCTAGCATACATAAAGATGCGTATGTTGCTTCATAATTCAAGTCTGCAAGCATAAAGTATGAAATCAATGCAATGAACACCATGAAGCATTGTTATTGTAAGCTTCACCTAGGAGGACGTATGACCATATCAGAAGTCAGTAAAATTTATGCTTTGAGTGCCGATACGCTGCGCTATTACGAAAAAATCGGCTTGTTGGATGATGTTCAACGGAATGCCAGTGGGATTCGTAATTATCAAGAAAGTGATTTACGTCGGATTGAATTCATTCGACACATGCGCAATGCGGGTTTAAGCATTGACGTTTTAATTCGCTACATCGAGCTCTTTCACCAAGGCAATCACACGATACCTGAACGTAAGCAAATCCTCCAGGAACAAAGAAATCTCCTTAATGATAGAATTAAGGAGATGCAGGAGACCTTGGATCGTTTGGATTGTAAGATTGAGAACTATGATACGATTTTGCTCAAGCATGAACAAGAACTTCTAGCCATTCAAGATGAAGCGGAATAGTTAGTTCTGGATGATTGAGCCTATGATAAATTCATGCATGATTTTGAAGACATCTTGATTGATGTCTTGTTCGTCTAAGATGCGATGTGGGACATTCTTTAAAATGAAGAGACGTTTACGCTTGTGGGGTATTTGATCATAGGCATAATCACTGCTTCGTACAGGGATCGTTTGATCCGTCGTCCCATGAAAAATCAAGACAGGACAATGAACCTGCGCAATGCTTTCTTTACATCTTGCAACCACATCCCGAAAAGTATTCGTGAAGTGATCTGGAAGTTCTGGATACGCACCTTGCTCGACGACATTATCTGGTAAACGCAAGATTTGACGTGCTTTATCGCCTACGGTCTCAATGACCGCTTTTACGGTGATGTATTCAAAACCAGGGGCAATAAGTACCAAGCGTTCAACCGGATAACGACGTGCCAATTCCGAAGCGATGACGCCACCCATGGAGTAACCAATCAAGATGATTCTGGGATGGGTTTTGAACAATTCCTTTAAAGGTTCTTCTGCGCGAGCGATCCACTGTTTGGCATCGATGTCATCCAACTGTCTTTGGTCGAAGAGTAAGGGGGCTTCAATGGTATAACCCAAGGGCTCGAAGTAAGCCCGAAGTGTATTGAACTCATGGGTTCGTCGAACACCAAAGCCATGAACACAGTAAAGCAGGGGTTTTGATTCTTGATTAAATAATTTTAATAACCAGTTCATGTAATAATCACCTCTATATAACGATAACACTTTAGGCTTGTTTTTGCACTATGCTATAATTTAAAAAAGAGGAATAAACATGGAAAAAATAGCGTGGATTGGGACAGGTGTCATGGGACATGCGATGGTCAGCCATCTTATCGAAGCTGGTCATTTTGTCAAAGTGTATAATCGTAGCCTTCAGAAAACAGAAGGTTTGAATGCCCAGGTCTGTTTAACGGTAGAAGAAGTTGTGCAGGATGTGGATGTGGTAATCACGATGTTGGGCTATCCGAAAGATGTGGAAGAGGTTTATACAAAAATCTTAAAACACCAAAATTCAAGACCTCTGTGCATCGATATGACGACATCTGCCCCGGAATTAGCGAAACGCATTGCTCAAAATGCTAAAAGTTTGGGCATCGATGTATTGGATGCGCCGGTATCTGGAGGTGACATTGGTGCGAAGAATGCCAGCCTTGCCATCATGGTCGGTGGGGATGAGAATGCCTTTACCAAAGCATTTCCTTTATTCGAAAAAATGGGTAAAACCATCACATACTGTGGAATGAGCGGGAATGGACAGCACTGCAAAATGGCCAATCAGATTGTTGTGGCGGGGAATGTGGCTGCGGTTGCGGAAAGCATGAGTTATGCAATCAAACAAGGTTTGGATCCCAAATTGGTTTTACAAGCCATTAGCGGAGGTGCAGCTGCTTCTTGGCAACTTTCAAACAATGGGCCAAAAATGATCGATCGTGATGCCAGACCAGGCTTTTATATCCATCACTTTGTTAAAGACTTACTGTTGGTTTTAAATGAAGCTGAGCATGTGGGTTTGGAGCTGCCTGTCGTGAGTGAGGTGCTCAGTAGTTATCAAGCTTTAGTTGATAAAGGCTACGCATCAAAAGGAACACAGGCATTGATTGAGCATTACTTAGACGAGTCGTGATAAGATAAAAACAGGAGAGAATGCATATGAAAAAATACCTAACGCTATTAAGTTTAATTGCTTTGTTGACTTTGAGTGCTTGTGCACCAACGATCGCAGAGAAGGCACCGGTCACGGTAGCGACGATGTTGGACTCAGAAGGTTCGGTTCTTGGGAAGATGATCATCTTGGCTTTGAATGCTCAAGATATCGAAACTGTCGATAAGATTAATTTTGGAACACCGGATATCTTACGTGCCGCACTCGAGAATGCGGAAGTGGATTTGGTTGTGGATTACACAGGTTCTGGGCAATATTATCATCCTGAGGATGCGCGTGATGCCAGCATCTGGAACGATCCAATTGAAGGCTATAATTTCACCGCTCAACTCGATCGTGAGAAGAAAGATATCATCTGGTTGACACCTTCACCTGCAAATAATACGGAATCCATCGCCGTTACACGTGCTTTTGCTGAGGCTGAAAAGATCGAAAGCATGGAAGATCTTGCGGTATACATCAATGCAGGGAAAACTTTTAAATTGATCGCATCCGCAAGTTTTGTGGAAAATCCAATGGGTTTATTGGGTTACGAAGAAGCGTATGGGTTCAAGTTGACGAATGATCAAATCATTTCTTTAGCTTCAGGGAACACTGCTGAGATGCTCAAGGCTTTAGCTGAAGGAACCAATGATGTGAATGCATCCTTGGTTTATGGAACGGATGGGGCTTTGGATAAGCTCAATCTTGTGGTCTTGGAAGACCCCAAACACATTCCGCCAGTTTATCTACCTGCACCGGTCGTTCGTAAAGCAGTCTTGGATGTATATCCAGAAATCGAGACGATTTTGAAGCCAATTTTTGAATCTTTGACCTTAGAAACTTTACAAAGTTTGAATGCGAAGGTGGCTTATGATGGTGAAGATGCGACCATGGTTGCGGGAAACTATTTAAAGGATAATGGCTTCTTAGACTGATGAAAGATGGCATACGTCGTGGTTTGAGTCTAATCTTGTTTGCGACACTTTTTTTCTTGCCAATAGGATTCTTTAAAGTGAATCGGGTTTTGAATGGAAGTGTCTTTTCATTATGGGAGTTGGGATATGCTTGGATGCTGGTTCTATTTGCACTTTTCTCGACCTTTAAAATAGAATTCAAGTGGTTGCGCTATCTGCGAACGGGCTTTCTAATCGTACTGCCAAGCGTACTGATTTATATCAGTCAACGTTATGTGATCACAGAAATCTATGATCCTAATGTTGCTCGGATCAGCCTTGGACCCAGCATTTACCTAGCAATCATTGGGGCATGGGTATTATTAAGTACAGAAACGAAGGGAACACTGAAAATCACCTTAAGTCTGTTGGCTCTATTGGTTTTATTTGGCTTAGGTATGTTTCCGATGTTGGGTCTCTATAAGGAATATATCAATCGTCAAGCGAGTTTCTTCCTTGAACTTCAACGCCATTTAAGTCTGGCTGTGTCCTCCTTATTGTTCGCATTGATTCCTGGGATATATTTAGGCTATCAAAGCACACGTCATCCACGCTTACGGGAATGGATCATGGGTTTTGTGAATGGCTTCCAAGTTGCGCCAACCTTGTCCATGTTGGCATTGTTGATGATTCCCTTGGCGAGTTTAGGCCAAAGTTTTCCTTTCTTGCGTGCATGGGGTGTCAAGGGTGTCGGCTTCTTGCCCGCGTTCATTGTGCTCAGTTTGTATGCTCTCTTACCCATCACAAGCAATACCTATACAGCGTTCAAGCAATTGGATCCTTCTGTCATGGATAGCGCAAAGGCCTTAGGCATGAGTTCTAAGCAGGTCTTTAGTAAGGTGTCCTTTCCCTTAGCTTTACCTTTTATCATCACAGGTGTTCGGATTGCGTTTATTCAGAATATCGGCAATACCATTCTCGCAGGCTTGGTTGGTGGGGGAGGCATGGGTTCACTCATCTTCTTGGGTTTGGCTCAGTCCGCAACCGATTTGATTTTGTTGGGCAGCTTGCCAGTTGTCCTCATGGCTATGGGTTTTGAAGTGATTCTGGAGTTCACTGAATTGCGATTAAAGAAAAAGATGGGGGTTCTGTATGATCAAGCTTAGTCAAATCCGTAAACTCTATGATACTCAAGAAGCTTTGTGCAATGTGGATCTTCAAATTGAAGATGGGGAATGTGTCGTCCTGATTGGACCCAGTGGCTGTGGTAAATCAAGTCTGTTGAAAAGCATCAATCGTATGATTGATATCGATGAAGGAACCATAACTTTTTTCAATGAAGATATCCAATCAATGCCTGTTGAACAATTAAGACGTAAGATCGGTTATTGCATTCAAGGCGTTGGTTTGTTTCCACACATGAATGTAAAAGAGAATATTGCGATTCTACTACGTATCTTGAAGTGGAAAGAAGCGGATATCGAGCGACGTGTCGATGAACTTTTGATTATGAGTGAATTGCCTTTGAGCTATAAAACTAAGAGGCCCCATGAACTCTCAGGGGGTGAAGCGCAGCGGGTTGGGGTTTGCCGTGCTTTGGCAACCGACCCGCCTGTCCTTTTGATGGATGAACCTTTTGGGGCATTGGACCCGATGACACGTGAAAAAATACAGATCGCATTTCGCGACATTGCACAGAAATTGCATAAAACAGTTGTTTTTGTGACGCATGATATTGAGGAAGCAATTTTACTTGGAGATCGTATTGCGTTGATGAATGAGGGTCAAATCGTTCAATTAAGTACACCTGAAGCTTTGATCCAAGACCAAAAGGAAAACTTCACGAAGAATTTCATTGGTCAAGATTATCCCTTGATGGTGCTCAAACGTTATCGTGTCCGTGATTTGAAACTAGAACCTGTCTCAAATTTAGCCGTTACACATGGCATTGATTTAGACACCAATCTTAAAGAGGCATTGGCTTTATGCATCAAGCAGACGGAACCTGTCATCTTTAAGGATGGACCCAATACCTATGCATTGCTTTATTCCGATATCTTCTCATTCATACGAGGCATGCAAAATGAAACAGCTTATTAAACATCGGGCTTCAATTATTTATGCACTGTTGTTTTTGGTGTGGATCTTTCAGTTCGACTGGATCAAATCAAACATCCTTTTCTTTATCAGTGATCAAAGTCGTTTAGTTCAACGCATCAGTCTTGTGGAATTGGCTGTTCAACATGTTCAAATCGTGGTGCTTGCGAGTTTGATCTCCATTGTCATCGCTTTGGTTTTGGCATTCAGCGTGCATCTTTCGCAATCGAAAGAATATCGTGATTTGATTCTTCAGTTCAGTACGATTGGTGAAACACTTCCAACTGCGGCCATCATTGCCTTATCGGTACCCCTCATGGGCTATGGTAATGGACCGCTTCTGTTGGCGTTGAGCATCTATGGTATCTTGCCTATCTTACGAAACACTTTAGAAGGTTTAGCCAGTATTCCACGCTCAATCAATGAAGCTGCTTTAGGCTTAGGTTTGACCTCAATGGAGCGTCTCATTAAGATTGAACTCCCTTTGGCTTTGCCGAATATCTTTACGGGCATCCGGATTGCGACAATCATCAATGTCTCTGCCGCTACCATTGGAGCGACAGTTGGGGCAGGTGGCTTTGGGGTGATGATCGTATCGGGCATCCGTACCTATGAACCACTCTTGGTTGTTCAAGCATCCGTGCCTGTCATTTTGCTTGCCTTGTGGTTCGATCGTGTCTTACGTGTTGCATCGCATTAAAAATCTGCATTTCTGCAGATCTAAACATCGAGGATCTTATAACCAACGGCTTTCTTTAAGCGATTCATCAAAGCCAAACCCATTTCTTCTTCCACAAAGGCTTCGGTGATGACGTAATCTAAATTGAGTTCATCACATTGACGTAAAACAGTGAAGAGCTGTGAAGCCATGAAGGCTGGATTAGCTAGCGAACCGAGGGACAAACAATGCTGTCCTTGATAATCTTGAAGATGTTCATCAGCACAGATGATCGCCGTCTTTATATGTTTGTGTTCATCCATTAAGTGGGTGATTTTTTTTATGACTTCCGCATGTTCACCTCGAACCATGAGCATTTCTGCTTGCGGGGCGTAATGGGTGTATTTCATTCCAGGTGAACGGGGTGAATCGACACTCTGATGAATCTGAGGATCAATGATGATTTCAGGAATCACGGATTGAAGTTGAGATAAGGTCACACCACCGGGTCTTAAGATCATCGGTGGTTTTTGAGTCATATCCAATACCGTGGATTCAAGACCGATCCGACTGTGATCTGCCGCAATGATCACATCCACACGACCTTGCATATCGCTAATGACATGTTGAGCAGTGGTAGGGCTTGGTCTACCTGAACGATTGGCACTGGGTGCTGCGATGGGTGTGTTTGCGCGTTCGATGAGTCTCAAGGCAATGGGATGATCCGGCATTCGGACGCCAACGGTATTCAAACCAGCACTGACATTGCTTGGAATCAAGTTCGATTTCTCTAGAATCAAAGTTAATGGACCTGGCCAAAAGACATGCATTAAGGACAAGGCTTTCTCAGGGATCTCTTTGACACACTTCTCTAGCATGTTCATATTCGAAATATGGACGATCAAGGGATTGTCTTGAGGTCGACCTTTCGCAATAAAAATCTTATTAACCGCTTCACTGTTCAAAGCGTTCGCACCAAGACCATAGACGGTTTCTGTTGGAAGGATGACGGTCTTGTTTTGTGTTATCGCTTCAGCAGCTTGTGTTAAAAGGGCTTCATCAATGCATGTTTCGTTGATGTGTAGAATCTGAGTATCGTTCATATCGTTATCATTCTAACTTATTTTAAGATTACTGCCAAATAAACTTGAAATTCTAATTCCTTACCCATAAAATAAAAACAACGATACGTTCACACGATACCAATCATGAATTCATGATTCATATATGGGAGGCCATTATGCATGAGGATAAAATGATTTTTTCAGTGGACAATCTTTTTATTGAAAAACCAAGTTTCTCTTTTAAATCGCTTTGGCTAGGAATACGAACTTTTCCTGATTATTTGAAACAGCAAAAGTTCTTTTTATTGGGGTTTGCTGTATTATGGGCAATGCCTTACATTTTTGGATTGCTAAACGTAGATGGCTTCTGGTTGGATGTCTTGAATTTTATTAGTGGAGCAAACACAAGTCGCATCAAAACCGATGTTTTATCTTTGATTGGTTCGAGTTTGGCTAAAGGGGTGATTTTAGCAACGATCATTCGCCTATTTACAGTCAAATTCACCTTGAACTTTGATTTTCTAAAGCCTTGGTTGGATTTGTTCAAAGTCAGGGACATCAGAACACTTGCTTATCTTCTCATTGGACTAGGAATTGGTGTTCTTTCACATCGCATGCTCAGTATCAATGGCGAAATCGTCAATAGCTTTGCGTCAATTTTGCTTGGTTTGGGATTTATCAAGGGGATGGATTTCATACAGCGTCAAATAAAGCAAGGATTGAGTATTGGTGTCTTATTGGCAGTGTTCATCGGACAAATTAGTTCGATGACTATTTTAATAATATTAGGTATGGTGATGATTGTTATAGGATTAGCTCTGTTGATTCAACAGAAATACTTTAAGAAAGCAATCAAACTCGCAGTCTTGATGTTTATGTTCATGCATCTATTAGGCTTTCCACTGACTGTTGATGCGAGTCTTCCTGCTTATGAGGACTTAGGCATCGAAATCATTTATCCTTCGGTTGTACAAGTGTATGAGCCCTTTGAAATCATTATTCGCATCACCAATCCATTATTCAAGAAACATGTCAACAGTATTAGTGTCTACCCAGAATCTGGAGACACACGTTTGATTACTTCTTCACTTCCCTATGACAAATACATGGTCAATTATCATGGCGAAGATGAAATTCGATTTACAGTTCAAACGAATTTTCAAGGGAGTGATGAAAAGGCGTATAAGCTTAGAATCGATTTATCGAACCATCATGATTTTCAAGAAAGCGGATCCTACACGGATCAAATCATTGCTTTATTTGAAACAGAATATTTTCAAACAACCTCAAGTGTGCAAATGGATCTACCTCAAGCCTTGAGCTTTGATATATCAGGAAATACACCCTATGTGCAAGACTACTCCGCTTTGGCAGTGGTCTATCACAGGGATAAAGAGAATATGGGTTTTTCAGAACATCATATATTCTATTTGAATCGAGATGCGGATTTTTATGACACATTTAATTTTGAAGCATACCTGGATGATAATCGACCAGCATATTCAAGAGAACCAGAGTACACATCCAGTGGTATCCAAGCGTTGCCAGAAGCCATCAAGCAACAATTCAACGTGGATGAAGGTGCGTATGTCACTTATGTGAAACAAGAAGATATCTACAGTGGAGTCCCATCAAAATTGGTTCTAGGGAAGTGCTGGGTTGTCGTTCAGTTCGCTTACAAAGTTGAGAAGGTTTGGTATCTTTATACAGGTCAATATTGGGGTGGCAACTATGATGCCGGTACCGATGCGTTGGTGCAGGAAAAACAAAGTTTAATGACGGATGTATTGATGAGCACGCAGATCGTTCCTAAAACCGTAAGCATGCCTGCATACCCCATAGAGTTAGCCCTTTATTACATACCAGATACCGAGTCGATCACAGCTGGGGATGAGGAAAATATCAGTGGCGCAATCGATGAGTGGGTGGATGCGCCAGTAAGTGATCCGAGTGGGGCAGGGGTGGTTGCGGTTGGAATTGCGAGCAGTTTGATTGCGATAGCGGCTGCAGGCTTGATGGTCAGTGGTTCTAGTGAGGACTCCGATAAGAAAGATAAACGTGAGAAAAGTTATCAGCTCGTAATCAGCAAATCGATTGGAAATAAACTCAAATGTGATCAAACGGGGACCTTCTATGCGGGCATTTATGAACGCATTGTAGAAGAAGATGGCTCCATAACAGAAGGCATGAATGCAGAGCTGTCTGCTCTGATTCAAATCGATTCACCGGATGTATTTGTTTCGTTCTCAGAAGCAACGATGATTGACAATCAAAAGGCGATCAATTTTATGCCAAAAAGTAACGATGAAGGCAAACGACCTCAAAATGAATTTACGATTCGTTGCCGCATTCAAACGGGGCAAGGTTCGCATACCGAATCCGTTGTGTTTGCGTTGGTGGAAGATCCTTATATTGCGCTTCATCGCGACAAATTCTACATCTTGAATGCGTCGCAAAGTGAAAAAGCTTATCCTATTTCCATGATGGATTTCATGAAGCCTGTTGATAAAGTCACTGTTAAAGCGATGCAAAGTGATGCGCCATTTAAACTTGAAATTTTAAAGGATAAAGAGGCATATCAGCTTAAAATCATAGAAAAGGGCAATCAACCCAATCAAGTGAAACAATTCTTCGAAGTCTATAATTGTGAAATCGAAGCCAATAATGAGAAGGAAAAAGCGCTAACATTATTTGACGTGGTGGTTTGTCATGAAGCGGTGCTTCCTGATTTCTTAGGTAAACCCGCTGAAATTCGTGGCTATCGTGTGAATATGGAATCAGACGTGATGGCGACAACTGAATTCAGTGTTCGAATGGGAGTTTGGAATGATAAAGAAGATGTCTTGGAATTCAAAAAACCAGATTCCGTAGAAATCACTTTTGAAGATGAAAACAAGATTTTCGATTTGATTGGCATTGAAGTAAAGGTCAATCCAGATGTGCGTTTTGATGACAAAATCAACTATATTGCGAATGCAAAAGTTAATCTTCCCGCATTGAAGAACATTGTGGGTAAGATGGTGTTAAAAACAGTCCATCAGGAACGGGAGCTTCAAGCTCAGGTGGATGTTGACTTGGTTCCAGATATCCTTCAGTATCATGCGAACTTCGAGAAAGAATATCAAGCCGCAAAGCGAATCATTGAAGTTTATATGGCTGAGCGTTTCCGTGCACGCAAGTTGGAAGAACTTGAGAAGGCGCGGTTGAATTTAGGCTTGAATGATTTGAAACTCTTTAGGCAGAAATGTTGGTCCATCGCGGAACAATCCATCCTTCAAGAGGCTCAAGAATATTTGAAAGATGCGGCTTGGTACGATGAAGCCATCGCGACGGCAGAGTTATTAGTCTATATTGGTGATATCGCTTTTGATTTGGCTTTAGCACCGGTTGGGGGCCCCATTGCTGGATTCTTAGCAGCCAATGTCAAGAATGGCTTTATTGAGATCGTTTCGAATGTGATCGAGCATCCGAATAAATCGACGTATGACATCACTTATGAATTTGTAATGAAACGATTTGAACAAACCATTGGCTCGGCAGATGGCTTGATTGAAATGCCGAAGGCGAATGAATCTAAGAAACTGATTATTTGGTTGACCTGTTATGTTTTGTATCGTATCGGCTATCACTGGACATTTGACAAAGATGATCAGGGAAACGGGATTGGCATCAGCTTATCGATTGAACGAGGCGTCTTGGATTTTGTTGGCAAAGGAGCTGCAGTTCTCTTGGGTGATTTCCTCGAAAAAGCAGGTAAGGGTAGATGGCCTGAAAAGTACAGTGTCACGTCTAAAGATCAAGCCTTGGTCAATGAAAAGGTGTCACAGGCGACTAAAGCAGGTTTGAATGCTTTGGATTCTGCCGCAGAAAAAGTCGATGATGTGATAGGAGAAGTCGTCAATCGTTTGCTTGCGTATATCAATCAACTAAAAGTGTAGATTAAAGGCGACGCCAAAATCGTCTTTTTTATGAAGATAATCAAGCGGATCTTACCTGTGTTCATGGTATAATCTTACTAATAAATTGAAAGGATATATACATGATTAAAAAGTTGAATACAGGCTTTCCTGAGGGATTCTTATGGGGTGGGGCAACCGCTGCCAATCAGTTGGAAGGGGGCTTTGAAGAAGGTGGAAAAGGCTTTTCTTCTGCAGATTTCGCCAAACATGATGAAGATAAGCAAAAGAATTTGATGAATCTCTTTATGGGTACTTCCCGTGAAGCATTGCTTAAGGCGATGGAAGATAAAGAGGGGAACTACCCAAAACGGCGTGGGATTGATTTCTATCATCGCTATAAAGAAGATATCGCACTGTTTGCGGAAATGGGATTCAAGACCTTTAGACTTTCCATTGCGTGGCCACGTATCTTCCCGAATGGGGATGAGTTAGAGCCCAATGAAGCAGGCTTGAAGTTCTATGATGATGTCCTTGACGAGTGTTTAAAATATAATATTGAACCTTTAGTCACGATTTCACATTATGAATTCCCAGTCGGTTTGTCATTCAAACACAATGGATGGCTGTCGCGTGAAACGATTGAACACTTTGAACGTTATTGCAAAGTCTTGTTTGAACGTTATGGTAAAAAAGTTAAGTATTGGTTGACCTTCAATGAGATTAATGTCTTATCCATGACAGCCTTCCTAAGTGGTGGCATCCTAACCGATGGCATCACCAACATGAAAGAAGCGATGTATCAAGCGATTCATCACCAGTTCATTGCGAGTGCCAAAGCTGTCAAATTGTGCCATGAAATGCTTCCTGAAGCGAAAATAGGATGCATGTTGGCACGTCAAGAAAGTTATCCTAAGACCTGTCATCCAAAAGATGTCTGGGAATCGATTCAAGCGGATCATAATAATCTTTTCTTCACGGATGTGCAAGTTCGAGGTGAATATCCTGCCTACACAGCGCGTTTCTTTGCGGAAAACAACATTCATTTAACATACGAAGCTGACGATGCACAAATTCTGAAAGAAGGCAAAGTCGATTTCTTGTCTTTCAGTTATTACATGAGTGCGGTCTCAACACACGAAACCTTGGGTGAAGCAACCCATGGCAATATGATGTTTGGGGTCAAGAATCCTTATCTAGAATACTCAGAATGGGGTTGGGCGATTGATGCTTTAGGTTTGCGCATCACTTTGAATAAACTTTATGATCGTTACCAAGTTCCTTTGTACATCGTTGAGAATGGTTTGGGTGCGAAAGATGAACCAGATGCTAAGTTCTGGGTGGAAGATGATTATCGCATCGATTATCTAAAAAAGCATATTGAAGCGATGAAAGAAGCCATTCAAGATGGCGTTGAGTTGATGGGCTTCACACCATGGGGATGTATCGACTTGGTCAGTGCTTCCACCAGTGAGATGTCGAAGCGTTATGGCTTTATCTATGTGGATGCGGATGATAACGGAAATGGAACCTTTAATCGTTTTCCTAAGAAATCGTTCTATTGGTATAAAGAAGTCATTGCCTCTAACGGCGAAAAATTGTAAGTAAAAAGGGCGCTTAGGTGCCCTTTAGTTTTGCGCGAATAATGTACGCACGTTGAAGGTATCCCACTGCTCCAAGTCACCAGCGATGAAGCCTTTTCTAAACCAACGTTGACGCTGTTCAGATGTACCATGGGTAAAGTTATCCGGTGTGACACGGCCTGTTGCTTGTTCCTGGATGCGATCATCTCCAACTGCCGCAGCCGCATTCATGGCTTCTTCAATATCTCCATCCTCTAAATAACCCATGCCTTGGACATGATTTGCCCAGACACCTGCGAGATAATCGGCTTGAAGTTCCAAGCGGACATTGAGTTCATTTTGTTGCGTTTGACTCAAACCTTGTTTGGCTTTCTGCACATCATCCAGGATACCGGTTAAATGTTGAACATGATGTCCGATTTCATGCGCAATGACATAGGCCATCGCAAAATCACCAGAAGCTCCAAGTTTGGTTCGCATTGTGGCGAAGAAGCTTAGATCGATGTAGACACTTTGATCCAACGAACAATAGAATGGTCCTACTTGTGCATTGGCGTACCCACAAGCTGAATCTGTCCCATCACGGTAGAGAATCATTTTCGCTGGAGCATAGGTCATATCGTATTCTTGAAAAACCTTGGTCCATACATCTTCAGTATCTTTTAATACGACCGAAGCGAAATCACCCAGAGCTTGTTCCTCAGCGGTGAGTGGTGCTGTATTCGTAGAACCACCACCCAAGAGATTACCGATAAGCATGCTTGGATCACCTGTCAATAAGGTATAAGCAATCAACACAACAATCCCAATGCCACCAATCGCGGCTTTACCACCTGTTGTACGTCTATCTAAGACGTTGCGACTCCCTGTTCGTCCTTGCCATTTCATACTTGTGTTCCTTTTGCTTGTGTCACGATTAGAATTTAACTATAATACGATTATGTTATTAATTCAAAACCAGGCGTTTGATCCACGTTCAAGTGATCATGAAGTCATTAAACAAAGTTTAGACCAGTTCATTGGAACCAAATCAATCCGTGCGGAGTGGTTTGACTTTAGTTTGAATCAAGAAGATGCTTTAACATATTACTTACCTTTGATCCAATATGCTCAATCTTTGGGTTTTGATGTGCATTGTTATATGTCGGTTGATATGTCGAAACACTTGGTACGCTATCGACATCTGATGTTTGTCGATCCGTTGTTCTTACGTAAGTTCAAGTTTAAATCCATTGAATTCAAACTACCCGTGGAACGTCCCGATCTCATGCGCTGACCCATCTTAGGATGGGTTTTTCATAGGTTTAATTGTCGTGCAACTTCGAAATAGTCAATCTGATCCCCCATGCGATCTTTTAAAATCGTATAGGGTCTCAAACCCGTACAATGACCTGTATGATATTGAGCACCGCTTTCAATCAATCGCAATGCAATCTGGTGAATGATTGTTGGATCTTCAATCGTATCCATCGTTAAATTGTAGAGATGAAAACCACCAAAGACATGGGTGATGGGACGACTTAGTTGCTTTTGAATCTGTTCCACGATATTTACGATGCCATTATGGGCACAACCTGCCATTAAGACACATTGATTATCTTCTAGGATGATCAGATTTTGCTCATGGTGAAATGCATCGGGATGATTTTCTTCCAATAAGACCGAATTACCTGATGGCGATAAGGATGTTTGATGGATATTTGCATAGAGGGTCAAGGCTTCATCGATGACATAGGGGTAATCATTTACAAGCACTACCTGCGGGTGGTTTTGATAGATGGGATCGATGCCGATGTCTTTAAGATGATCGCTTTTAATAGAAAAATGGGGATTGAATGCCGCATGATGAATGTATACTTTTGCCTTTGCGTTCTGTTCAAAGAACGTCTTAAGTCCGCCTCCATGATCATAATGACCATGCGAGATGATGACGGTATCGATCGAACCTAGATCGATCTTTAGTTCACTTGCATTGCGCGCAAACAGATCCGTATGACCGAGATCGAATAAGAGATGATGGTGCTTGGTTTCGATATAGGTACTGAGACCATGTTCACTGCCTAAGTTGTTGTATGAGATGTTGTCGACAAGATTGATGAGTTTCATGTATTGCTTCCTTATGTTTATTATAGACCTGATTGCTTATAAATATCGTATATTGTATATATTGAACTTTATGATAAAACAAGCTATGGCATAATGGATATAAAGGGTAGGGGTAAGTGAATGAAAGCCACCGATGTAAACGCTGTAGGGTAGGGGTGAATGATGGTTCATCGATGTGTCTAACTTGTTTTGACCCTGCTATGAAGTCTACGATAATATGAAGATGGATTTTGAAGATGAAAATAAGCTTCGGTATGAAGAACCGAAGAAGACACCCTGGATCGGTAATTCTGGTCATTGTTTTGTTTGTTGGAATTGGTTTTGGATTCTTAATGCACAATCTTAAAAATAAACTCGATACTGAAAGCTTTCCAGAAAATGGTCAGGTTTATGTTTACGATGTCTTGAAGTTCGAGCGTCGTGATCCGTGTCCAGTCAAAATATTCAGTGATCGAGACAATCCATCGTAGATCGAATGGATTGATTTAACGGATGAATCCGTTGTTTATTCTGTTTTTCTCCATCCCAATACGAAATATGCATTTTATCTTCCCAAGGGTTCTTATCGCATCCATATCTTGATGGGTATAAATGGGAGAACATCGTCCAACTCTTTGGGCGTCAAACCGAGGTCTTCTTTAAACAAGATGTTCCATTGGTTGTCGATCCGTATCCGACAAGTCTTGATTTGCGTCTTGATCAAGCAGATATTCAGAATATAAAAGACGTTTATTTTGAATTGGGTTTATAATTTTATGAACAAGGAGTTCCACATGAAAACAGTCAAACGATTAAAAGAGACATTTACAAATGGACGTTTTGAAATGTTTGATGCGTCCAGCAAGTATGTCATTTTAAGTGATTGTCATCGCGGAAATGGCAATCAATCGGATGAGTTCACAAAGAATCAGAATACTTTCCAACATGCCTTGAGTTACTACTATAAAGGGGGATATACCTTGGTTGAGGCTGGGGATGGGGATGAGCTTTGGGAACATCCACGGATCAAAGATATCAAGAATGCTCATTTTGAGACCTTTGAAGCCATTAAGAAGTTTCATAATGATAATCGTTTCATTCTCTTGTATGGAAACCATAATATCTATCTTAAAGATAAGACCTATGTAGAAGCGAATCTCTATCGACATCTGAATGAACATACTCAAGAATGGGTACCCTTCTTGCCGAACATTGAGCCCGTTGAAGGTTTGGTGCTCAACCATAAGACAACGGGTCAAAACATCTTTGTGGTCCATGGCCATCAAGGGGATTTTCCCAATGATCAAGGCTGGTATTTGAGTATGTTGTCTTTGAAATACTTCTGGCGTCATCTTCATGCTTTGGGTTTTCAAAATCCTGCGAGTCCGGTAAAGAATGCCTATAAACGGCACAAGATTGAGAAGAATTATGCCAGCTGGATTGAGAAATATCGCATCATGCTTATTTGTGGACATACGCATCGTTTGAAATATCCACGCAATGGAGATCTACCCTATTTCAATGCTGGCTGTTGCATCTATCCGACCAGTATGACGGCGATTGAAATCGAGAATGATCTCATCACGATGGTGCGATGGAAGATACAGGCAGATGATCAAGGTTCGCTTAAGATTACACGAAACATCATCCATGGGCCAGACCCAGTTGCGAAATTTGATATGCGATGAAAGGAAGCGACATGCGCAAGATTATCATTGATACGGATACAGGAAGTGATGATGCCATCGCCTTATTGATGGCATTGTCAGAAAAGGACACAGAGGTGTTGGCTCTGACGACGGTTTTTGGGAATGTGAATTTAGCTCAGGCGACACGTAACGCGCTTATTAGTTGTGAGGTAGCTGGCGTGAACGTGCCTGTTTATCCAGGTATGGATCGACCTTTGGTTCGTGAGCGAATTGAGGCGATCCATGTGCATGGCAATGATGGGTTAGGGGATGCGGGGGTCTTGGGTCCTAAGTCGAAAGCTGAAAACAAACACGCTGTAACCGCATTGATCGATATCATTGCAAAACATGATGACATCGAACTCATCACCTTGGGTCCTTTGACCAATGTGGCTTTGGCGATGCGTAAAGCACCTGAAGTACTCAAGCGCTTGAAAAAGATCATCTGCATGGGAGGCGCACAATTGGGCTATGCGGCGGAAACGGAAGTTGCGGAGTTCAATATCCTTGCGGATCCTGAAGCGGCTAAGATCGTCTTTGAATTTGGGATACCGCTTGTTATGGTTCCTTTGGAACTTTGTTTGAATGGGGATGGACGAAAAGGTGCTGAAACGATGCTTGATGAACAGGATTTGAATGCGATCAAAGCAATGGGTACACATAAGGCTGAGTTCCTTTTAAAGATAGTATCTTCACTATTAAAGTTTCATGAAATCTACTACGGCGATGTGGGCTTGGAGCTCCCTGATCCCTGTGCGGTAGCTGTTGCACTGCGACCTGAATTGATACTAAATGCCTACAGTGCGAATGTGACGATTGATACCTCAGGCTCTTTATCGTATGGACAAACGGTTGTGAATACCAAGGGTGGTACGGTGCTTGAAGATCAAATTTACAGTGCCAATGTGTCCATTGTGTCTGCCATCGATGGCAAAGGCTTTAAAGCGATGATCCAGGAGGCACTGCAATGAATAAACGTAAATACATCATTGATACGGATACGGCATCGGATGATGCGGTGGCCTTGGTCATGGCTTTGCGTTCCGATTTGGATATCTTAGCCATCACCTGTACAGCAGGGAATCTATCCTTAGCGAAGACAACACGCAATGCACGTTTGTCGTGTATGTTTGCGAATACGTATATACCACCCATCTATGCAGGTTCAGATCGACCTTTGGTCAAGACCTTGGTCGTCGGTGAGAATGTGCATGGAAGGGATGGCTTAGGGGATATGTTTTATCCAGAACCCGATATCCAACTTGAAAAAGGGCATGCGGTGGATGCGATGCTTGAAATTGCGCGTACGCAGGATGATGTGGGTTTGATCACCTTGGGTCCTTTGACCAATGTGGCGATGGCGATTTTATTGGATCCCGGTGCGATGCGTAAAATCACACACATCATTGCCATGGGTGGACAATATCGAATGACCAATGGCTGTACAGCCAATGCCGAATTCAACATCTGGGTGGATGGGGAAGCTGCCAAGATCGTTTTAGAAAGTGGCATTCCCATCACGATGGTTCCTTTGGATGTGTGCTATGGTGAAGCGGAGATCACAGCCGAAGATCGTGCTTATCTGAAGAGTTTGAAGACAGCACGAGGCGATTTCTTTGTGGACTGCAATCGTCATTTGCTAGCGTATAATCAACGCAGCTACAATAAGGACATCATCTCGATGCCAGATCCAACGGCTATGGCGCTTGCGATCGATCCCAGTATCGTCCTTGATGCAGTCGATGTGTATACACGGATTGAACTTAGAAGTCCTTTGAGTTATGGTCAATTGATCTATGATTTTTATGGTCGCCATAAAAAAGCTACGAATGTTCGCTTGATTACGAAGATTGATGCACAAAAATTTAAACAATGCGTATTCAAAGCAGCTGAATAAAGCTATTTAATAAAAAAGGCCATCGGGCCTAGTAGAGATGTGAGAAGAGAATTCGAAAACCCATGAGGATCAATAAGATGCCTCCAATCAGTTCTGCCTTATGGTCCAACCATAGGGCACTTTTTTTACCAATCATGACACCGATGGTGGACAAGCTGAAGGTGATCACGGCAATGACACTGGATGTGAATAAAATGTTTCCAGAGATGACGGATAAAGAGATCCCAACGGCCAATGCATCGATACTGGTGGCGATACCCGAAGATAATAACGAACGAAGAGTGAGATGGGGATCAACTTCACATACGATCGCTTCATTCTGAAGTGCATCATAGATCATCTTTGATCCAATCCCCAACAATAAGATCCAAGCGATCCAATGGTCCACATTGGCAATCAAATCCATGAACCGTTTACCCAAATGGTACCCACTCCAGGTCATGAAACCTTGGAAGAATCCGAATGTCAATCCAATGATCAGAGCAGAACGTGCCTGGTGGTCTTTAAGGCATAAGCCTTTGATGAGGGCAACGGCGAAGGCATCCATGGAGACGCCAAAACCGATGATGAGGATGCTGGTGATATCCATGAAGACTCCTTTTATCAAATGTTAGTATTTTATGATGACTTGTAAATGATGTCAAGCCAATCTTCCGACTAGCGGTATGGGGTAAATCATTCTATAATGAAATAAAGTGCGGAGGACATATGGCTCATTTAAAACAATTATTGATTGGTAAGGGCGAATCAGAACTCTTTTTACGTCTCAAAATGGCAAATCGACATGGGTTGATCGCAGGGGCGACCGGAACAGGGAAAACCATTTCTTTGAAAGTATTGGCAGAACAATTTAGTGAACAAGGCGTACCTGTATTCTTAGCGGATGTGAAGGGGGATTTGGCATCTGTTGCGGAAGCAGGTGTGATGAATCCAAAGCTCAATGAGCGGATTACTAGCATGGGTTTGGAGCCGTTTGCGTTCAAGACTTATCCTGTGCGTCTATGGGATGTGTTTGGGGAATTGGGACATCCCTTGCGGACAACCATATCGGAAATGGGACCGCTCTTGTTGGGCCGCATCCTTGGCTTGAATGATACGCAAGAAGGAGTTTTAAACATCGTTTTCAGAGTAGCGGATGAACAAGGTTTATTGCTCATCGATTTGAAGGATCTTAGAGCAATGCTTCAACACGTGGGTGAGAATGCAAGTACCTATACCTTGGAATATGGCAATGTCTCTAAAGTATCGGTTGGGGCAATACAGCGTGCTTTATTAAAGTTGGAGGATCAAGGGGGAGCATCATTCTTTGCGGAACCAGCCTTCGATATCAATGATTTGATGAAGGTGGATAGTTATGGTCAAGGGATCATCAATGTCTTGGCTTCTGAGAAGTTGATGATGCATCCAAGCTTGTATTCAACCTTCTTATTATGGTTATTATCAGAATTGTTTGAAGAACTTCCTGAAGTTGGGGATGTGGATCAGCCAAAGTTGGTGTTCTTCTTTGATGAAGCACACGTGTTGTTTGCGGATGCGCCAAAAGCTTTGATGGATAAGATTGAATTGGTGGTGCGTTTGATTCGGTCCAAGGGTGTAGGTGTTTACTTCGTAACACAGAACCCCATCGATATTCCAGATAAAGTCTTAGGCCAATTGGGCAATCGTATCCAGCATGCGATTCGTGCGTATACACCAAAGGATCAAAAGGCGATTACAGCGATGGCGGATACCTTCCGTCAGAATCCTTCCATCGATATTCCTTCGGTCATTACCGATTTAAAGACTGGGGAAGCCTTGGTTTCGATGTTGGATGAAGAAGGGCGTCCAACGATTGTGGAACGTGCGATGATCGTACCTCCACACAGTTTGATTGGGACCTTGGATCCATTGAAACGGCGTGCTTTGATTGAGAATTCTCCATTCTTCTACAAATATAATGAAGTCGTCGATAAAGAATCCGCCTATGAAATGCTAAGGTCGAAGGTTGAGCACCAAGCACAACAGATTGAAGCTGAGAAGAATTCAATCTTATTGGAAAAAGAAAAACGCAATCGAGAGTTGGAAGAATTGAAGCTTCAACGTGAACGTGCACGTACAGAACGTGAGGTTCAACGGGCTAAAGAAAAGAGTGCGAGTCAAGTGACACGTCTCGCTAAATCGTTCTTAGGAACAATGAGCAGTTCGATTGGGCGTGAGATTGCACGCGGTGTCTTTGGCACTTTACTGCGTCGCTAATTTGCAAAGTACGTACAGAATTGCTATAATTCACTCTGTTAAAGGGAGTAGACCCCACTGGGAGATCGCTTCGTCAACACGATGAGTAATCATCCGGACGATCCTAAGTTCAAGACTTTAGCACGGTGCTAAAGTCTTTTATTTTTAGCCTAAAGGAGAAAAATATGGAAAATCAGAAGCAGTGGTACCAAAAAAGCTTGAGTGAGATCTTAAGCCAGGTGGATGCGCAAAACGGATTGAGTGAGCATGAAGTTTTGGCTAATCGTGAAGAGTATGGTGCAAATATCTTAGAAGAAGGCGAGAAACGGAGTTTGTTGAAGCTCTTTCTTCAACAATTCAGTAATTCAATGATCATCATCTTGATCATCGCAGCTGTCATCTCATTCTTTTTGGATGAGCGTGCAGATGCCTTGATCATTTTAGCGATCGTGGGTTTGAATGCTGTTTTGGGTGTCTTACAAGAAGATAAAGCCGAAAAAGCACTGGCCGCTTTAAAGGCTATGGGCGCCCCGATGAGCAAAGTCAGACGGGATGGCCAAGAGAAAGTCATTCCATCAGCAGACTTGGTTCAATACGATATCTTGATTCTGGATGCAGGGGATAAGGTGTCCGCAGATGTGCGTTTGTTAAAGACATCCAGTTGTCAGATTCAAGAATCCTCCTTAACGGGTGAATCCGTACCGGTGGATAAGGATGCGGACTTGGAAATCAATACGGCTGTGCCTTTGGGCGATCGTAAGAATATGGCCTATTCTTCCAGCAGTGTGACCTATGGTCGCGCTGTGGGTGTTGTC
>DHGC01000005.1:0-13578 GCA_002402585.1 Erysipelotrichaceae bacterium UBA4808 | reverse complement strand
ATGAGTTCGGTATCTTTAGCGGTTGCGGTCATTCCGGAGAGTCTACCTGCGGTCGCGACGATCGTCATGGCGATGGGTGTCCAACGTTTGGCGAAACGCAATGCGATCATCCGTAATCTTTCCAGTGTTGAGACCTTAGGCGGTGCAACGGTCATTTGTTCAGATAAAACAGGGACCTTGACACAGAATAAGATGACCGTTACAAAGACCTGGTTATTGAATGAAACCGATGAACGTGAACTGATGAAAGGTGCTTATCTTTGTAATGATGCACGATTATCCGATGGTCAGTGGGTTGGGGATCCTACCGAAACGGCTTTATCTGAATGGGCAATCAAAGCCGGTTTGGATGTGGAAGACATTGCCAATCGTTACCCACGCGTTGCGGAAGTTCCGTTTGACTCGGGTCGTAAACGGATGACGACCGTCCATCAAAGAGGCGATGATGTGATTGCCTATATCAAGGGTGGTGTGGATGAAGTCCTAGCGGGTGTCAATGAACTCTTGGTTGATGGAGAAGTCCGTGAAATCACCGATGAAGATAAAACAAAAATCCTAGATGCCAATCGCGCAATGGGTAAAGACGCTTTACGTGTCTTAGCAATCGCACGTCGTCAACTCGAAGACGTCATCAAAGATGGGGATGTGAATGTTGAGCAACACATGACCTTTGTGGGCTTGATTGGGATGATCGATCCACCGCGTGAAGAAGTCAAGATTGCGATTCAAGAGTGTAAAGATGCGGGGATAGAAGTCGTCATGATTACCGGGGACCATCGTACAACCGCTGAAGCCATCGGCATGCAGATTGGTTTGATGCAAGATGGAGACAAGGTTATTACGGGTCTCGAACTCGATCAGATGAGTGATGAAGACCTCTATAAAGATGTGCGTTCGATTGCGGTCTATGCGCGTGTTTCACCGGAACATAAGATGCGCATCATTGATGCGTGGAAGAAACATGGTGAAGTCGTTGCGATGACGGGGGATGGGGTTAATGATGCCCCAGCTTTGAAGAAATCGGACATCGGTGCGGCTATGGGCATCGTGGGGACGGAAGTCGCCAAAGGTGCTGCAGATATGATTCTTACGGATGATAATTTTGCAACGGTCGTCAATGCGGTTGAAGAAGGACGCCGCATTCGTGATAACATCACCAAGGCTATCTCCTATTTATTGTCATGTAATGTGGGTGAGTTGGTTGTCTTATTGATAGCGAGCTTCATGAATTGGGCAACACCGTTGTTGCCGATCCATATCTTATGGATCAACTTGGTTACGGATAGTCTACCTGCCTTGGCTTTAGGGGTCGATCCTGCTGAAGAAGGCATCATGAAACGTCAACCGAATCGTGATACAAGTCTACTTACTAAGCCAATGTATTTTAGAATCGGTTACCAAGGCATTATGATTGGTGTTCTAACCTTGGTTGCGTTCCTTTATGGTTATGGTGCTTTAGGTCAAGAAGGATCTTTAGCCCAAGGTCAAACCATGGCCTTTACAGTACTCGCTTTCAGTCAGTTGGTTCATGCCTATAATATTCATTCAACACACGGAACGGTGTTCAAAACCTTCTTTGTGAACAAATGGTTGATTATAGCGACTTTTGTGAATGCTATGATGATGTTGGCGGTTCTGTTTGTTCCTGTATTGCGTGATTTGTTTAAGCTGGTCTCAATGGACAGTTCCCATTGGATGGTTGTATTGGCGTTGATTTTTATTCCAATTCCAGTCGTGGAGTTGATGAAAGTCTTAAAATTGAACGGAAATCGTGCATAAAGTGGGAGGATGTCATCTAGTGACATCCTTTTTTTGTTAAGTGAAAGTTTCTCCATATTATTGATTCATAGGATACAAGGGTTGTGACATCAAATTTCATCTGTTATAATCACAACGAATAAAACGGATAGACTGAATCCTGTATTACAGAAAAATTCGATAATAATGTTTATGAAAGGATGCGCATGCGTTTAAAGCGAAAAATTAAAAACACGATCTATATCGCATCGACCCTCGTTTTCGGATGGGTCATAACGGTTTCTGGAATCTCTGCCATGAAACATCTCAATAAGGTGGAAGCCATTGAATTCAGAGTCAATGGAGAGACGCGTTTTACCTTGCCTGCGGATCAGGTGGATGAAGTGGAGCTACTCTTAAAAAAATATAAACTAAGTTATTTATCAAAATCAAACATTGCAGCAGAAGCGAAGATTTTGGGTGTGGATTTCCAACAGGATATTGAAGTGCTTCCCATCAAAGTCGATGAAGAATTTATTTTTCAAGATGTGGAAGACATCGCGTATGACTTGGAATTAAATGAAGTTGAAGCGGTTTGGTATACAGTTAAAGATGGGGATAATCTATGGCAGATCGCCGTCGATCACGAAGATGTGAATATGAAAACGATCTCTGACTTCAATCCCGATTTGGATATTGAGGAATTCATCCATCCTGGTGATCAGATTCTCTTTGCACCTGCTAATCCAATGTATGATGTGGAAGTTCGTTTGGAAAACACTGCAATTGAGCCGGTTCAATTTGATACGATCCGCATTCAAGATAATAACTTGTTGACATCGCAACGTATCATCCTTAAAGAAGGCATTGAAGGTGAGAAGAAAGTTGTTTATGACATCAAGATCGTCAACGGTTATCCAACAGAAATCAATCCGATTCAAGAAACCGTGCTTAAACAACCCATCAGTGCTGAAGTCAAAGTAGGAACGAAGCGAACCGTTGGACGAACAGGTGGAAATGGTTACGGGGTCGTTTCTGGACGTCTGACCAGTAATTATGGTTATCGTACCCATCCAATCTCGGGTCGTCGCATCTTCCACAATGGCATCGATATCGCTGCTGCGACAGGAACGGCGGTCTATGCCTATGCGGATGGTAAAGTAACCAGTGTTTCACAAGACAATACCTTGGGTAAATACATCACGATTGATCATGGTGGTGGTTTGAAGACACGTTATCTCCATCTCTCCGCATACAAAGTCAGTGTGGGTGATAAGGTTACAGCGGGTCAACGCATTGGTTCGGTAGGGAATACAGGCTATAGCACCGGTTCGCATCTCCATTTCGAAGTGCTTAAGAATGGAGCGTATGTGAGCCCATGGAATTACATCTAAACGATAGAGCATCTACTAAGTAGGTGCTTTTTTATTGTGATAATCATCACATTTAATGATTTTGTGTCTTATCTTTGGTATAATGAAACACATGTTAAAGATCTTATATCAAGTAGGTGGAAGCATCAGTATTGGTTTGGCAATGACCGGTTTATTTTTACCGGTTCTACCAACGACACCTTTTGTCTTATTGGCGATCTTTTTATTTGGTAAGAGTCAACCTGAGAAGATCCAAGAAATCATAAATCATCCAAAGCTTGGGCCTTTCGTGCTGGATTATCTGGATCCCCAAGGCATACCATTGAAATCAAAAATTAAGGCACTCGTTGTGCTTTGGATAAGCATTCTCGTCAGTGTCATCTTCTTCATCCCAATCGTTGTTATCAAGATACTAATTCTAAGCATTGCGTCGATGGTCACACTCTATATTTTGACACGACCCACCAAAGTTTAAATTTCAGCACCACTAAAGAGGTGTTTTTTTATGCGTTATCAGAGCAAATTCATGGTTTTTGTGATGATTCGTGATAGATTTAAAGAAAATGTAAGCTATATGCAACTTTTAAACAGATAATTCGTTATACAAATGGGAGGACTTTTTAAATGAATCTAGAACTTGAACATGATTTGGTTCTTCAGAGTCAAAGTGACGTGCATGCATTCACTGAATTATATGAAGAGAACTATCCTGTGCTTCTAAATTATGTCATTAGAAGAACTGGGGATGTGGATTTGGCGAAAGACATCGTATCGGATACGTTCATCAAAGCCATTGATAACATTCATCGTTTTCAATGGCGTAATGTCCCGTTTGCGGCATGGTTGTATCGTATCGCTAATAATGAGATCAATCAGTATTATCGTAGTCAAAAGAAAGACGCCATCTCCTTGGATCTACTTCAAGAAAACAATCAATTTGAAGCCCAAAGCAAACGGATTCATGATGAAGTTCACCGTGCTCAACTTGAGCTTGAGGAGACCCATGCGCAATTTATCTACTATCAAAAGAAGATAATGGAATTACCCATTAAATATCAAGAAGTGATAAGCCTTCGTTATTTTGAAGAAAAGTCGATGAAAGAGATTGCGGAGATTTTAGGTAAACGTGAAGGAACCGTCAAATCACTCTTGCATCGCGGTTTAGAGAAATTAAGGAATTTAGAAGAATGATGCAACGTATTGAACTATTATGCGTTATTAAAGTAGGAGGGCACGATGAAGAAACAGTTTGAAGAAGAAATCAAAACGATTCAAAAACCAGAATTCATGTTAGAGAACCATAAAAGGGAACTTTTGACACGCGTTCAAGGGAAACTATTTGAAAAAAATGAAAAGCGAGGGAATACGATGATGAAGCGGATCTTAAATCCAAATATATTAATCCCACTATTTGTGGTAACGCTTGTGGCGATGGCCAGTTTATCGAGTTTACGCTTGAATACTGCTGCATATTTTGTGACTTTGCAGATCAATCCTTCGATGGAGATCGAGTTGGATCGTGATGCGCGTGTTATCGAAGTCACAGCATTGAATGAAGAAGCGCGGATCCTATTAAGCAATTTAGATCTTGACAACAAGAAAATCGATGTGGCTTTTGAAGAAATCATTAAAGAAGCAAATAGACTGGGATATGTCAACTTAGAAAATCAATTTGAAGTCTCTATACGTGATGCGCGTAATAATACGGCAACACTGAATGTGACAGAGATTTTAGCCAATATTCAATCTAAGATGGAAGAGACATTGAAAAATGAAGGTTTAACAAATAACATCAATGTGGTTGCGGTAACGAATGATCAATACGCAACGGCTAAAAGTTTGGGCATTGCACCTTCTGAATACATGAAACTGATTGAATACAATGTATCGATTGAAGCGATTAAGAATGTAGTGGATTATGCGACAGCACAAATGCTTGATGATGCGTTTGAAGATGAGTTTGATGATGTGGTTGAAGCTTGGGTGGACATGCTTAAAACAGGCGTTTCACAGGAACAGGCGCTTGCTGTAATTCGCTTATCCCTTACGTCTGAGAAAACGTTAGATGAAGTGGAAGATATTGCGAAAGCATACAGAAGCTTCATTCAATCGGGTCTTAGTGAAGCAGATGCTTATACAAAACTTCAAGGTATCATTGCGATGGATCCAAGTTTAGATGCATTGGATGATTACGACGATGATGACTCAGATGATGACAATGACGACGATGATGACTCAGATGACGATGATTATGATGATGACGCAGACGAAGACGATGATTATGATTCGGATGATAATTCAGATGACGACTTAGATGATGATGACTCAAATGATGATTCAGATGACGACTCAGATGATGATTCTGATGATTCAGATGACGATTCTGACGATGACGACAACGATTGAACTTAAATAGGAAATTCTAACCATAAACAAAGCTGTAACCATTTACCTGGCTACAGCTTTTCATTTAGATATTCATTTTTAAGATGGATGTATTCTTCCGCATTCCATTTAATGTGTTCAATCTCTTCAACGGTAAGTGGCCTTTTTATCTTTGCAGGTAACCCAGTCACAAGATGACCTTCTTCAATAATGCTACGAGGTGAAACCAATGCACCTGCCGCAATCAAGTTGTGTGAATAGATGATGGCGTTGTCCAAAACAGTTGATGTGCTTCCGATAATGCATTCATCATGGATGGTTGCGCCATGAACATGCGTCAGATGACCGATGGTCACGTTCTTACCAATAAATACTTTTGTGTCGGGATCGACATGGATGACAGCTCCGTCTTGTACATTGGTTCCAGATCCAATGACGATGGGATTCACATCACCACGAATGACAGCCGATGGCCATACAGACACATCATCTCCGAGTGTCACGTCACCAATGATGGTTGCGGTTTCGGCAATGAATACGTTCTTTCCTATTTTAGGGGATTTATTACGAAATGTTATTAACATGGATTGTCCTCACTTGTGCATTATTTTAGCATAATCGATGGAAAGAAGGCTAATTTGACTACGATTAAATTAATTGACAGAATACGATGAAAATTATGAAAATACTTGTAAATTAATGAAAGCTTGATAGAATAGATGTATAAATCGAAGATTGGAAAGTAGTAGTCTTTAAGAAGCATGCTTAAGAGAGTCCGTGGTCGGTGTGAACGGATGCTTGCGTAAAGATGAATGGGTCCATGAGAGCACGGTGAATCACAGTAGCCAAGCCGCAAGCAGAGCGTTAAAGCAGCGAGGATATGTTAGTATCCTTAATTGAACGAAAATCGTTCAAACAAAGATATCACTTTTGTGATAATTAGGATGGCACCGCGAACACCACTTGCGCCTATATCGGGACAAGGGTGTTTTTTTGTTAGGAGGTGAGCACAATGACATGAAGGAAACCTGGAGTATTGAATACAAAAACGCAAAGGAAAAATCGAAATGAAAACACGCGAACTCGTATTAGCAGGCATCTTATTGGCATTGGGCTTAACTTTACATGCAGTGACTCCCGCTCTATTAGGGAATGTCAAACCTGATTTCTTATTGGCAACGATGTTTATTGCCATCTTGTTTCAACCGTATTTGAAGAATACCATTGTGATTGGTTTTGTGGCTGGAGTGATGGCGGCGATGACCACTGGTTTTCCTGGAGGTCAACTTCCATCTGTCTTTGATAAAATTATTTCAGCTTTATTTGTTTTGATATTGATCAAGCTTTTCAGTGTACAGATGAATTTGATTAAAGTCTCTGCATTAGGCTTCTTGGGTACCATCGTCAGTGGGATCGTGTTCTTAGGCAGTGCACTCTTTATGGTAGGCTTACCAGCACCGTTTACAGCTTTGTTTATGGTGGTGGTATTGCCGACTGCACTGGCGAATACTGCATTGACCTTGGTTTTGTATAAAACAGCTCAATTGGTCATGAAAGGGGCAAAGATTCGTAAAGTTTCATTGACTTAACAAGATTTGCGAAGAAAATAAGCTGAAAAGTCAATAGTCTTGTCAGATCAAAACTAGATATGATATATTAATCATGTTAATTATTCATGCATTTGATTGAAAAAAAGAGATTGGCAAACTTGATTGAAAGACAAGGGCGCAAAGTAAAACGTCTAAGGCATTGAAAATGCTAGGATAGGTTGACCGCAGAGATTATTTCTGTGGTCTTTTTGAATGGGTTTGGATAAACCTTCTGTATTGAATTATTATCGATTCAAATATTTCTCGTCAAGTAATAACGATATGTTCATCACTGCATATGCGGATATCGAAGGTGCATTTACTGGGGATCTTGCAAGCTCAAGTAATCTAAGATAAGAATCTATGGCATAGATATTTCTATGAAAATGACGAATTACAGCTGAAAGGAAAGGTGTTTTATGAAAGGATTTAAAAGACAGTTCAGAAAGATTTGGAATATTATACTTACTTTGGTTATGTTACTAAGCAGTGTAGCGCTAAGCCCAGTACAAGCAGATGTTTTGAATCCAACGATTCTTAGTAATTTAGATGCGACCGTAACTCAAAATGATATTGAAATTGCGGAAAATGGAACTATTGATAGTACTGAACCGATTAAAGTAGAGATCTCATTTGGTATTCCTGTATTGGGTGATTTTGATGATCCAGTACCAGTAGGTGCACAATATGTACGTAAAGGTGATACCGTTACACTCCAATTGAGTAATGCGTTTACGTTGTTATCGAGCAGTAGTATCGAACTTAATATGGGAACCATAAAAGTAGGGACTGCTAGCTTCGCGACAGACCCTATAACAAAGATGGTTACTGCGACCATAACCTTTGATGGGGATGATGAGGTTTTTGATGGAACTTCAAATACTGTTACAGCTCAGTTTATTGCGGATTTTGAATTTGATGCGGATGCGTTTACTGGAGGACCCGGTGATTACATTATTAACATTCTGGAAAAAGAATTTACTCTAAATGTTCCTCCTCTACCAATTACATATGACGTTATAAAATCTGGAACTGTTGATTTAGCGACTCAAAGTATTTTGTGGACAGTTAATTTATCGGCTTTACAAGGATCAAACGATGTTATTGATTTAGCAGGTTTGGAATTTTTTGATAACCTACAAAGTGTTGGGACGTATATTGCGGATTCTTTTACAGTAAATAGTGTACCTACCCCCATTGCTATTACGAATAATCAAATATCCTACGTATTTCCTGAAGGAACTAATACGCCAACAACAATCACATTTAAGACTCAAATTTCGGATACGGCATATTATGCGACTTCTCAACAAAGTGTAACAAATACGGCCGTTTTAAGAGAAACAATCGATTTAATAACGACGATTTTAGATCAAGATCCTGAAACTGTAACATTTACTCCACCCAATTGGATTTCAAAATCAGGTGTATCAAGCGATGCGGTCGGAGGTGTCTATAATCCTGCCAATCGAACAATTACTTGGACAATTACTGCTAATCCTGCAGGCGCTTCTTTAAATAATGTAATTATTACAGATGCATTACCCAGTGGATTAACATTTAATCAAGCTTCTTGGCAAACATGGAATGGTAGTGGATGGGATGTAAGTACACCTATAACTCCAAATGGTAGTAATGAATATTCAATAGGTAATATTACTTCGATGATTCGATTAATTATTGTAAGTAATGTACCAGATCAAACAAATGTGACAGGGACAACAACTTATAATAACTCAGCTAATATTGTCTGGGATGGTTTACCTGTGCCTGCGATTAGTACTGGGAATGTGCCAGTTACTGTAGGATATAATGCGATTTCAAAATCAGGTGTAAGAGTAAGCCTTTCAAATCAATTGATTCGATGGACTGTGAATGTCGACGCAAGAGGACAGTCTATTCCGGAATTAAAGGTTTATGATTTACTTGTGTATGGAAACTCGATCACATTATCAACCGTAACTGGATTGCCTGTAGGATTGAATGCTGCAGATTTAACTCCAAGATATGGTCAAAAATACGCGAGTAATTTTGTTGGAAGTACAGGTTTAAGTGAAAATGTAATCGGTATATTCCAAGGAGCTACTCGTGTTGCGGACTTAATTGAAGTTACTGGTTTATCTACAACAGAAATAAATTCGTTTAGTTTTGATAGTCAGGTAGTCGATCCAAATGTATTCATTGGAACTCCGCCCAATAATAGTGTTCCCATTAATAATACAGCTTCGCTTTTCAGTGATACAATTCGTTTAAATGCAGCAACAGGAACAGTAGCATTTGTCAATCGTATGCTTGATAAGAGAATGTTAAATAGAACTGCAATGGCAAATCCAGCTGCAGGAGTAAATAACTCTACAACAAATGCTTTAAATGGTTTTAACTACATTGAAAAGACTGCGATTTTTAGATTAAGCATTAATGCGGATGGAATTGATTTAACCAATACAACGAATGCGAATGGAACTGTATTGGGTACAGTTACGGTGACAGACACATTACCAACAGGTTGGGAATTTGTTGAGGTAGTCCCTGGTTCGGATTATTTAATTTTTCAAGGATTCTTATCAGGAGGAATGGTTCATGCGTCTGATACGACTCCAGATACTGTAGCTGGATTAAGTGCAGTTGTAAGTGGAAGTACTGCGACGTTTACATTTCAAACATTGAATCAACCTTATGTTGTTTTAGTTAAAGCAAAAGTAACAGATGAGGTTGCGGAACAATATTTTTCAACAAATCAAACCATAAGTAGAACCAATACAGCCAATTTACGAACTGAGAACTGGACACCAGGAATTAATGAAACACAGGTTGTGACAATTAACAGTAATTTGCTAAGTAAAACTACATTACGTCCAACTGCAGGTGAATTACAGTGGACGGTTAATTATCAACCATACAACACGACTCAACCTGTCGATCGAATTGAAGATACATTGCCTGTTGGAATTGATTTAAGAATGAATTCTAGTGGTACATTAGTCATTGCCGGAAATATAACCATGCATGAAATGTCTCTAAACTCTGATGGTTCATATACCTTAGGATCAGAGGTTCCCTTGGTTTTAGGGACAAACATCAATTACAACAATTCGACACGTACTTTAAGCTTTAGTATTGAAGATAATTCTAAAGCATATCGTATTACCTACAAAACAGATATTACTGGTGAGCCTGGAACAGTCACAAACTTTGTTTCATTAATTGGAAATGATAGTCAAATTGTTGATGTTGGGACTCCATATACCATTCTTTCCTCTGATGGCAGTGCAAGTCTTTTAAGAAATGGATGGATTAGTATTACGAAAACAGCGGGTAGTGGATCCGCATTAGCAAATGTTGAATTTACTTTGTTTGCGAATGATGACACAACCGTAATCAAAACAGGAAGAACTGGTAGTGATGGAGTTCTCACCCTACGCGTAATTCCAGATGGAACCTATGTACTAAGGGAAACGGCTGTACCTGTTGGATATACTTTAGATGAAAACAGATATTCTGTCGTTGTATCGACTGTTGATGGAACGGTAACATCTTCAATCAATGGTGGTTCGAATAATATTCGTATCCAGAATTTTCTTGAAGGTACAGCTGGCAACCTAACAATTAGTAAATCAGTCGCCGGAGAAGGGGCTGATTTGACGAAAGCTTTTGATTTTACGCTTAATTTAACAGATGCGCCAGGATCTTATGCATACGTTGGAAGTGGTGTTCCAGGTGGGACGATTTCTAGTGGCGGTACTGTTTCACTCAGCCATGGTCAAAGCATAACTGTGCTGGGCATTCCGTTAAATGCGACATACTCTGTGGTTGAGGATGATTATACACCGGATGGCTATACGACGCGTAGCTTAAATGCAAGTGGGCCAATCATCGTTGATGCAACACAAACTGCGACATTCACAAACACTTTTGATGTCGGGAATCTTGTGATAACAAAAACAGTATCTGGAAATTCTGGTGAAATGACCAAGGCATTTGATTTCGTCGTTACATTTGAAGATGCTCCAGATAACTATGCGTATATTGGAAGTGGTGTTGCAGATGGAACGATTTCGAGCGGAGATACTATTTCATTAACGCATGGTCAATCGATCAAGATCATTGGGCTTCCAATGGGTGCTGCATACACGGTCTTGGAACTTGATTATTCGTTTGATGGTTACACGACTGCAAGTGCTCAGGACCATGGCATCATCGAGGCGGGCGCAACGCACATCGCTTCTTTTACCAATACGCGCGAAATTGGGAATCTTGTTATAAGCAAGAGTGTTCAGGGTGAAGGCGCAGATACAAATAAATTGTTTAGCTTTACATTCACGCTTGAGAATAACACTGAAACCTATACGTATCTTGGAAATGGTGTATCGAACGGCACCATCAAGAGTGGCGATACGATTTCACTTGCACATGGTCAGAGCATTACCGTAGTTGGATTACCAATGGGCGTTAACTATCAGGTTGTTGAAGCAGATTATACGATGGATGGCTATTCGACAAGCAGTTTAGATGATTCTGGAACCATCGAAGCCGGCACAACCAAAGTTGCAGTTTTCACTAATACGTTTGATCTTGGAAATCTTACTATTAGAAAGACTGTTAGTGGAAACGCCGCAAGCACTACAAAGACATTCAATTTTACACTGACATTAACAGGTACCACTGAAACGTATCGTTACATTGGAATCGGTGTTCCAAATGGTTCAATAACGAGTGGTGATACAGTCTCGTTGAGTCATGGTCAAAGTATTACAATTATCGGTTTACCCATGGGGACGGCTTATCAAGTTACTGAAGCTGATTATTCTCGCGATGGTTATACGCTTGTGAGTGTAGCTGCGACGGGAACAATTATGGCTGGCACGACACATTTATCAACCTTTACGAATACCCGAACAATTGGGTTGCCGCAAACAGGGGATGATTCTACAAATCGTTTAGCATGGCTTTCTTTGATATTATTCTCATCATTGTTTATCCTCTTATTGAATGATAGGTTTAAAATAATCAAGAAGTAAACTTGGAATTTATGGATAAAGCTTGTCATTCGTTGAGAATATGATTATTCTAAATAAAAGAGAGATCCACTTTGCTCGAGTTGAAACTGAACCAAAGACTCTCTCTTTTTAGTAAAAGCAAATCCTATGAAAAAGAAACGCATAAGATTACGAAATTCAGTCTCAAATGTATTGATCTTCCTATCATTAATAGGCGTTTTAAGTTCGGCTTTTATGCTTTATTCAGCGAGTTCGGACTATCGTCTGGGGGATGAAGTATACAAGCAGTTGCGTATTTCGAGAGAGTCAGACACTCCGAATCTTGAAACCAATCAACTTTCAATTGATTTTCAGTTGTTAAAGACACAAAACCCTGATTTTATTGGATGGATTGGCACAGATGGGGATGAAATCAATTACCCTTTGGTAAAAGGTGAAGATAATGAGTTTTATCTTACGCATCTTTTTACTCGAGAGAAGAATAAGTTAGGTTCCATATTCATCGATTATCGTAATCAAGCTGACTTTTTAGATCGAAATACGATTATCTATGGTCATAATATGAAAGATGGATCTATGTTTTCCTCTTTAATCAATTATAAAAACGATGGTTATTATCAAGCACATCCGACACTACCAATCTTCACTCCCAATGGGAATTATCAAATCGAGTTTTTTGCAGGTATTGTTGTGGATGGAAGTTATGAGTCTGTACGATTTGACTTTAATGATGACAAAGATTTTATAGATTATGTTCAGTCGCTTCAAGATTTATCTACATTTAAGAGTCAGATTGAATTGAATGCTGATGATCGAATTGTAACTTTAGTGACCTGTTCGTATGAATACACCAACGCTCGATATGCTTTATATGGAAGAATCAAGCATCTTCCTTAGATTGAATGAAATTGCTTGATAATGCAGCAACTTCAGGAAATATATAAAGTTTCATTGACTTAAATGAACGGAGATAATAAAATTCATTTGGGAATGAATGTCTCCCAACACCTTGGTGTGAATCGCGTAAGCTGATGACTTCTGTCTTCTTTTGACAGGCATCAGCTTTTTTTGGAGGAAATATGTTACAAAGTATGGCATGGATGATTCTGGTGGGATTGGTACTCGCAGGACTGTTCCAAAGAATTAAGTTACCTGGTTTGATGGGCATGATGATTGCAGGGATGATCTTGGGACCTTATGGGTTCAATCTGCTCTCAGATAAGATTCTTTTGATATCGCCTGAACTAAGACAGATTGCCTTGATTGTCATTCTGCTTAGAGCGGGACTTAATCTTGACTTGAAGGATTTGAAGCAAATTGGACGCCCTGCGCTTTTGATGTCTTTTATACCAGCCACATTTGAAATCTTGACGATCATCTGTATTGCCACATGGATCTTTAATATCAGTGTATTGGAAGCTGCGTTATTGGGCTCGGTCTTGGCAGCGGTATCACCAGCAGTGGTTGTGCCACGTATGATTCATCTTAAACAGATCA
>DHGC01000006.1 GCA_002402585.1 Erysipelotrichaceae bacterium UBA4808 | reverse complement strand
AAGGTCTTGAGTCATTACGACTGCATGAGTGTCGGTGAAGTCGGTGGTGGTGCGAAGATTGAAGCAGGTGTTCGCTATGCCGGTTATGATGCCCAAGCTTTCAATATGGTGTTCAATTTTGATCATTGTTGGTCAAAAGGGGGCATGGATATCTTGAATGATGACGATAAGATGGTCGTCAATGTCATTCAACTTAAAGAGAATATGGCGTACTGGATCAATGGTATGAAGGATAAGGGTTGGTTACCTCACTATTGGTTGAACCATGACCATCCGCGTGTCATTTCACAATATGGGGATCCTGAACATTACCATCGTTTATCCGGTTCAATGTTGGGAACGGTACTTTTGACGCTTCCTGGAACACCTTTTATTTATAATGGTGAAGAAATTGGGATGACCAATGTGGATTATGAAAGCATTGATGATTTTAAGGATGTTTGGGTTAAGAATAATGCCCCTGCTTTGTTAAAAAAATATCCTTTGGAGTTGGTATTAAGACATTTGAGAAGAACCTCACGGGACAATGCACGCACACCGATGCAGTGGTCGAGTGGAGTTTATGCTGGTTTCAGTGCGGTTGAACCGATTCAAAAGATCAATCGTAACGCCACTTGGTTGAACGTGGAAGCACAGGAAAAGGATGAACAATCCATTCTCAGTCACTATCGAAAATTGATTCACCTAAGAAAACATGCGGAGTATCTTGAAACCTTGGTGTTTGGGGATTTTGATTTATTGGATCCTAAGAACCCAGATGTCTATGCATTTACTCGGACATCGAGTCAGAAGAAAATTACCGTAATTGCGAACTTTAGGGCAAGCACTGTTCAATTTGAACACCAAGCCAAAGCGATATGTATTTCGAATTACTTGGACACGAGCTTGAGTATGACCGAACTCAGACCTTTTGAAGCCGTCGTGTTCGAGGACTAGATGCAAACGCTTGTCTATGTGAATGTAGCCCATGCGGATCGAAGAGCCTTTGAACACTTTTGTGAAAGCTCGGGTTATGTACATGAAGCCTTGAATACCCAGGGGTTCCGCTTGACGTTAAGTCAACGTCAATGTGTTCAACTTAAGTTAATGTTTCACCAACTACAAGATGACTTTGGTACACAACTGGTTGGGGTCGTAGGCTTTGAAGAGGATGCGATCATGCGTTTGGCCATTGAGATAGCGGAACATACGGCAAGTGGACAGCTGATGGAATTAGCAGACTGTTTATGGTTGAGTGTTGAACAGAAAGATTTCAGATTGTTAGAGGCACTAAGAAGCAAATTAAGGCCTCTACACAATGATTTGATTGATACGGTTTCTATGTATCTAAGTTGTTCAAACAATGCGGTCTTGGCAGCAGAGTACCTCTATCTTCACCGGAATACATTTAACTATCGCCTGGGTAAATTTCATGAAGAGACTAAGATTGATGTCCGTGATATCCAACTCAGCAGACTCTTACAACTCTATTTTGTGATGAATGAACGTCTAAAAGATTGATTTGTGCACTGTGCACATTCAATCTTTTTTATGAAGTGCTATACTCAAATCAAGCGAGGTTAATATGGCAACATTACAACTAAAAAACATTAATAAGATTTATGAAAACAACGTCCAAGCAGTCTTTGATTTCAACTTGGAAATCTCAGACAAAGAATTCATCGTCTTGGTCGGACCTTCCGGTTGTGGGAAATCCACGACATTACGTATGATCGCGGGTTTGGAAGAAATCAGTTCCGGTGAACTTTGGATCAATGAACAATTGGCCAATGATAAAGCACCTAAGGATCGTGACATCGCGATGGTGTTCCAATCTTATGCTTTGTATCCACACATGTCCGTCTATGAAAACATGGCCTTCGGTCTACGTTTAAAGAAAGTTCCTAAAGATGAAATCGATCGTCGTGTTCACGAAAGTGCAAAGATTCTTGAAATTGAGCAATACTTGGATCGTAAACCAAAAGCACTCTCTGGTGGTCAACGTCAACGTGTTGCCTTGGGTCGTGCGATCGTTCGTAATGCGCAAGTCTTCTTGATGGATGAACCTTTGAGTAACTTGGATGCGAAGCTTCGTGTTCAAATGCGTTCTGAAATCATCAAACTTCATGAACGACTTGGTGCNNATCGTCGTCATGAAAGATGGCTATATTCAACAAATCGGTACACCGAAACAAGTTTATAACACCCCTGCAAACATGTTTGTAGCGAACTTTGTTGGGGCACCTGCAATGAACTTCATCCATGGTAAATTTGTAAAGGGTCGATTCGAAGTGGATGGGCAAAGCTTTATGGTTCCTAAAATGTTTCATGATCAATTGAAGAACTACGATGGCAAAGACTTGGTATTGGGCATCCGTCCAGAAGATATTCATTACGAAGGAATCGTAGCGGAAACGTTCCCAGATACACCGTTTGATTTCAATATCGAAGTTTCTGAACTCTTGGGCCATGAATTCATTCTTCATGGTCAGTTCGGTGGTCAGAAGATGTTGGCGAAAGTCGCTTCCCGTGTTGATGTGAAAGCACATGACACCATTAAGTTGGCGATGGATGTATCCAAGCTCCACTTCTTTGATAAGGAAACGACCAAAGCGATTTTCTAGCATGCAAGTTCTACGGAATCAAATGATTTATCAGGTCTTTGTGCGGAACTATTCCGCACAAGGAACCTTCAAAGCTTTGAGTGCAGACCTTAAGCGCATCCAAGCGTTGGGTACGGATATCCTGTATTTGATGCCGATCCAACCGATTGGAGAATTGAATCGTAAGGGGACGTATGGTAGTCCATATGCTATCAAAGATTATTGTGCACTCAGTCAAGATCTAGGGAATTGGGATGATTTTAAGGACTTGGTTGATCAAACCCACGCTTTAGGCATGAAATTGATGTTGGATATGGTTTTCCACCACAGCGCACCGGATCACCCTTGGACTGTTGAGCATCCAGCGTTCTATCACTGGAAGAATGGTAAACTTTCGAATAAAGTTGGGGATTGGTCGGATATCGCAGATTTTGAGTTTGAGGATAATCCAAAACTCATTGAGAAGTTGACCGATGTCTTGCGCTTCTGGATTGATAAAGGGTTGGATGGCTTCAGATTCGATGTAGCATCGATGATTCCGCATCACTTCTATCAAAGCGCATTTCCAGCCGTATTGAAGTTGAATCCAGATTTGATTTTCTTAGCAGAAAGTGTCGATCAAAACTTTGTGGACTACCTGCGTTACCATGGACATACTTGTCTGAGTGATGCGGAATTGTATGCGTATTTCCATATTCTTTATGATTATGACAATCAAACGCAGTTCTTGGGTTATTTGCACAATGAGCTTCCTTTAAAGGATTTCATCATGGCACAACGTCGTCAGGAGCGTAAGTATCCTGTCGATTATGTCAAAGCCCGTAATGTGGAGAATCACGATAATCATCGGATTCAAGCGTACACACAAGATAAATATAAGACCTTGAATTGGTTGGCTTATGTCTTTATGGCAAAGGGTATCGCATTCTTACATTTCGGTGTTGAGACGCTAACAGATCATCTCTCTTACCTCTTTGAAAAAGATCCCGTGGATTGGTCGAAGATGGATGAGGAGTTTGTGGATTGGATCACGAAGTTAGCGAAACTGAAGAAACAAGCGATCTTTGCACAAAACACGGGTTACAAGTTGATTGATCATCCAAAAGATATCATTCATATTGAATATCAGAATAAAGAAGAACGTCTTGTCATTCTCTGCAACGTCTCACGTTCAAAAGGCATGGTTCGCATCGATTGTGAGGAGGGTGTTTATAAACATCTGATCACAGGCGAAGATGTGGATATCCGCCATGGACAAGTGATGTTGGGTGACTATCCAATTATCTTCAAGATTTAGATTTAAAGATGGGTATAACTCATCTTTTCTTATTCCACTTGTTATTCTAATAATCTAATATTAGAATATTAGTAAAGGATGGAGCGAGCATGGAAAGTGAAAAATTGGAGTTTAAACGGGAATTCACAGATGAAATACGTAAAACAGTTGTGGCATTCGCAAACACCTCAGGGGGTCAAATTCACATTGGGGTTGGAGATGATGGAAAAGTCGTTGGTTTGAGAGATGCAAATGAAGATATCTTAAAAGTCACCAATTTGCTTAGAGATACAATAAAACCGGACGTATCATTTTTAACCAAAGTCGAAATCAATGATATTGATGATAAATCGATGATCATCATTACTGTGTCTGAAGGCCTTTCTAAACCGTATTATCTTTCCGCTAAAGGTGTTCGTCCAGAAGGTGTGTACATACGTAAGGGGTCCTCAACGTTCTCAGCAAGTGATTCAATGATTTTATCGATGATTAAAGAATCATCTGGTGATAACTTTGAAGAAACGATATCGATGTTCCAAGATTTGAATTTCAATGGAATGGAAGCTTACTTCAAGCGAAAGGGAATTGAAATTGGAAATGCTCAGAAAAGGAGCCTTGGACTGGTATCTGAGAATGGTGTGATGACACAACTTGGACTTCTGATGTCAGATCAATGTGTTCATACAATTAAATGTGCTGTCTTTGAAGGAAGTCAAAAGACAGTATTTAAAGACCGCAAAGAAATATCGGGTTCTTTACTCGATCAACTTGAACAAGCTTTTAGTTACATTGATCGTTTCAATCGGACACGTTCAGAATATAGAGGATTGGAGCGTATCGATCTAAGAGATTATCCAACTGAAGCAATACGTGAAGCTTTATTGAATGCATTGATTCATCGTGATTATGGGTACCGTGCGTCTACCTTAATCAGTATTTTTGATGATCGGATTGAGTTTATCTCGGTGGGTGGTTTACTTAGAGGTTTCAGTTTATCGGATGTTTTACTCGGTGTTTCTGTGTTGCGGAATCCAAAATTGGCAAACATCTTCTATCGCCTTCACCTTATTGAAGCGTATGGGACTGGTTTGATGAAGATTCGAAATACCTATCAGGATGCTCGTGTACAACCAATGATTGAGACATCAGATCATGCGTTCAAGGTCACGTTGCCTAACATCAATTTACGTTATGAAATCGATTCAGATTTATCAAAGCTCGAGATTCGTGAATACAATGATGATCGATCAAACTTTTATGAGCATAAAGTTATTCAAATGTTTAAAATGAGCAGTTCATTGACACGTAGAGAAATTCAAGAAACCCTTGGCATTTCGCAAGCGAGTACAATTAATCTGATTCGCAACATGCTTTCAAAAGCAATTCTTATTAAACAGGGAGATGGAAGAAATTCGAAGTATAAGCTCAAGTAATCAAAAGCAGAATCGTTGGATCCTGCTTTTGTTTACTATTTTGCTTTGATTTCGAAGATTTTAACTTCGCCTTTTTTAAACCAAATCCGTACATTACGTGTACTTTCGATGAACACGTCTGTTTCATTCTCCGCATCTTCAGAAGAGAAGATCTGTTTCAGAATGGTGCCTTCATTATTGTATGCATCTGGAAGTGTATCCAAACGGACCCAGTGTTCCTTATCATGTTGGTAATCGGTATTTGCAATGACCAAGGTCATTTTATTACGACCTTCATAACCGAAACCCGCTGCGGTATCCCAAGGAGCACTGAAGCCGAGTGGATAAACCTTATCCATCTTGACGAGTGAACTCATCAGAGACTGACGAATCTTAGAAGCTTTCTCCATGGTCTCAACCATTTCCCAGCGACGTGGGTGGAGATAGTGCAGTTGGTAACGATCGAATAAAGCTAATTTACCATAATATGGATCATTCTTATCTAAAGCTTCGGCTTCATTTGGTTTACAATCCAAGCCGGTATTCATTGGTTGACGTTCGAAGAACTCTTGACCCGAATTTAAGAATGGAACTGCATTTGGTACAAAGAGATTGAAGACACTTAACATCTTCGCCAAGACCTCTTCACCGTTACGGGAAGCTAAACGTGGCGTATCATGGGTTTCACCACAAGCAAAGACAGGCGAAGGGAGATTCATGGCACTGTAGGCAAAGGCATTGAACATGCCTTCGTAAACACGCGGTTCTCGTATGAAACCATCGCCAATGATCATGTTGTAGCCTTTATCGATGGAAGCTTGAGCATTCTCGATATCCAATTCTTCCGCAATGAAACAGAAGTTTGGATCAATCTTCTTCGCTTTTGAAATGATCATGTCGATGAGTTCTACCGGTAAGGCATGACCCATGTCGATACGAGCGCCATCAATGCCAAATTCAGTTTGATAGAACGGAATGATATCACTCAAGAGTTCCCAGAGTGGCATGTTGGGTTGACTGCCTGGATTCAAACTGCACTTCGCCACATCAAATAGGATATAAGGATTGAATTCACCCAACTCATCTAAGAAAGGTTGTGAATTGATGGGGTGATCATTGTACATTCTGAAGAAAGTCACATCACTCCATGCAGGTTGCGGATCATTGATGTGATCTGAGAACGCTGGGGCAACACTCATATCGAAGTATTCTTGAACCAAATCCAAGATCTCCTTGGTGTTCTTCTTGGATTTATAGGCTTTAACCATCTTCTTCCATTGTTCAGGATTCAAATCACGGGGATTTTTACGGAACTTATGGAGATGTTCCTCAACACTTGGAGAACTGAAGAGTTCTTTAAAATACTCTTTCTTAGCAGGCAAGGTTGATTTCAAACCTTCAACCATCGGTGGACGATAATCTTCCAAGTCTTTATGATCGATCCAATAGAACCAATCGGGATGATCGATGATCAAATCGGAGTTGACTGAATTCGTTCTTGGGATGATGTCGATGATGACTTTCATATCCAAGGCGTGAGCAGCTTCCACAAAAGCTTTGAATTCATCATTCACTGTTGTGTCATCGCCCGTCATTGGATCCTTTAAACCTTCATCTAAAGCGAAGAAGTTGGATACACCATAGGGAGAACCCAGTTCACCTTTTTTATCTTTTAGTGAATATTTCGCGATGGGGAGTAGGTATAAGACATCAATGCCCATGCGTTTCAATAAAGGGAGATACGCCAAGGTTTTTAAGAAGGTTCCTGTATCCTTGAGATGATAAAGGTTCTGATCTTCAAGTTTACCGGTACGATCGTGATCATAGCTTCCAGATGTACGAACCATCATGGAATAAGCACTGCTCTTGCGGATCCAGTTGCCATTATCGAAGCCTTTGTCCACGGGGTGATCTAAATAATAACTACGCAATTCTGTGGATGTTTGTTTTAGAAAGACATCCTCAATCAAACTTTGATAGAAATGATACGGATTGACAAGCACATTGCCATCGTTGACCTTGATTTTAGAACCTTTATAATCAAAAGCCAACCAAGTATCTGGAATGGCATAGTTGAAGATTTCATGGTTCTTCTGCGTCTGTTTCGCGAGCGCTTCTCTGATTTTGTTTAAGTTGGTACTCATAGTTCCCCTCCAGTTTCATTCTAGCATAAAGGTGATTTTGTTGGGTGAGATAAGCGGCTGATTCGTCATGAAATGCATTACATTGCATCTGGATTGGATGTGGATGATGCTTGTAGGAAGTAAGAAGCGGGGTTCGGCTTACTGATCAAATAACCTTGAATACGATCACAGCCTAGGGCTAAGAGGATTTGGTGTTGTTCAGTGGTTTCAACACCTTCTGCGATGAGCGTCAAACCTAAGGCATGACCAATTGAAACAATCGTTTGAGCAACGCTATGATTTTTTTGAGATTCATGAATGGATTGAACAAAAGCCTTATCAATCTTAATGATATCTAAAGGAAGATCTTTGATGTAACTCAAAGAAGAATAGCCTGTACCAAAGTCATCGATGGCGATCTGGATGCCCATCGTACGTAAGGCATGAAGGCGTTCAATTGCCAAATCGACATTCTCAAGGGTTACAGATTCGGTAATTTCAAAAACGATGTTTTGTATCTTGCAAGGTGTATGGTTTAAAACTTCAGTCACATTTTGAATAAAATCATCATGGAGCAGTTGAATTGAAGAGATATTAATTGAAACACTTAGATCGGTCGCATTGATTGCGTTATAGTCTGTAATGAAGCGACAAGCTGTTTCCATGATCCAATAGCCTACAGGAACGATCAACTGGCTTTCTTCAAGAACATCCATAAAATTATTTGGAAATTGTAAACCTTTTGTCGGATGTCGATAGCGGATCAACGCTTCAAAACCAACAGGTTTTAAATCGATGGATTGAACAATGGGTTGATAATGGAGTTCGAAAGCATCGCGATGCAAGGCATCGCGTAGATGTTTTATAAGATTCAATCGTTCTTGGAACATTTGACCCATATGTTCGTTATAGATGGTAAATTCACCACGACGATGTCTCTTTGTCTCTAACATAGCGATATCGACACAGCTGATCAATTCATCGAAAGAATTACCATGTTCAGGATAGAATACAATTCCCATACTTGAATTCAAATGGATCAAATGTTCATCCACTTGGATCGGTTGATGAATCGCACTTAGGATTTCTTGTGCCTTCGTACTGAAAATTTCACGATTGAGTGGTTGACCGACAAAAACAAATTGCTGGCTTGTTAAGTTGTAGAGTTTTCCTTCTTCAGGTACGATCGATCGAAATCGATCTGTCATAATCCGTAGCACACGGTCACCCGTCCTATGACCATAGGCATCGTTTATTTCGTTGAAATGCTCGAGGTCGACCATGATAAGAACAGCTTTCGCATCGGGTGTACGCGTCAAGAGGCTCAAGTCATGACGCAATTGATTACGATTGGGAAGATTTGTCACTTGATTGAAATAGGCCAATGAACGGATCTCGGAATAGCGATCTCTGAGTTCTAAGTTTGCATGTTCCAATTCGGTGACTTTTTGACTCAATCGAATTTTGAGTTCGCGGATGACGCGTTGTAGCGATCGAAATAATAAGATAGAGCCAAATAAGAGTGCCACAACCCATAAAACGATGGATTGATTGCGTTGATTGATGTATGTGTCACTGTTCTCATAGAAGAAGTTTAAATAGATTTCTTCAAACACACCTGAACGTTGCAGTTCATCAATACGTGTGTTCATGTATGCCACAAGCTCTGGTCTTGACTTCGAAACCGCGTACGCATGGTCACGTGGGTATAAGTCAGTGATCTGTTCAACGATTGTACCCGTGAGCTCTTGCTTGATCAATAAAGTTTTTATGAGTTGATCATTTTCAAACAGTGCGTCGATTTTCCCATCTTTGAGATCAAGGATAGCTTGATTGACATCGGTATAGGCAATGTAGTCAAGCTTTAACTCATCCCGTAAGATGTTCTCAGTATAGTAACCTTTACCGACACCAATACGGTAATCCTTAAGATCATTTACACTTGTGATGTTAAAGTCGTGCCTCGTGAAGACGGATACAAAGGATCGAAACAATGTCTTTGTAAACAAGACATCTTCTTTGCGTTGCTCATTGACGGCTATGACTCCAGCGATGTCGATTTGTCCTTCTTTAATGCGTTGATAGACATTGTCCCAAGTGTCTGTGGAGTAGTCAAGGATGTATAAATTTGAAGGAAAGATGATGTTTGTTAGATAAAAATCAAAACCAACGAGATCATTCTCATGTACATATGAAAAGGGTGGATAGTTTCCATCGACCTGGTACTTGATTGTAATTGGATTTGAAACATCTGGCGTTACATCTCTTTGGTTTTGATTGCTTAGAATTGAAAGTGATAAAATAATGGAAAGAACCACAACGGACAAAGCAACAACAAAAATGCGTTGTGAACGCAGGTTCAATTTCTTGAATGGATTTTGACTTATTTGATGCATCATTCCCCCAAGGGGCTGGATCTTCCTTTACGGAAGGTTGGATGATTAAGTAGGATTGTGATTATTAATATCATTATAACAAAAATTTGTTATGACATCTATTTTGACAAGCTGTGAATTCGATACGATAGTGTTTGAACTTATGAAAGCGTTTTGGTAAACTTATGAAGATGAAAAAAACGATCTTGATTTTACTTGCGATTCTTATAAGTTTTACACTCATGTTGGGCTTATTTTTAGGTACACAAGCATTGCGTAAATGTGATATAGAAGAGGACTTGGTTTGTTATAACGATGAGTTGAAACGTTATGATTTTGAGGAAGGCGCAAGCCTCGTCGTTGAAGTGGATAATGTGGAATATGGGTTGGCTTTAGAGACGCTATGGAACACGACATATCCTGAACATACCAATCGTTTTAAGACGTTATTGATGGTAGAAGAAGGATCTAAGGATATTCAGTATGTAAGCGCTCATGAGGCAGCTTTACAGTATGATCAACTCTATGCATTGATTGATTTCGAGTTTAATCGGCCAGATCAAATCAGTTCTGAGTTGAATGTCGAAGGGAAACGCTTTTTAGCTTACACCGGTGAAGGTTTCGTCTTTTTGACGAATAAAACTAAGTTGGAAGAACTGGGTTATCCTTGGGTGGATGCGAATAATAACTATCTGCATGATGAATTTGAATCGTTCGAGAAGATGTTCGCACAAAGTGAAACCTTATCTCAAAGTCCCAATAGTTTGGTTTTAGCTTTGAATGATCGTTTCTCATTCTATCCTTATCTAACTGCTTCTGGTTGGCATTTGTTTGAAGACTATTCATCTTTTGAACCTGGCTTTGAGAAGGAAGAATTTCTAAATGCATTGATGTTTATTGAACGCTTGTCCAATGTGAATTGGGAACAAAGCGATTCCAATTTGGCAGAAGATTATGTTTGGGATTATCCCTTGGTCATGGCAAATGATCAATTCGTCTTCAGTCAAGCATCTAATTTTATGTATCTCAATGAATGGGATAGCAAGCATGCGAGTGAATGGGTTGTGTCGGTGTTTCCAAAAGCAGAAGAATCAAGTATGGAACCTTTGAGACCTCTACTTCATGATATAAAAGGCTATGTATTGAATAAGGATGTTCAGTATCCAAGCTTCGCCCATGAAGTCATGTCTTTCTTAAGTTCGGTTGATGCCTTACAAGCCTATGTGGATACCCATGCGGATATTCCCCTAGCGAATTTAGATTTATTAAATGAGATTGAGTTTAAAAATGAACGAAGCAAACAATTTGCGTATGCCTATCAAGCATCCATCAGTGAACCTTTGATTGCCATTCAGGACTATCCGCAACATTTAGCTTTTGCTTTGTATTATGATATAGATGTGATGGAAGTCATTCGTCGTTTATGGAATAAGGAACTGACTCCTAGTGAAGCGCAAATTGAATTAGCAATCTTATCCGACCAATGGGTCAATGCGCATTCAAAATTGTTCGAGGGAAAAATCGATGTTAAATCGGAATGAAAAATTATTGGTATTAATCAATGCAATCTATTTTATAGCGGCTACAATGTCCGCTGTTTTTGTTAATGTTTATCTCTATGCGTTTACAGGGTCCATTTATTCAATGACAGCGTATGCAATGGTTCGTTTCACCATGATTCCTTTGGGGTTCTATGTTGCGGGCATCATTTCACGCAAGTGGTCCTTATCGACGATACTTACAACAGGTTTAATCATCATCATCAGTGCATTGGGGTACTTGTTGATGTTCAACCATTTGTTTACGAACAATATTCTCTTGATCTATGGGGTGGGTTTGATCATTGGTTCGGGTGAAGGCTTGTATTGGTTCTCCATTGTTAAATTGAACCTTAAGGTTTCAACACGTGAAACACGTGCTAAATTCATTTCAACCATGGGTATCTTCAATGCGGCATCGACGATCGTAGCACCTTTTGTGGCAACGATGATCGTACGTTTGTCCAATTCGGATACGGAAGGGTATATTCGTATCTTCTGGATCGTCATTGTGTTGCAGATGTTGGCTGCCTTTGTATCAACGCGTGTTGAGAACTTCTTTGAAACGAAATCCTATACGGTATGGGATAAATTAAACTTAAAAGAGGATGGGCAATGGCGTTATGTCATGACCAGTCATTTCATTTTTGGTTTGCGTGATAGCATGCTTATCGTGATGACGGGCATCCTGATTTACAATGCGACGGGTGGTAAAGGGAGTTTATATGGTGACTTATTGACGGGTTTTGCAGTTTTGAACTTAATTGCCAATACCATCGCAAGTCGTGTCATTCAACGCAACAATCGGATTCAAATCTATTTTTATGGAGCGCTGCTGTTGTTCACAAGTACGATGATGTTGGTTTTGGTGCCCAATCTGATTGGGGCAATCTACTTTGGTCTGGTCAATGCTTTGGCGATTCCTTTTGTATCCAACACCTTCAATATCATTATGATGAATGCGATGCAAGATTATACTGAACATGAAAACATCACGGGTAGGGTAATTGCGAAAGAGTTTGCTTTGAATGGTGGACGCTTATTGGGTATGGCCATGACAATCGCATTATCGTTTATCTTGCCTGAGCCGTATTCCCTGATTGTAGCAGTAACGTTTTGTTCCGTTGCGATTGTTGTATTAGTTGTCTATGCTAAAAATTACCACACCAAGCGAGATGCTTTTAAACAGGTCTGATATGCGTTGGGAAGATTTTTTAACAAATGAGTTCAAGCAAGAATATTTCGTCAAACTTTCGAAACAACTGAAAGAAGCTTATGCTACGAAAACAATTTATCCACCAAAAAAAGATATCTTTAATGCGTTTGCTTATACACCGCTTGATCAAGTTAAAGTTGTGATTCTTGGTCAAGATCCTTATCATCAAGTGAGTCAAGCGCATGGTTTGTGTTTCTCGGTGAATCCAGGTATTCCCTTTCCACCCAGCTTAAATAATATCTTTAAGGAATTGGTGGATGATATGGGTTGCGCTTTACCTAAGAGTGGAAGCTTAGTGAGTTGGGCTAAACAAGGTGTGTTCCTTCTCAACACTTATCTGAGTGTAGAAGAAAGTAAACCTTTATCTCATTCGAAAATCGGTTGGGAGTTATTTACGGATCATGTCCTTCAGGTTCTGAATGAACAAAACCAAGCCATTGTCTTTATCCTCTGGGGAAACAAAGCTCAACAAAAAGCAGCGTTTTTAAATAATCCTCAACATTTGGTTTTAAGAGCACCACACCCTTCACCGTTATCTTCATACCAAGGCTTCTTTGGCTCAAAACCATTTTCTAAGACAAACTCCTTTTTAACTCAAAATGGGTTCCAACCCATTGTGTGGTGTTTATGAAATTCAACGATATCCATTCCTTCATTGATTACACAACGAATCGTATGAACAAAGGTCGCTTTAGTCTCGATCATTTTAAGGCGTTTTTGGAAAGTCTAGGTAATCCACAACACCAGCTAAAAACTGTACATATTGCTGGAACCAATGGTAAAGGAAGCACAACCAATTATTTAAGAGCGATTTTGCAGGCGTCGGGACTAAAGGTGGGAACCTTTACGTCACCTCATTTGGAAGTTCACAATGATCGTATTCGTGTCAATGATGTTTACATTTCTGATGAACAGCTTTTGTATTATGGAAATCTTTTTGCGGAAATGATTGAAGAAAACAATCTTTCCATGTTTGAGATTGATACGCTTATTGCGATTCATTACTTCTTGGATCAGGATGTTGATATCGCTTTATTTGAAGTAGGCTTAGGGGGTCGCTTGGATGCGACGAATGTCATTGTTCCTTTGGTTAGTTTGATCACAACGATTGGTTTTGATCATATGGATATCTTAGGGGACACGCTTGAATTGATCAGTATTGAGAAAGCTGGGATTGTAAAAGAAGGTGTACCTCTCTTTACATCGGAGAATAAGCTGGAATGTCTAGATGTTTTCAGACGTATCTGTATGGAACGCAATGCGAAGTGCCATTCTATCAAAGAAGCTCAAAACATCGAACTTAAGCATGGAATATCGTTTAATTATGATAATCTATCGATACACTTAAATACAGCGGCTTTATTTCAAGTCAAGAATGCGAGTTTAGCCATTGAAGGTGCTCGATATCTATCAAATTATTTTGAGATAGGTGATGATGATATCATCGATGGCTTAAAAGACACCCAATGGAAAGGTCGCTTTGAGTTGATCTCTACAAATCCTCACATCATCATCGATGGGGCACACAATACGCATGGTATTTCAGCCTTGATTGAAAGTGCTCAATATTTACCGAAACCTTTGGTGATCGTGTTCTCTGCCTTGCGGGATAAAGAGACGGATGCGATGTTGGATGACTTGTTATCCATTGCGGATGAGGTCATCGTGACGGAGTTTGATTTTTATCGAGCTGCGAGTTTAGAAATGTTGAGCCATGGGAATGTCTTGGCGATCCAAGATAATCGTGAAGCGATTCTAAAAGGGATTGAATTGAGTGTGAAAGGTTCGTGCTTGATCACAGGTTCTTTATATTTCATCAGCCAGGTTAGACAAACGATCTTACCTGAGATCTTAGGGGTAAAACCATGATTCTATTTAGTCAAATTGCAAGTGTGTTTGCCATTGCTTTAATCGGCTTTATTAGTGTGAAAATAAGTAAACCAAAGATTCAACTCAAGACCCTGGTCATGGTGAGTCTATTAGTTGGAATCAGTGTTGTCCTAGCTTTATTGTCATGGATGATTCCTCTTTTTGGATTTCCATCCTTGAAGATTGGATTTTCACAGATACCTTTGATGTTCATTGGTTTTGTGTTTGGACCATTCTGGGGGTTTGTTGGTGGTTTGTTGGCAGATGTGTTGGAACTTCTTACAGGAACCATCGCCTTCCCGTTCTTTGGGTTCACTTTGAATAAAGTACTGGTTGGCTTTATTCCTGGTTTAGTTGTGCGCATCGTGAAAACAGATGATCGTTATACAAGGATGTTGCCGACGATCGCCATCATATTGATATCGATTTTAGCGATGTCTTATGTCTTTTCAACCAATCAAATCAAAGTAGAGGGAAGTTTGATCACGGTTTCTTTGGAACTTAAGTTAGTTCTATCTGCACTGATTATCTTTCTATTGAGTGGGCTTTTAATTGGTTTGAACATCATTCTTAAGCAACAGAAAAGTCATTATGCATTCTTATGGATATTGGCTTTGATTCTTGTGGAAATGATTGTTCAATTGATGCTTACACCTTTATGGTTGGATGTTATGTATGGAATTCCGTTCATTGTGAGTGTATCCGTACGCTTGATTAAAGCGGTTGTGATGATTGTCATTAATTCGATGATTGGTTTGGTTCTGATTAAGGCAATCCTGCCAATATTTCGTGACAAGTTCACGGTTTAGCGTGTAGTGTTAATAAATAAAAGAAGGTATAATATGCGTATAGCCAACTCTAAGGAGGGTACGCATGCGAAAACATAATATGATCGCAATGATATTGGCAGGTGGACGTGGATCACGTCTTTTTGACCTTACCAATAAAGTTGCTAAACCTGCGGTATATTTTGGGGGGAAATACCGCATCATCGACTTTCCCCTAAGTAATTGTGCGAATTCGAATATTCAAGTTATCGGTGTTTTGACGCAGTATGAATCTGTATTGTTGAATTCTTACGTCGCTCAAGACCAACGTTGGGGTTTGGATGCCAAAGATAGTGGTATCTATGTTTTGCCTCCTCGTGAAAAGAGCGAAGGCTTTGGACTGTATCGTGGTACGGCAGATGCAATCACACAAAATATCGATTTTGTGGATCAATATGAACCGGATTATGTTTTGATTCTTTCTGGGGATCATATCTACAAGATGGATTATGATGCCATGTTGGAAGATCACAAAAAGAATAAAGCGGATTTAACCGTTGCGGTCTTAGAGGTACCTTTGAAGGATGCGTCTCGCTTTGGGATCATGAATGCTCATCCAGATGGTCAAATTTACGAGTTTGAGGAAAAGCCTAAGAATCCTAAGTCGAATCTAGCGTCGATGGGGATCTATATCTTCAGCTGGCCACAATTGAAGAAAGCATTGCAAGATGATGTTTTGATTGAAGATTCAGAACATGATTTTGGTAAGAATATCATTCCTACGTTCTTGAGTGAAAAGAAACGTTTGTTTGCTTATCGTTTCAAGGGGTATTGGAAGGATGTCGGAACGATTGAAAGTTTATGGGAAGCCAATATGGATTTGATTTATCATCGTGATGAAATCAATCTAGGCGACTCTGCTTGGAAGATCTATACCGAAGATATCACTGTTCCACCACAATACATTGGACCTGAGGCATCGATTGAGAATGCTTATATCAATCAAGGTTGCGAAGTCGAAGGTCGTGTTGTGAACTCAGTCTTGTTTACTGGTGTTAAAGTTGAGGCAGGTGCTGTTGTCAAAGACAGTGTCTTGATGCCATTCACACATGTGAAGAAGGGCGCCGTAGTTCAACGCGTGATCGTTGCGGATGATGTGTGCATTTCTGAAGATGTGGTTGTAGGATCTGAGAGTGGTGAAATCGAATTGATTTCACAGAATGTTTAGGGGGGCGCAACGATGAACAATATACTTGGAATCGTTAATTATGATGATGCTTCGGTTAAAGTTCAAGGTTTGGATAGTTATCGTCCAATTCCTTCACTTTCGTTCTTGGCTCGTTATCGTTTGATTGATTTCGCGATTTCGAACATGACGAATTCAGGCATTCGTCACATACAGGTCTATGTCAAACATAAACCACGTTCTGTCATTGAGCATTTAGGTAGTGGTCGTCAATATAACATCAACTCCAAACAAGGGAAACTTCGTATTTTGACAGGTGAAGAGACGACGCAGTCAGAAGCTTACAATCATGATATTACGGCGTTTTTGCAGAACTTGCGTTTCATCGAAGATGCGAAACAAGAATATGTCATGATCATGCCAAGTCATATGATCTATACGGTGAATTTGGAAGAAGTCTATAATCAACATATTGAACGTAAAGCGGATGTGACGGTCTTGTATAAGACGGTGAACAATGCGCATGAGTCTTTCATTGGTGTCGATACTTTGAAGTTGAGTGATAAGAAACAGGTTGAAGAAATCGAAGTAAATCGTGGTAAATACAAGAATCGACATGTGTCTTTGGCGGCGTATATGATGAGCAAGGAACTTTTCATTCACATGATTCATTTGGCCGATAATATTTCTTCTTTCTACTCATTGCGCGATGTTCTTCAGGAACAAGCCCCCCTTCTAAATATGGTTGGTTACCCTGTTAAAGGGTATGTCGCATGCATTAATTCATTGGATGAATATTATCGTGTGAATATGGAATTGACAGACTATAACACAGGTAAGCAACTCTTCAATCCAGACTGGCCGATTCATACGCGGACCAGTGATTCTTGTCCTACGCAGTACACGCCAGACGCAAAAGTTAAGAAATCAGTAATTGCCAATGGTTGTTATATTGAAGGTACGATCATCAATTCAGTCTTGGGTCGTGGTGTCATCGTTAAGCCAGGTGCGATCATTGAGGATTCCATCGTTTTAGAAGGTGCTATTATTGGTGAGAATGTTCATGTCAAACGTGTCGTTGTGGATAAGTCCGCACAGATTTCGAAGGTCAAAGAGCTTGTCGCAGAGGAGAATAAAGTTCTCTATGTGAAGCGACAAGATCGGGTATAGTGATGAAGAAAATGTTGTTTGCGGCATCTGAAGGGTTGCCATTTGTAAAAACAGGTGGTTTGGCAGATGTCATCGGTTCATTGCCTCAGGCAATGAAGGGTGAAGGCTTTGAAGTGTCGGTGGTTATGCCTTTGTATTTGAAGACAGCCAAGACGATGCATAATACGTTAACCAAAGTGAAGACGTTTAAGGTCGACGTTGGGATCATCCATACTGTTGCGACCATTTATTCTAAAGTGATCGATGGCGTGACGTTCTACCTGATTGAACATGCCCCGTATTTTGAACGAGATGGGTATTATGGTTATGGGGATGACGGAGAGCGGTTTGCTTTTTTCAGTCATGCGGTTTTAAGAATAATCGAAGAGAAGATTGTTGAGCCGGATGTCTTGCATGCGCATGATTGGCATGTCGGCATGCTTCCACTTTTAGCGAAAACAGTGTATGCGAAAAGAATCAAGACGCCGTTGACTCTGTTTACGATTCATAATTTATTATTCCAAGGGTATTTCCCTTATGATATTTTGGAAAGTTGTTTTGGTTTATCGAATGATTATTACTTTGATGGTCGTTTACGTTTCAAAGATGGTATCAGTACGATGAAAGCGGGTATCTTGTATTCAGATTTGGTCACGACCGTTTCCAAAACGTATGCACATGAAATTTTAACGCCTGAGTTTGGTGAAAACATGGAATATGTTTTACAACTTAGACAAGCCGATCTCTTTGGTATTGTGAATGGCATCGATGTGGACCTTTGGGATCCTGCAACCGATGATCATCTCGCTGAGAAATTCAGTATCAAGTCAGTTACACGTGGTAAGAAGGCGAATAAGCTTGCCATTCAAAAAGAATTAGGCTTACGTGAAGATCCCGATGTGATGTTGGTTGCGATGGTTTCGCGTTTAACGGATCAGAAGGGTGTCAGTCTTTTGACCCAAGCGATGCATGACATTATGGGTTGGGATATTCAAGTGGTTGTCTTGGGTACGGGAGATTCATGGGCTGAGAATGAACTTAAAGCCATTGAGTTCCGTTATCCACGACGTGCTGTCTTCTATTGTGGATACAATGAATCGTTGGCGCATCGTATTTATGCGGGTGCCGACGTGTTGTTGATGCCAAGTGCGTTTGAGCCTTGTGGTATTTCACAGTTGATTGCGATGCGTTATGGAACACTTCCTGTTGTTCGTGAGACGGGTGGTTTGAAGGATACGGTCCAACCGTACAATCAATTCACTAAGGAAGGAACAGGCTTTAGTTTCATTCCAATGAACGTGAATGATTTCAAACATGTCTTGTGGTTGGCTCTTGAAACATACACGGATCGTAAGGATGATTTTAAGACATTGCGCAAACAAGCGATGGCTAAAGATGTGTCCTGGCAGAAGTCTGCGCATGAGTATGCGGAGTTGATTGATTTTCGTTTAAAATAAAGAGGATTCTCCTCTTTTCTTTTTGTGAAAACGCTCACATCTATTGGTGTAATCATTGAATGAAAGAGGTGTCAATGCTATAATACAAAGGTACTCAAGGAGGAAACAGTATGGCAAAAAAGACAGTCAAAGATTTGAATGTCAGTGGTAAGAAAGTCATCGTTCGCGTTGATTTCAATGTGCCAATTAAAGACGGTGTCATCAAGGATGATAATCGTATCGTTCAAGCGTTGCCGACCATTAATTATTTGGTTGAGCAAGGGGCTAAGTTGATCCTTTTATCGCATTTAGGTAAGGTCGATCATAAAGATCCTGAGAAGACAGTTTCTGATAAGAAGAAAAATAATATGGCTCCCGTTGCGGCTCGTTTAGCAGAATTAGTTGATGTTCCAGTCAAGTTCTGTGATGTGACTCGTGGTGAAGCTTTGGAAGCAGCTGTTGAAGCGCTTAAAGAAAAAGAAATCTTATTGGTTCAGAACACACGTTATGAAAAAGGCGAAAGCAAGAATGATCCTGAACTTTCCAAGTATTGGGCAAGTTTAGCAGATCTCTTCGTAACCGATGCCTTTGGTTCCGTTCACCGTGCACATTCCAGTACCGTGGGTGTTGCGGAAATCCTTCCAAGTGCTTTGGGTTTCTTGGTTGAAAAAGAAGTTGTGGCATTGGGCAAGGCGGTTCATAATCCAGAAAGACCTTTTGTGGCAATCTTGGGTGGTGCTAAAGTCTCTGATAAGATCAATGTCATTGAAAATTTATTAACAACAGCGGACCGTGTCATCATTGGTGGCGGTATGGCATATACTTTCTTGAAGGCTCAAGGCAAGGAAATCGGTACTTCACTTTGTGAAGATGATAAACTTGATTTGGCAAAAGAAATCATGGCGAAGGCAGGCGACAAGCTTGTATTGCCAGTGGATTTCAGAGTCGCGGCCGCATTCAGTGAAGAAGCAGACAACTATTTGGCAGATGATTCCGCAATCCCAAGTGATTACATGGGCTTGGATATCGGTCCTAAATCGGTTGAATTGTTTACCAAAGCACTTGAAGGTGCGAAGACTGTTGTATGGAATGGTCCAATGGGTGTCTTTGAAATGAAGACCTACGCTACGGGAACCATTGAAGTTTGTAAGGCGATTTCTTCATTACCAGGTGCGTATACCGTCATTGGTGGTGGGGATTCTGCACGTGCAGCCATTGAAAATGGTTTCCAAGATGATTTCAGTCACATCTCAACAGGTGGTGGTGCATCCTTGGAATTCATGGAAGGAAAAGAATTACCGGGTATTGCGGTCATTCAAGAGAAATAAATGAGAAAACCTATTATTGTTGGTAACTGGAAGTTGAATAAGACGATTTCAGAAGCTGTTGAATTCATCACTGCCGTTGAGCCTTTATTGCATGATGATGCGGATTTCGGGGTTGCGACCTCATATCTCGCACTTCAAGCTTCGGTTCAAAATGCGAGACGTCTGATCATTGCGGCTCAAAACGTCAATGAAAATGACAGTGGTGCATTCACAGGTGAAGTCAGTGTGGGCATGTTGAAGGAAGTCGGTGTGAAATGGGTGGTCTTGGGACACTCGGAACGTCGTCAATACTTCAATGAAACAGACGCATCCGTTAATGCGAAGACATTGAAGGCTGTTGCGAATGGTTTGACCCCAATCGTATGTGTCGGTGAAACCTTAGCTGAATTTGAAGCAGGTGAAACCGAAGCGGTAGTTCGTCGTCAAACAAAAGCGGCTTTAAGTAGTTTGAATCCTGAAGATGTCGCAAACTTGGTCATTGCATATGAACCAGTCTGGGCAATCGGTACAGGGAAAAACGCAACCAAAGAAATTGCACAGAATGTTTGTGCTTTGGTTCGTGATGAAGTTAAAGTTAATTTCGGAGTCGATGCGGCGGATAAAGTACGCATTCAATATGGTGGTTCGGTTAAACCTGAAAACATCAAAGAATACTTATCAGAAGCAGACGTGGATGGAGCACTTATTGGTGGTGCTTCACTCAAAGTAGACTCGTTTAAAGCCATCATCGATGCCGTCAAGGCCTAAAAAAGGAGAGTAAAAATGCCATATATTATTGATGTATACGCTCGTGAAGTCATGGACTCCCGTGGGAATCCAACGATTGAAGTAGAAGTTAGTACAGAATCCGGTGCATTTGGTCGTGCGATCGTTCCAAGTGGTGCTTCCACGGGTGAGCGTGAAGCGTTGGAATTGCGTGATGAAGACAAGACTCGCTTCTTAGGAAAAGGTGTCTTAAAGGCTGTGGATAATGTCAATGACATCATCTCTGAAGCGTTGTTGGGTATGGATGTCACACGTCAAAATGAAATTGATGCGTTGATGATTGAATTGGATGGTACCCATGACAAATCAAAATTGGGTGCCAATGCGATTTTGGGTGTATCCATGGCGTGTGCACGTGCGGCTGCTGATTTCTACGGTATCCCATTGTACAAATACTTGGGTGGATTCAATGCGAAAGAATTGCCAGTTCCAATGATGAATGTCATCAATGGTGGTGCGCACTCCGATGCGAAGATCGATTTCCAAGAATACATGATCATGCCAGTTGGCGCTACAAGTGTTAAAGAAGCGATCCGTATGGGTGCTGAAACCTTCCATGCGTTGAAGAAAGTCTTGAAGGGCCGTGGCCACGTGACTTCTGTTGGGGATGAAGGTGGTTTCGCGCCTAACTTGGCTAACAATGAAGAACCATTGGAAGTCATCGTTGAAGCAATCAAAGCAGCTGGTTATGTGCCTGGTAAAGACATTGCTTTGGCAATGGACGTTGCGGCAAGTGAATTCTTTGATGTCGATAAGAAAGTTTATGTCTTCAAGAAATCAACGGGTGAAACCAAGACTTCTGCAGAGATGATTGATTACTATGAAAACCTATTGAACAAATACCCAATCGTATCCATTGAAGATGGTTTGGGCGAACGTGACTGGGACGGATGGAAATTAATGACAGACCGTTTAGGCAAACGTATCCAAATCGTTGGGGATGACTTGTTCGTCACCAATCCTGCTATTCTAAAAGAAGGCATTGAAAAGGGTATCGCAAACTCGATCTTGATCAAAGTCAACCAAATCGGTACCTTGAGTGAGACTTTCGATGCGATGGAAATGGCAAAACGTAATGGTTACACAACCGTCGTTTCACACCGTTCCGGCGAATCCGAAGATACAACAATCGCAGACATCGCTGTTGCGTTCAATGCTGGTCAAATCAAGACCGGTTCAATGAGCCGTACAGACAGAATCGCGAAGTACAACCAATTGATCCGTATTGAAGATGAATTGGAAAATGTCGCTGTCTTCCCAGGCGCTGACGCTTTCTACAATATTAAGAAATAAGATCTTGAGTTCAGAGCAATCTGAACTCTTTTCTTTTAGGCTTCGGTGTGCTACTTGTACTTTATTTTTTGCAATGCTATAATATCAAAGCAACTTGAAAGGAGAACCCTATGCTCGATATCGCACTCATGATCGTATCAGCCTTATTAATCTTGTTGTCATTATTACAAAGTGGGAAATCTGAAGGTATCAGTAGCGCTTTCTCTGGAAGTGGTGGCTTGAACCTATTTGAGAATGTCAAAGAACGTGGAGCAGAAAAGACCATCTCCCGTATAACTTTGGCTCTAGGCATCAGCTTCTTCGTCTTAGTGATTTTAGCAAACATCTTTTAATAGGCCTTTAGGCCTTTTTTATTACCATGGAAAAAACAGAACTACTTAATCTACTCGCTAAACAAGATAAACCGTATACCTTAGAAGAGTGGATCAAAAAATTAAATCTACAAAGTGTACAAGAAATCGAAGCTTTTAATAAGCTTGTTTTAAGTTTGGAAAATGATTATGAGATCATGTATACCAAGAAACAAAAGCTTATCCTTATGGATAAGAGTGATTGGGTCAAAGGTAAACTGACGATTCATCCGAAGGGCTTCGGCTTTGTGGATCATCAGGATGGTTCACTCTTTATTCCACCGAATCAATTTAAAGGTGCGATGCATGAGGATGAAGTCTTGGTTAAACCGAAGGTCTTTGCGGACTTGAGTGCTGAAGGCGAAATCGTCAAAGTCATCAAACGCAATACGACACAACTCGTGGGTACGTGGAAACGTAAACACTTTGAAGTTCAAGAAGCGCGTTTACTTCAGAAGATCAAACTCATGGATTCGGATGTCTCCCATTTAGTAGAGGGACATCAGTGTATTTTGGATATCGTGGAGTATGGAAATGAAGAATTAAAGGTTAAGGTCAATCGTATCTTAGGTCATGTGAATGATCCGGGGATGGATATCTTAACGGTATTATTAAATCATCAAGTCCCAATGGAATGGAATGAACAGATTGACTCTGAAGTGGAAGCGATCCCCATGAAAGTCACATACGATCCTAACGAGAAACGTGTGGATTATCGTGATCGTACCGTCATCACCATTGATGGTGAGGATGCGAAGGATTTTGATGATGCGATCAGTCTTCAAAAACTACCAAATGGTTATCAATTGGATGTCCATATTGCGGACGTCAGTTACTACATTACAGAGAACAGTGCTTTGGATCAAGAAGCACGTCGACGTGGCACATCGGTTTATGTAGTCGATCGTGTCGTACCGATGCTTCCGTATGCAATCTCGAATGGAATCTGTTCTTTAGTCGAAGGGGAAGATCGTTTTACGATGACCTGTTCAATGAAGATTACGTTAGAGGGTGAGATCGACAGTTATGAGATTCACCCATCCATCATTCGTTCAAGCAAACGGATGACTTATACCAATGTCAATCGCATGATAAGCAACGATAAGGCTGCACTCATGAAGTTTGAGAGTTTGGTTCCGATGGTTGAAGATATGTTGGATTGTGCACATCGTATTCGTGAACGTCGTAGACGTGATGGAGCGATTGATTTCAATTCCGTTGAATCAAAGTTCATATTAAATAAAGAAAAAGAAATCATTAAGATCGAAGCACGCACACAGGGTGAAGCTGAACTCTTGATTGAAGATTTCATGGTTTGTGCCAACCAAGCGGTGGCGACTCAGTTGAAGTGGATGGAAATTCCAGCACTTTATCGCATACATGAAGCACCCGATAAGAAACGTTTTGCGGAATTCTCACGCATTGCTTGGTATTGGGGTGTCAAAGTTCGTCATGAACATTTGAATCCTAAGGTCATCCAACAATTATTGGCTAAATTTGAAGATCGTGATGAGGCGTTGATCGTCAATGATCTATTACTGAGAAGTATGTCTAAAGCGAAATACGATAAAGCCCCGCAAGGTCATTTTGGTTTGGCCTTAGAAGATTACTGTCACTTCACGTCCCCGATTCGTCGTTATCCCGACTTGATCGTGCATCGCATGCTTAGAAAGCATGTGTTTACCCATCATCCTCAGGAACTTCATCGTGATGAACTCTTAATGGAAGACTTAGGCTTTGAGACCTCCATTTGTGAACAACGTGCCGTTGAGTCAGAACGTGATGTGGAAGCCATGAAGAAGGCAGAGTACATGGTCAAACATGTCGGTGAGTCCTTCAATGGCATCATCTCATCCGTAACCAAATTCGGCTTCTTTGTCCGTTTACCGAACACAGTCGAAGGCTTGGTTCATGTGTCCAATCTCAAAGGATTCTATGAATTTGATGCGGATCGCTATACTTTGGTAAAGCGTGGAAGTAAGCAGAAATACGCTTTGGGACAGAAGGTAAAAGTTAAATTAATCGGTGCGGATAAAGCTAAGCAAACCATTGATTTTGTGGTAGACTAATAAAGCAGAGGTTCTATGGCGAGTAAAATAGTATCCGTAAATCGTAAAGCATTTCATGATTACTTCATCATTGAAAAAGTAGAAGCAGGCTTGGTTCTAACCGGTACTGAGATCAAATCGATCCGTAAAGGTACCGTTCAATTCAAAGATGCATACATCCACTTCGTCAATGGTGAAGCTTTTATTCGTGACATGTACATCGCACATTACACTCAAGGCAATATCTTCAATCACGAGGAAACACGTGAACGTAAGTTGTTGCTTCATAAACATGAGATCGTGCGATTGCAGAAGAAAGTAGTTCTCAAGGGGTTTACGATCATTCCGCTCCAACTCTTGTTGGTGGATGGAAGAGCCAAGCTTGAGATTGCTTTAGCTCAAGGTAAAGAGCTTCATGATAAGCGCCAAAGTGAAAAAGAACGTGATGCGAAGCGTGAGATTCAAAAAGTAATGAAGAGTCGATTGAAGTAAGCTGAAGAGCTTGCTTTTATTTTGTTGTATAATATATCAAAAATGATATAATATAACTGATATGAGGGGCAGTTCGATGAAGAGATTCGAAGTTAATCTATATGATGATGTTCACGGTCATTGTTCAATCGCCATTTGGTTAAGAGAACTTGATCAACAAACAAATAAACAAGTCGATGCTAAAGAAAGTTTATGATCAGATTGAGAGACTCGAGATTGAAGGCCTTGGAGTTGGGGAGCCAATCATCAAGCACTAAGAAGATGAAATATGGGAGTTAAGACCAATTCCTAATCGTATCCTCTTCGCAGTTATTGATGGTAAGAAAATTGTTTTACTTCACTATTTTAGAAAGAAAAATCAGAAGACACCTAAAAGCGATATTGAACACGCGAAACGAGAATACAGAGACTGGATAGAAAGAGGTAAGTGAAATGAAATGGAAAGATTTAAAAAATGAGATAACGAGTTTGAGTGCGGAAGAGAAGTCTGAACTTGAGCTTATGGCGATGTTGGCGATGGTTCGTAAACAAAGGAAAATGACTCAAGCTCAACTTGCAGAGAAATCCAATGTAACACAAGCGCAGATTGCGCGTGTTGAGAATCTTACTTATTCGCCATCTCTAGACACCTTAACAAAAATACTCAATGGCTTAGAACTTGATCTAGGGTTTGTCGATCGTAATACTGGTAGACTTATTC
>DHGC01000028.1 GCA_002402585.1 Erysipelotrichaceae bacterium UBA4808 | reverse complement strand
CCATGAAGATTCGATTGAGGCCAAAACCTATCTCGAAGCGAACCAAGATTGGTCTACTGTCTTAGGCTCCCAACAAGGTTTTGCAAGTTATGGCCTTCAGTTGACCAACATGAAGCCGGATGTTATTTACGGCTTGTTGCTGGAAGAAGCGGGGAATGCACATCGTATCTATGTGAATGAAAAACTGATCATGGAGAATGGGAAGCCTGCTAAGAACGCATTGATTTACGAGCCCGCTACCTATACAAGCAAAGCAGCGTTTACGAGTGATGAAAAGGGTGAAGCGCACATCATCATTGAAGTCGCAAATTTCAATGGTCTCAAAGGTGGCTTGATCAAGGCACCTTTGTTAGGGCACTTGGAAACCATTGATTTTGTCTATGAGCTGACACTCATGAGTGAAGTGTTCATCTTTGCAGGTTTGTTGGCCGTTTCCATTATCTTTCTCTTTCTCCATTTCATCGTGAATGATGTTCGATCCTTATACATGGCAATACTGAGTGCTTTAGTTGCTCTACGCATTGCGACCACAGGAACCCATTTCATTTATATGGCATTGCCTTATTTTGATCTCCCATTGATCTGGATCATTCGCATCGAATACTTAAGTGTGTTCTTGATGTTACCAGTAATGATGTTGCTGGTGGGGACCTTTAGTTCTTTTAATTATCATGAGAAAGTTCAACGACTTTTGTATGTTCCAATTTTCTTGATGCCATTGCTTGTATCGCTCTCATCGGAGGATATCCTGTCTAAAATCTTTATTGCTTTCCAATGGGTCATGGTGATCTCTGGATCATACCTTATATATTTGCTCGCAATTGGATATCGCAATCAGAAGGTTCGAATCGGACGCTCGATTATAATCGGACTCATGATCATCGTTGCGCTTTTGTTTGGGACGTATTTTAGCAATCTAAATAACATCATGTATTTAATGCTTTATATCTTTGTCTTATTTGTAGGTACGACAGTGATGAAGCGTTTTTCATTGATTCGTTCACACAGTGAAAAACTGGAGACCACAGCTAAAATTGATCCTTTGACAGGCTTGCTCAATCGAAGCTATCTCAATGCGTTGATGGAAAATAGAGATTGGATTGTTTCAGAAGGCAAATACGATGTCATTTTTCTCGACATGAACAATTTCAAAGAAATCAATGATGCTCATGGCCATGATATCGGCGACCAAGTCCTACGCATTTGTGCAAAACGTATGCGAAATAGTACGCATGAAACGGACATGATTTTCCGCTTTGGGGGTGATGAATTTGTAATCATCGCACAACTAACTGAAAGTTCAAATGTTCAAAAGATGATCAAACGGATTCGAGACAATTTTACTGAACCGATTGCTCTCAATCATCTGTACTTAAAAATCTCCGTAGCCATTGGCCATGAGGTATTTGATTCAAAGACCGATGATCTTAAAACGGTAATCTCCAATAGTGATCAACGCATGTATGAGGATAAACGAAAACTAAAGTTTGATTAAAACATCCACCAACGAATTGGTGGATGTTTGTTGTTAAGCAGTAATCTTCTTTAGGATGAACTCAAATTTGATCTACTCATAAAACTTCTTCGGATACGACTACGAGATTAATAATCAGCCTTTGTACAAAACATCTTCATATTGCGCTTATGAGCTTTAAATTTTCCCCTTGTATAAGACGTCCTCATCGTACGACTACGAAATTAATAACTATCCTTTGTATAAAACGTCCTCATAATCGGGGTGCTTTTTAAACTCTAATTGTGCATACTCACATTCAACTGCCAACAGGAACTTTTCATTACGGGCGACTTCAACGGCATATTTGACTAAAGCACGACCAATACCTTGACCTGCGAGACTCGCATCCACCTCTGTGTGTTCTAAAACCATGCCAAAGTCGGTATTTCGAAATACCAAACGAGCCAATGCGTTAGTGTAATCGTCTCCGATGTAGAAAGCCTGTTCGTTTTGATTGATTTCCATCTTTGTACCTCTTGACCATTATACATAAAAAGAACCGTGATTTTAAAACATATGCATTTTATGGCATAATTATTGGAAAGAGGACGAATATGAAACGCTACTCAACACTGATCTTTGATTTAGGCAATGTCTTGATTGATTTTTCTCCGTACTCGATTGTGTCAGATTATACAAGCGATGTACAAAGCATTCAAACACTGGTGAATGAAATCTTTCTTAAGCAAGAGTGGTTGGATCTTGATCAAGGAACCATGACCCTCGAAGTGGCTAAAGAACGGGTACTCAAACGCTTGGATCCTAGGCTTCATGCATTGGCTTTGGATATCATGGACACTTGGTATGAGCATCTAACCGAACGTCCATATTTTCCAGATCTACTGAAAGAACTCAAAGCCATGGGCTATCGTTTGGTTCTGTTTTCAAATGCGGCTCTATGTTTCCATGACTACCAAGATCGTATTCAAGCACTCCAATACTTTGACCATAAAGTCATCTCGGCAGAATTGAAGCTTTCCAAGCCAGATCCAGCGTTCTATCGAGTCGCTTGTGAAATGTTGGAAATCGATCCAAAGTCCGCATTCTTCATCGATGATTCGATGGCCAATGTGCAGTCAGCTCAAGTTTTTGGAATCGATGCATTCTGGTATAACAGTAATTTCGATCGCTTGGTTGATTACTTTGCAAAAATAAACATTTTTTAATGCAAATGCAAATCATTTGCATATTATGAAGTCTTCAATTAAACTAACGGAGTAAACAGGAGACTTTTATGTTAAAGAGAATTATTTTAATCGCGCTTTTGATTGGCTTATTGACTGCATGTCAAAGTCGTGTGGAAGTTAAAGAAAAACCGCAAGTCATGGTTAGTCTTTTCCCACAGTATGACATCGTTCGAAACATTGCGAAAGACAAGGTGGATGTGGACTTGTTTTTACCAGCAGGAAGTGAACCACACAGTTATGAACCCAGTGCTTCTACGCTGATGAAAATCGTTGAGTCAGACCTTTTTGTATATTCTAGTGACGAGTTGGAACCCTGGGTCAAACGATTGGTCGAAGGGAATGCTACGGAGAATTTGATGGTCTTGGATGCATCCAGTGGGATCAGCTTGCTTGAAGCAGATCATGAACATGAAGACGAACATGAAGATGAGGATGAACTCGCCTTTGACCCTCACTATTGGTTAGATACGCAAAATATGATTATCATGAGTAAGACGATTTTAGAGGCACTCATTCAAATTGATCCTGAAAACGAAACTTTTTATGTAAACAATGCGGATACGTATGTCAAGGAACTTCAGGTTTTGGATGAAATGTGGATCGATCTATTTGAGCATGCGCGTTTAAACCAGATCATCTATGGTGGACATTATGCATTTGGATATCTCAGCCATCGTTTTGGTTTGGAAATTATTTCGCCTTATAGTGGTTATGCGCCGGATGCGGAACCCAGTGCTCAAGCATTAGCAGGCTTGATGGATATCTTGGCAGAGAAACAGATTAATGTGATTTTCTATGAAGAACTCATCGATCCCCGTGTTGCCCGCATCATTGCCGAACAAGCTAATGTCGAGATTGAAGTTTTGCATGGGGCTCATAATTTGAGTCCTGAACAAAAGGAAGCCGATTGGACGTACATTTCTATTATGGATGATAACATCTCAAAACTAAAGAAAGCACTTGATTATGAGTAAACTTTTGGAAGTACGCAGTCTCAATGTGAGTTTCGGTCGTGTCAAAGCTTTGGATGACGTTAGTTTTTCGGTTGAGGAAAATGATTATCTTGCGATTGTTGGTCCGAATGGGTCGGGTAAGAGTACCTTGATGAAGTGTATTTTGGGTTTGATTGAAAGCTTTGGTGGATCCTATGTCTATTGGGATGATTTGAAACGTGAAGATATTGGATACCTTCCCCAGCGCTCCCCAAATCAAGACAAGCATTTTCCTGCAACGGTTTATGAAATCATCCAGACCGGCATCACCAACAAGAAAATCGACCGTAAAACAATGCATCAAGCCATTTTGGATTTAAGCAAGAACGTGGGCATTGAAGATTTGTTAGATCAGAGGATTGGTACGTTATCGGGGGGTCAATCCCAACGGGTCTTCTTGGCTCGTGCTTTGATTCATAAACCAAAGCTCTTGATCATGGATGAACCCACATCCGCCTTGGATCCTACATTTCGTGATGAATTCTATCAACTCATCAAAAAGCTTCATGATGAAGAGGGTGTTGCCATCGTCTTGATTTCGCATGATTTGAATTCAGTGAATCAATATGCGAAGAATCTCTTGTATCTAGATCAAAAAGTCGTCTACTTCGGATCGGTGCAGAATGTATGCATGTCTGAAGCTTTGATGCATCAAATAGGGCCCCAAGCAACCGCTGCTTTGTGTCAGGTGGAGAACCATGAACATCACATCCATCTTTAAGCTTTTGTCCTATGCCTTTGTACAAAGAGCGTTGATCGTAGGTTTTCTGATTGCGATCAGTAGTTCCTTTCTCGGCATCTTTCTCGTCTTACGTAAATACTCCATGATTGGGGATGGTTTAGCGCACGTCAGTTTTGCGACCGTTGCCTTGGCATTGGTCTTGAACCAATCGCCTTTGATCATTTCGATTCCCATTGTTAGTTTGGCATCCTTGCTCATCTTGAAATTGAGTGAAGAGAATCGCATTGGTGGGGATGCGGCAATTGGTTTGATCGCATCCACATCGTTAGCCATAGGTGTCTTCATCACATCGATTTCAAATGGTTTTAGCGTCGATCTGAGCAGTTATCTCTTTGGAAGCATTTTGATCATCGCACAAAGTGACGTCTATCTCTCATTGGTTCTAACGGTTTTAATCGTCAGCTTGGTCCTTGTCTTCTATCAAGATCTCTTTGCGATGACTTATGATTTGGATTATGCCAAAGTCAGTGGACGTCAAACAAAACGTTTGAATCAATTGCTTTCGATTTTGACGGCCATCACCATCGTGCTTGGCATTCGTGTCGTTGGGACGATGCTTATCTCGAGTTTGATCATCTTTCCAACTGTTTCAGCCTTACGTTTATCCAAAGGCTTCAAATCGACGATTATTTGGGCCGTCATCATCGCCATCATCAGTGTGATGAGTGGCATCTTGATTTCAGTTACCTTGGATTTTCCAACGGGTTCAAGCATCGTTTTGATCAATGCACTCTTGTTTGGATTGATCAGCTTGATCACCATGGTGAAAGGGGTGAACACATGAATGCACGTGAAACCTTGAGCAAATACCATCTCAAGTACTCTAAGCAACGTGAGGTTCTTCTTGAACTATTGCAAAATAGTAATGAACCAATGAGTGTTGACGATCTTATCGAACAATTGCGTCTTAAAAACGTTTCAATGAACCAATCGACGGTTTATCGCATCATCGATCACTTCTGTGCACAGCGCATCGTCGAGAAAACATCGAGCACGCTTCAGCCTAAACATTTCTATGCGTTCATTCGTTCAGATCATCACCATTATCTTTATTGCCAAATTTGTCATACACACATTCCTTTGGATGTGTGTCCAATGGAGTCTTGGTTTAAGTCGGTGGAAGATACACATGGCTTCCAGATGACCCAACATCACATTGAAATCATCGGTTTATGTGCCGAATGCCAACAAAAAATCAGTCACTCGAACTGATTTTTTAATAGATTTGGATTTGATTGCGTCCGTTTTCCTTGGCTTTGTATAAGGCTTGGTCTGCTTTATCCAAGAGCTCATTGGCAGAAGTGTCCGCGTTCGGAATCAAACTCGTGATGCCGATACTCAAGCTGATGCTTGGGATGACGGGATTGAAGGCATGGGGCAGCGCCCGTGCATGAACTTCCTTTTGGATGTTCATGGCAATGTGATGGGCAACTTCTTGTGTCGTGTTGCTTAGGACGACGATGAATTCATCGCCGCCAAAACGTACCGCGAGATCACTGCTTCGCTTCGCATGCTTGGCGATTAATTTCGCAATCAGGATGATGATTTCATCTCCTTGTAAGTGGCCATAATGATCGTTGTATTCTTTGAAATGATCAATGTCCAACATCATCAGACTCATCCACTCCTGAGACCGCAGACAGCGCTTAAACTCATATTCATAGAATTCATCGAAATGACGTCGATTCGCAATGCCTGTCAGACCATCGATTTCACTTAAATCTTGGAGTTCCTTATTCAATTTTGCTAATTCTTCTTGAATTAGATTCTTTTCTTCGATTTCAGCTTTGAGTGCATTATTCTTTTGTGTGTTGCGAATCGCAATGGCAATGTAGGCTGCCAGGGTTTCCAAAGTCTTCAAGGATTGTTCATTGTAGGCATGATCAGCACGATTTTGAATGGTGATGATTCCAATCGCTTTATCTTCAATCACCAAAGGCACAAACATCATTGAATTCATCACATTTCCAATGCTTGATGAACTTGCTTGGTGAAGAATATCCTTGATGTCCTCGCGGGTTCGGAACACAAAACTTCGATTCTGCGTAAAACATTGAACAGCCAAACTCTTTTTATTATCCAATGAGACAAAATGATTCTCCATGCGTTCTTCATCCACGATCAAGTACTGATATTGAAGTGCTTTTAAAGCATCGTTATGAATGGCAATCCCGAAGGTCGTGGAAGACATCAACTTCGAAAGATTCTCATACACGATGTTATAGAGGGCTTCCAAATCGTTGGTTGCGGTTACTTTACGACCAATCGCATGGATGACCTCAGCACTTTGATAGGCTTTTTCCAATTGTTGATTTAAAAGGAAATAATCATCCCGTTCTTGTGCGGTAATATCGGCTTGCTTCATCAGTTGGATGCTTCGTAATTTTTGATCGAGTTTATCGTTTTCAATCAACTCAGAAACTTCTGTATATTTCTCCATGAAATAGAAAGCATTCTGGGTGTTGTTAAGTGCTTGGTGATCCTTGATCAAACGCTGATAGGCTTGTTTAAGGATATGATTCGCTTTCAAGTTCTCCCCAATCATGATGGCTTCACTGAGATAAATCAAAGCTTGTTGGATCTTGTTTTGTTCAGTGTAGAGATCATGAAGCTCAAAAAGCACATCGGTTGAAAAGAGCAGTTCTTGCGTTTCACTGTAAAGTGTCAAGCTTTGGCCCAAATAGTCTTCAGCTTGACTGTAATTGAAATTCTTCTTAGCGAGGATGCCAAGGAATTTTAGGGATAGGGATTCAATGATTCGATCATCATAGAAACGCGCGAGCTCAAGAGCTTGAACGGTGTACTCGTGCGCTAAATCGTATTTACCTTGAGCAAGATAAACGGCCCCAATGTTTGAAATCGGGTAGATGATGCGATCTTTTTCCTCTAAATCTTTCAAACCTTCCAAACTCATTTGATAGTGATCGAGTGCAGCATCATAATCATTTAATTCACGATAGATCTCACCGATATTGCTTAAAAGCGTCGCAATCATTCGGGGATCGTTTTGGTGTTGAGCCTTGTGATAGCCCATTTGATAATAGGTGAACGCAAGATCAAAGATTTGTAAATCGAGATAGATGTTGCCAAGAGTGTTTAGAATCTCAACTTCATGAATGGGTTGTTCCAGATATTTGTTGATGATGTCTGCTTCTTGAAGCGAAGTGATGGCATCATTGAGCTGGCCTAAGCGCCATTTTCCGATGCCAACGAAATAATGACTCGAACAAATGCTCGTTGGATCTTGGACATCGAGCGCTAAGATTAAAGCTTCATTGGCTAAGGCCAAGGCTTCTTGAGGGTTGCGATTGATAATCTGTTTTGCATTCTGATTAAGCGATGCAATCTGACGTAGGGTTTCTATATTTGGCATACGATTTACTTAAGAATAATAATAACATTTTTGGCTTTTAAAAAAAGGGATTAATTTACGAAAAACATTGTTAAAAAAATAACAAGTATGTGTTATACTAGCTCCAGTATTGTATGTTAATAAATTAACAAGTGAGAAATGACAATGGAACACCTCAATCAAACAAGTCTTGACGCTATCGCTCGCATCATTGAGCAACACCAAAACAAAGAAGGACCTGTGAAACTGATTCTTCATGACATCCAGCGTGAATGTGGCTATATTCCGGTGGAAGCTTTACCGATGATTGCCAGTGCGTGTCACAAACCTGTCGCTGAAATCTATGGCGTGGTTAGTTTCTATGGCCAGTTCAGTTTGAAGCCAAAGGGCAAACATGTTTTAAGCATCTGCATGGGTACGGCTTGTTATGTGAAGGGTGCTCAGGCATTGATCGCAAAGTTTCAATCCCTGACGAATGCGGAACTCAATCAAACCAGTACGGATGGTTTGTTTTCTTTGGACACAACGCGATGCTTAGGCGCCTGTGGTTTGGCTCCAGTAGCTGTCTTGGATGGTGTGGTCTATGCGGATGCCATTCATAATCCGAATTTAGAATTTAAGATTCGTGAACTCATGCATGAACATGAGATGAAGGCTCAAGGTGAACACAATGCTTGATGTGAAACAGTTAAATGCAATCAAAGAAACATCCTTACAAAAGATGCGTGTTGAAGATGGTAAAATCACACATCGCATCTTGATTGGAATGGGGACCTGCGGGATTGCGGCAGGTGCGCAAAGTGTCTATGACTTTCTAATCGAGATGAAGGATGTTTATCAATATCCCATTGATGTTCTGCCTACAGGTTGTTTAGGCATGTGCATGTTTGAACCCATGGTTGAAGTCGTGGAAGCTAATGATAAACATACGATGTACATCAAGATGGATCCTTTGAAGATGAAGGAAATCTTGCACCATCACATTAAAGAAGGCTATACCTTGTATGCGTATACCCTCCAAGGAGCAAAGGACAATGCTTGAACAACGTATCCATCTTGCGCTGGGTTCAAGTAGCAAGCAGGAAGCCGTGCTTCATCAACTGAACGCTTCACTTAAGAAGAATCGCTTGGATGACCGTATTCAAGTGTATTGTCATACGCTTAATGATTTACAGAAACCAGCCTGTGGGATTTATCCAGAGCGGATCTTTTATGAGAACATCAATGAGAATCTGATGCGTTTATTGGTTGAAGTCCAACTTTTAAACAAAACACCCCTTGAGCAGTTCCAACAACTCAAACTCGACCAAAGTTTGATTGAGCGTTTTGACCAATGGGACAAAGATCGTTTCTTTTATAAACAAACGCGTATTGTTTTAAAGAATGCAGGCAAGATCAATCCTGAAGACATCCAAGAAGCGATTGCCATGGATGCCTATCAAGCCTTGGTAAAGGCTTTGACATCCATGACCCCGCAAGAAGTCCTGGATGAAATCAGCTTATCAGGTCTACGGGGTCGTGGTGGAGGTGGTTTTCCAACCGGTCGCAAATGGCAGGTCGCACATGATCAAATCAATGATGTCAAATATGTCATCTGCAATGCGGATGAAGGGGATCCTGGAGCTTTCATGGATCGTTCCTTATTAGAGGGCGATCCGCATGCAATTTTAGAAGCCATGATGATTGCAGGGTATGCGATTGGCGCGAAGCATGGGTTCATCTATGTCCGAGCGGAATATCCAGTTGCGGTTAAACGTTTGGAGATTGCCATCCATCAAGCTGAAAACCTCGGCTTATTAGGTAAAAATATACTTGATTTGGGTTTTGACTTCACCATTGCGATCCGATTGGGAGCCGGTGCCTTTGTGTGTGGTGAAGAAACCGCACTCATCGCTTCCATTGAGGGCCAACGGGGAACACCCAATCCGAAACCTCCTTATCCAAGTGTTCAAGGCTTATGGGGTAAACCCACGATCATTAATAATGTGGAAACCCTCGCTAACATTCCGCAAATCTTATTAAAGGGCTATAAATGGTTCAGAACCATGGGAACAGCTTCATCCCCTGGAACCAAAGTCTTTGCCTTGGGGGGTAAGATCAAGCAAACAGGGCTAATTGAAGTCGAAATGGGATTATTGCTTAAGGAGGTCATCTATGACATTGGCCAAGGTTGTGGCTTAAACAAACAATTCAAGGCAATGCAGACAGGTGGACCCAGTGGTGGTTGTATCACAAGTGAAGATTTAAATACAGCCCTTGGTTTCGATGAACTCATTCAACTTGGATCCATGATGGGATCCGGTGGGATGATTGTCTTAGATGAAGATAATTGCATGGTGGATGTGGCACGTTTCTATTTGGACTTTATTGTCGAGGAATCCTGTGGCAAGTGCACACCTTGCCGGATCGGTACGAAACGTCTATTGGAGATGTTGAATAAAGTCACACAAGGGGAAGGTACGTTAGAACTCTTGGATGAAATGGAAGAGCTGGCAAAGTACATCAAGACCAGTTCACTCTGTGGTTTGGGTCAAACCGCACCGAATCCATTCTTATCGACCTATCATCATTTCAAAGATGAATACATTCGCCATGTCGTCGATAAGAAGTGTGATGCGAAAGTCTGTAAAGCTTTATTGGAATACACGATTCAAGCCGATTTGTGTAAGAAGTGTGGCTTATGTGCACGTGCGTGTCCAACCTATGCCATTTCTGGTACAGTGGGTCGCGATCCATTCACCATCGATCCCAATCTATGCATTCGATGTGGTGCTTGTGTATTGACTTGCAAATTCGATGCAATCAAGAGGCAATAAATGAAAACAATCAAAATGAACATCAATCACCAAGAAGTCGAAGTCCAAGCGGGCTTGACGATCTTGGAAGCTTGCCGATCACAGGGTATCACCATTCCAACCCTCTGTCACTTAACGGAATGTAAACCCAAGGGTGCGTGTCGCATCTGTGTGGTGGAAGAGGAGGGTAAACCAAATCTTGTCCCATCCTGTGTGAGTGAAGTTAAAGAAGGTATGAAGGTTCTGACACATTCCAAACGCAGCTTAGCGTCACGACGCATGAGTTTGGAGTTGATATTATCAAACCATCGTAAAGATTGTTTAAGTTGTACACGGAATCTGAATTGTGAGCTCCAAAGCTTGGCACAAACCCTACATGTCCGTGAAGATCGTTTCTTGGGTGAGAAGACCGAAGGACGCTATGATGATCTTTCAAATGGCTTGGTTCGTGATACCAGTAAATGTATCCTATGTGGGCGTTGTGTCGATGCGTGTATGAACATTCAAGGCTTAGGTGTCTTGACGATGATGAATCGTGGCTTCGAGACACGTTTGGGACCTGTTTTGGATTTGAGTTTCAAAGATGTCAACTGTATTGAATGTGGACAATGTGTCTTGCATTGCCCGGTGGGAGCTTTGAGTGAGAAAGAAGAAATGCATGCTGTTATCAATGCTTTGGAAGATCCTAAGCAATTTGTGATCGTTCAAACCGCACCCGCTGTCCGTGCTTCCTTGGCTGAAGAATTTGGAGCCGTAATGGGAACACGCATCACAGGGAAGATGGTCTCTGCACTCAAACAAGTGGGTTTCGATCGCGTTTACGATACCAATGTGGCAGCGGATCTGACCATTCTTGAAGAAGGTCATGAACTCTTGCATCGCTTGGAAAACAAAGGTGTCTTACCTTTAATTACGTCTTGTAGTCCAGGTTGGATCAACTATCTAGAGAAAGAATACGCAGGCTTGATTCCGCATGTCTCTTCGTGTAAGAGTCCACACATGATGTTTGGGGCTATCTTGAAGTCACACTTTGCCAAGGTCAAAGGTTTGGATCCCAAGGATATCGTGGTCGTAAGCATCATGCCGTGTACCGCTAAAAAAGGTGAGAAAGAACGCATGACATCTGCGTATAAGGATGTGGACCATGTGTTGACGACACGGGAGTGCGGTCGTTTGATCAAGCTCTATGGTTTGGATTTGATGAACATGAAGGATTCTGAATTTGATCAGGATATGTTTGGAATGAGTTCAGGCGCGGGAGTGATCTTTGGTGTCAGTGGGGGTGTCATGGAAGCTGCTCTTCGAACGGTTGTTGAGAAACTGACGAACAAGCCTCTCGATAAGCTTGAATTCAAAGAATTGCGCTTGATCAAAGATGTCAAAGAAGCAGAAATCGATGTGAATGGGACACTTGTTAAAGTGGCGGCAGTGAGTACCATGAAAGCAGCTCAACCCATCTTAAAACAGATTCAAGAAGGCACATCACCGTATACCTTCGTTGAAATCATGGCGTGTCCAGGTGGTTGCATCAACGGTGGTGGTCAAAGTATCTATCCGCGCAATCATGATTTGAAAACAGAAGATGTGATCACTTTAAGAGCGAAAGCACTCTACGCTGAGGACCAAGACAACACATTAAGACGCTCCCATCTGAATCCCGATATCCTTAATTTATACCGTGATTTTTTGGGTGAGCCGGGCAGTAAGACCGCACATCAGCTCTTACATACCCATTACAGTGCGAAAGCAGCGCTTCATCTTGAATTTGATTAAGCATATGAATTGAAACCTTGTCTTTGTTTCATTACACTTTGAACAGATGAAACCGATTGTCTTTGTAAAAGCCGCAATGAGCCTCGATGGTAAAATTGCGACGAAAACCGGAGAATCACAGTGGATCTCCAATGAAGCCTCACGTGCCTATGTGCATGGTTTAAGAGCGGAATATGCGGCTATCTGTGTTGGTGTTGAAACGGTGATCCAAGATGATCCACGTCTAACCATACGCCATGATGGAAACGAGGAATGTCATATCCGCATGGTCCTGGATTCCAAAGGACGGATTCCTTTGACCAGTAAGCTCTTGAATGATGACTTTCGATTCCAAACCATTGTCTTTACGACGCAACACATGCCTCTAAGCACTGAGCAGGCCATCCTTTCCAAAGGGGCCCGTGTCATACGCTTAAAGGACCATGATGGACGTGTTGACTTAAGGGATTGGATCGATGTTTGCGCTCGCTTAAACATCCCTTCCATTTATATCGAAGGGGGTGGCGAAGTGATTGCCGCAAGTTTAAAGGCCGCGATCGTGGATATCTTTGCCGTAGCGATTGCCCCAATGATCATTGGGGGTCAAGATGCGAAGGGCATAGTCGGAGGTTCAGGCATTGAACATCTCAAAGATGCGATTCGTTTAAAAAATCCCAAGTATCGATGGTTCGAAGATGATTTGATTTTGGAATATGAGGTTGTAAAGGAAAACAAACAATGAAAAATACAAGTGTTCAAGACGTTTTAAAGTCGTTTCGTGATGGTGGTTTGGTTTTGATTCATGATGGCTTGGATTCGGATAATAAGGCACATTTGATTGTGTCTGCACAAAAGGTCACTGAAGAGAGCTATAAGGTTCTAAAAAGAGTGGGTTATCAGACCATTCATGTGGCTTTGGAAGCCTCACGTTTGATTGACTTAGGCTTCAAGGCGAGCTTTGAAGACAACAGTTACCAAGTCGTAAACACGGTATCTGTGGATGCGAAAGACAATGAGGCTGAAAACGTCCTTTTAAGTGAATTGAAGACGATTGCAAAGCTGGTTGATCCGCACAGCAGTATCTTGGACTTCAAACAACCGGGTACGGTCTTCATCACCCAAGCGGCTTATGGTGGTGTGTTGAAGCGTGCGGGACATGTGGAAGCGGCCGTGGATGTGGCACGACTTTCAGGTTTGCGAGCCATTGCCTTGATCAGTGAGATCGCGGATGAGGCGGGGATACGTTTAAGCAATGAAGAACTTGCGGACTTCGTAAACAAAAACAATATCCCATGTCTCAAACTCGAAGATCTCATCCTCCATCGTCGCCAAACAGAATCCATGGTCAAACGTGCCTCTTCGGCGAAGATGCCGACGAAGCACGGCGAGTTTACAATCGTGGGCTATGAAAACATTCTTACCAAGGAACACCATGTGGCTTTAATCAAAGGGGATGTGTCCAATGGTGAACCGGTATTGATTCGTGTACACAGTGAGTGCTTGACGGGTGATGCGTTTGGATCGTTGCGCTGTGATTGTGGTCAACAATTTGAAGCAGCCATGAAGTCGATTGAAAAAGAAGGACGCGGCATCTTGCTTTATATGCGTCAAGAAGGACGAGGCATTGGTCTAATCAATAAGATTCGTGCCTATAATCTTCAGGACCAAGGTTTGGATACCGTTGAGGCGAACTTAGCTTTGGGCTTTGGGGCAGACATGCGGGATTATGGCATTGGGGCTGAGATCTTAGCGGATTTGAAAGTTAAGAAATTGAGGTTGATGACCAACAATCCACGTAAGCTTGTGGGCTTGTCGGGCTATGGTATTGAAATCGTGGAACGTGTTTCGATTCAATTGAATCACAATGAGAAGAATGAAATGTATTTAAAGACCAAACAAAACAAGCTCAGTCATATGCTTAAGTTTGAGGAATGATATGTGGATCTTTCTTCTTGCAAGAAAATATGCGCTTCGTATCGTCATCATCTTTAGTCTTTTGATTGGCATCGCAAGTTTTGCATATCTAAATGATTTTAGCAAAGCAGATCCAGAAGCTTTAGCGGTATTGAATGATGAGATGGTCGTTTATGAAGATAAGGTCTATGATTTTTGGACCTCAGCGGATACCGCCCTCATTTTTTATCCTGGGGGCAAAGTTGAGGCAGAAGCTTATGCGCTTCTACTCAAAGACATCCAAGATGCGGGCATTCGCGTCTTCCTTGTGGAAATGCCTTTTAATCTAGCGGTATTTGATGCCAATGCGGCAGAAAAGATCATTGCGAATAACCCAAATATTGAACATTGGTACATTGGTGGTCATTCCTTGGGCGGTGCTATGGCATCCCAATTCGCAGAAAAGAATGCGGATAAGTTGGATGGTTTGATATTACTGGCTGCTTATCCCTTGAATGATGCGTTGGATAAGGTGTTGATCATAGCGGGGTCACAAGATCTGGTGTTAGATCAAACTAAAATCGAAGGTTTCGAAGTTAATTGGATCGAGGGTGGTAATCATGCGAATTTTGCGCATTACGGTATGCAAAAGGGGGATGGAAAGGCTTTGATCGATAAGGATGAACAAATAAAAATGACCCAGATGTGGATCATTGAATTCATGAATTTCTAAACAAGCTAAACGGCTTGTTTATTTTTTTCGAGTAAAGCCTTGAGATCGGGTTCGATGTCTCTGGGTTTGACTTCAGGTTCATAACGATTGACGACATTGCCTTCTTGATCGACCAAGAATTTCGTGAAATTCCATTTGATACGAGCAGGAATAAAATGGCGTAGAAGTCTTGAAGTACTTTCCTTACGAAGGTGTTTGAATAAAGGGCTGGCATTGGATCCATTCACTAAGACCTTACCAAAGGTCGTAAATGTTGTTTTGTAGTTTAAACGACAGAAATTTGCTAAGTCTTCATCACTGCCCATGGCTTGTTTGAATTGATTGGAAGGGAAATCAAGCACTTCAAAGCCTTGGTCTTTGTATTTTTGATACAAGTTTTCCAAACCTTCATATTGCGGTGTCAGACCACAGGTCGTCGCTGTGTTCACAATCAAACAGACCTTACCTTCATACGGTTTTAAAGCGACAGGACGACGTTTCGTGTCGTTAACGGTAAAATCGTAGACGCTCATTTCTTACGTTTTAGGTAATTGACCTTGATCCAATTAAAGTTAAGAAAGATATGTACCGCAACCGTGATGACCAAGGCATAGCCTGTCAACGGGTGGAACGTACGGAAGGTTTCGTAGGGAATGAAATCTTGGAATATACCCGATATCGCGATTCCAACAAATAGAAAGGCGAGAATGAGATTCACAATCTTTAGTGCTTTGTTTTTTTGCATATCAAGCTCCTTGTTTTATTGACTTAAGTTTAGCACAGTGAAATAAGGATATACCATCGAAATGAATCAAAATGAAAAATGTTCATTTCGCTTTCATTGATTTCTTACATTCATACGGTTTTAAAGCGACAGGANNGTATAATGTGAGGCATATAGGAGAACAACGATGAAAGATGCCATATACATCCATAAAAATACAGCTGTTTTAAACTTTTCGACTTTTTTCCCACTCACCAGTGAAGAATTTATTTCGTCCGATGCCTTTAAAGTCATCGCTAAGAGTTATTTAGAGCATTTGCGTAAGAAAGATGAGGTCCGCTTCAACACGCTCACCCAAGGTGTAAGCATTGAGCGTTTCATTCCTAAGATGGTAAAGTTCTTAAAGCTTCTGCTTGTCTTGGACTTGCATGAGTTGGAACCTGAGGTTCAAGCTCAATTGAAGTTCTATGGCAACATCGTTGAGGATTTCTACAACTATTGGCGTACGATGCAGAGAGTTTCGACGATCAAGATATCCGCGTCTTCCAGTGGTCAAGTCTCGAACTTCATGGATGCGGATACGCGCTTCAACAACCTGATCATCGCAACGTATCGTGCTTTCCAAGAAAAGATTCAAGGCTATAAAAACAAAGTCTATCGTCAGCTTCAAGCAGGGACCAATGCGTCGATGGTTCTACGTGATGTGCGATGGGAGATGCCTAAGCAATATGAAGCGCTTAGAGGCATTCCTTTTGCGGATAGCATTCTTCTCAGAACGCCTTTACTGTTACATCCTGAAGGTACGAAGCGTTATGGTTCATTCGTTTTATCCGATCAAAATCCTTTTGATAAATTGAAATTGAATCGTCATGAATGGTTCTGTTATCCGGCCAAGGTTGGGGAACTCCTGATCTTGATCTATGTGCATTTCGATTACAGTTTCTCGGGCATCACCAATGCGAATCTTTTTGAATTGGCAAGTCCTAAAGAAGTGCTTAATCGCAAACCAGATGGCATCTTGTTGTTTGGTTTAAACGATAAGACAGAGGATTCGACCTATCATTACGATGGAATGAATGATCTTTGGGTTGCGAAAGTTCCATACATGACCAAGATTGAGTATTACGGCTATATGAAGAAGATGGTTTTGACCATGCACAATGCGATCATGATGAAAAAAGCTTGGTTACCGATTCATGGATCCATGATCAATATCCATTTCAAAGGCAGAGATCCGATTGGAGTCTTGTTTATGGGGGATTCCGGTGCGGGTAAGTCGGAGACGATCGAGGCCATGCAACTCTTGAATCATCCTGAATTGATTGATATGGACATCATCTTTGATGACATGGGATCACTCCATATCCATGAAGGAAAAGTGGTGGCACAGGGCAGTGAGATTGGTGCGTTCATTCGTTTGGATGACTTGGATAAGGGATCGCCTTACAAAACCATGGACCGTTCCATCTTCATGAATCCTGAAAGCGTCAATGCGCGTGTCGTCATTCCAGTGAGTTCTTATCAACTGATTACTCAGAATCATCCGGTTCACTACTTCTTCTATGCCAACAATTATGTCAATCAAGTGGGCTTGAATCTAGCCAAGAGTGCGGATGAATTGAAGCATGTGTTTGTTGAGGGGAAGCGGATGGCTTTGGCTACGACCCATGAAGTAGGTTTATCAACCACATATTTCGCGAATCCATTTGGACCGATGCAAGATCAGAAAACCTGTGATCCTTTGATTGATTTCTATTTTTCGGAAATGGATCGATCCAAAGTCAAGGTAGGGGAAGTTTATACGGGACTTGGGGTTAAAGAAGCTGTGGAGGATCATTTGCGCTTGACCGCCGAAGCACTGCTCAATACCTTGCTTGGAGCTTAAGATAGAAATATTCTACGCTCGTGAAGCCGCGTATATCAAACTTTTTGGTTGGGAACATTTCTTTTAGATGAGCCTGATCTTGTTTTTGATGTATGTTTTAATCACACAACGTAGGCGATTGTATCTTTATCAAGCATTCTTGATCAAGATCATTCTTGGTGTTCTATCTTTCAATAAATTCTTCTTTATGCTTGGTACTTCTTTGAGACGGGCTTTGATTTAGCTGAGGCCTTGCCTTTACATTTGTTTTATCTCCAGAGTTCTGGGCATCGTCCATCTAATCACAAAAAAATTGCTTTAGTAGTGTTCTATTATGGCTTGTGTGCCAATGCGTCCTTTGTTTATCCGCAAGCCATCGATGCACCGTATCATCTCTTGGGCATTTCGTATCTTTTGAATCATGCGATCACTTTGATTCTACCGATTGTGACCGATTACGCCTTCGCTTGGCGGCCAAAGCTTCAAGGCTTAATCATTTCAAGCGTAAGTTTTCTTATCTATTTCGGACTTGCGTATGTCGTGAATGCTGTGACGGGTGGAAATTATTTCTATCTCACCAATCGTCCTTTCTTCCATGCCCTACCTGTGTGGCAGTTCACTGCTTTAGCTGTTGGGGTAAGGATCTTAGGCTTCTATCTTGGTTACTGGATCGTGTCTGGACGAAAAAAAAGCGTTTGATAATTCAAACGCTAGTCCAAGTATCCAAGTTTAATCAAAGCTTTCACTAAGCCATCCTGATCCACATCCTCTGTGACGTGATCGGCGATGGCTTTTAGTTTGGGATCCGCATTGCCCATGGCCACTGAGATGTCTGCTCCTTGAAGCATTTCCATGTCGTTCTGAGAATCCCCAAAGGCTGTAAAACGATGTTCCAAACCAAGATCATCCAAGAGTTCATGGATGGCACTGAGTTTACTGATACCGTAAGTGGCCATATCCGCATAGGTTGAGACCGATACGAAGGTGGTCAAGCCTTCAATGGCTTTATACGGTGCATAATCATAGCCTTTAGGGGCATAGACCAAGAGTTTATCAATGGGTTGATCGACATAGATCCCAGGTAGAGGAATGGGTTCATTGAAGAAATGATGGGCTTCAAACACCAATTCATCGGGTGCTTTCATCATGAAATCACCTCGGGGCGTGCTGAAATAGAGGTTCATGTTCAGTGCTTTCGCTGTTTCGATGACGTTAAGGACCGCTGCTTTAGGTAAGAAATGGTGATGGATGACATCTTCTGTGCCTTTGACGACCACTTGGCCATTGCTTAAGCATAAACCGCTCCAAGGGACAAGACTCAAAGCGCCTGTTTCTTTTAAGAGGAAATGACTTCGTCCCGATGCGATGCCGATTTTAATCCCTTTGGCGACCAAACGCTTAAGTGCGTCCAGTGCAGAAGCAGGGATGGTATGGGTTTTACTGTCGATCAAGGTATTGTCAAAATCAAAGAAGATGAATTGTGGAAGGTTCATATTGAGCTCGCTTTCTATCATTTTTAGTATAACAGAGCCGTATTGCTTATGGTACAATGGGGCAATGATAAAAATGTTCGTATGTGATATTGATGGGACTTTGTTTGAGCCCAGTGTCGGTGTTCCAGAAGCAAACATCACGCAATTATTGGAATTACAGCGCCAAGGGATACGCTTGGTTTTAGCCAGTGGACGCTCCTATGGTGCGATGATTGAAATCGCCAAACATCTACAGATGGATCAGTATGATGGTTATTTGATTGCAGGCAATGGGGCAGAGGTCGTGAGCCTTAAGACCAATGCTTATCTTCATAAAGCACACTTGAGTGTGGATGAGCTTCATGCGATCGTTGCGGTTTCACAAAGCTTGGATCTGCATTTCTCTTGTATTCAAGACGATGTTTTGGTGTACACGCATTATGATTTAGCAATTGAACATGAGGAGGAACATGGCGGACTTAAAACTCGTCAACTGATGGATGTGTCTGAGATTCAAGCATCAAGTCCCAAGTGTTCATTGAACATCGAATTAGAAGACGATCCAGCACGGATGGCCTTATTTGCGGAGCGCTTTAAGGACAAGATAGCGATGGAATGGATCATGCCTTGGTATATGGATTGTGCAAGTCTGGGTCAGTCCAAACTGAATGGCGTCAAGATCTTGGCAAATGAACTCGGCTTTTCGATGGATGAAGTCGCAGCCATCGGGGATGGGGAGAATGATCGAAGCATGTTGGAAGGGGTCGGCTTGTCGGCTACTTTGGAAAATGCTCATGTAAGCATCCAAGCCCTTGTGGATCATGTGGTTCCACATGTAAAAGAAGCGGGGGTTGCCCGCTTCGCTCAAATGATTATGGATTCAAGAACTTACTGAGTTCTTTTTTCTTTGATGTCATACCAAGCCATCGGGATCATACCCAAAAGACTGGCAATGGAAGGATACAGGGTGATCAGGGCAAAGATAGCGGCCAAGGCTTTGGGCTGTTGGAGGGTGTTCTCGATGAAGCCACTTTGATCCAAAAGAAAACCAATGAAGAATAGACCGAAGGCAGATTGAAGTTTGGTTGTAAAGGTATGAAAAGCGAAACTCAAACCTTCGGTACGCAAACCACTCTTTTGTTCATAGGCATCGACACAATCCCCAACCATGGTATAGGTGAGCACATCGTTCAAGCCTAGGGAAAGGCCCATGATGAATAAGAAAGCATAGTTGACCCATGCATTTTGATAACCGAGGAAGTACAGTGTGATGTGGGCAAGAAAGCCTAAGACCAAGGACGCTTGATAGAGTGTCTTCTTGGTGAAATGTTGCTTGAGTTTTGGCGTGATGAACATCGCAAGAATCATGGCGAGAATCAAGAGACCACCCAATAACGAGAATTGCGCTTCATCTTGAAGATTGTATTTTGCAAAATAGAGTCCTGCTGTCGCAATGACCATGCGGAACGCTTGCAAGATACGTGAGGATTGAAGAATGACCAAAGCTTTGTTTTGTAAAAGATTCATGAAGCTACTGGGTTCTTGATTGTTGGCTTGGATTCGTTCATGTGCGTGTTTTCCAACCAAACTGAAAAGTAAGGAACCGACAGAAGCCATCAAGACGGCAGTAAGAAGATAGGCTTGTTGGCCTCCACCCCAAATTTTGATCAGCAAGGGAGGTAAGACAATGGAGACAGCCAAGCCGACATTACAGAGGATTCTAGCTAAAGAAATAAGGGATAAACGCTCTTTTGGATCGGCTGTGATCGTAACACTTAAACCCCAATAAGGCACATCACTAACGGTATACATCAAATCCCAGAGAATGAAACTGACATAAGCATATAAAAGTTTCAAAGCAGGAGACATGTCGGGTACGAAATAAACCAAGACCGAAATCACAAACATGGGAATTGGAATGGCTTTGAGGTAAGGGATTAATTTACCCTTTGGACTTGGGTGACGATCGATGTAGTTGCCTAAGATGGGATCATTGATCGCATCAAAGATACGTGCAACCAGCATCAAGGTTCCGACCGCAATTGGTGCGATCAAAGCCACATCGGTATAAAAAACCATGATATAAGCGGTCGTGTAATTATAGACCATGTTTTGACCTAAACCTGCTAAACCAAATGCCCAACGTTCTTTGCGTGTGATTTGTGTTTCCATCGTATCATCCTTCATTTAGTTTTAGTATACTGAATTCAAAGATAGAAATATAGGGAGCAACGATGGAATCGATCGAACGTTTAAGTAAAGCTTTGGTGATCAAGAGTGCCGCTTGCTTGGAATTGATTCAATGGAAGAATCAAGTCTTGGATAAAGAAGAATACAAGCAAAAACTCTTGGAAGTTCAAAAGATCGTCGATGAACTGAATCAAATCTTAGGATGATTCATTTTACATACGTAAACAAGAGTGGAGGTGCTTTATGGCCACAACTACCGTTCTTGTATATATCGCCGTCGCTGCCGGAGTGGCAGCCATCTTTAAGATTCTAACCTCATCACGGGGACGCGTCAGTATCCCTGGTGTCGAAATGACCTGGGGGAAATAGAGGACATTGTCCTCTTTTTTAAGATGAAAATCAAAGATGTCAATTTAGAAGATCGTCCCCGTGAAAAGCTTCAACGTCATGGGGTCAAAGCTTTAAGCAATCGTGAATTGATTGCGCTTCTGCTTAGAAGTGGGACAAAGACACACAGTGCTTTGGATCTGGCGGATCAAGTCTTGTATAAAACAAAAGGAATTTTAGGTTTGGCACAATGCGAAATCCACGATTTCATGAGCATTGATGGCATCAAAGAAGCAAAGGCATCTGAACTTTGCGCAATTGGGGAGTGTGCTCGTAGAATGGCATTTGAGGCTTCACAGGGTGTGAGTGTCATTGATCAACCGCAGCGTGTCGTGCATTGGCTTCAAAGTGAGATTGGACATTGCATGCAGGAAAACTTCTTGGTTGTCTTTTTGAATACCAAGAACCACATCATTGGGTATCGACCTTTGTATGTGGGTGGTTTGGATCGATCCATCGTTCATCCACGTGAAGTCTTCAAGCAAGCGGTTGCCCACTCTGCAGCACGTATCCTGGTGGTTCATAATCATCCCAGTGGAGATGTGACACCGAGTGAGAATGATTTTATGGTAACTTCAGTATTAGAAGAAGCTGGACAAACGATGGGCATTCCACTTTTAGATCATTTGATTGTAAGCAAGCAGCGCTATCTTAGTTTGAAAGAGGTCGTCAGAAAAGATTGAACTTAAGGGGTCCACTCTTTATAATAAGGTGTACAGTTATGCGCAAACGCTCACCATTACAAAAGTTACTCATCAGTATCATCGCGATCCTTATGAGTGTGACCTTGATTCTAAACGTTATCCAGTCGACACGCCCCACCGAATCCCAAATGGGAGAGGGCGTTCGTTTTTATGCGCAAATCCAATATGCCTTGGTTCAAAGACCGCTCTATGCAATCACCAGCTTCGTACAGGATGTGAGCACTTTGTGGTCGACCATGGAAGAAAATAAGAAACTGCGTGAACAGATTGATTTGATTGCGGCGTATCAGAGCCGTTTGGAAGAAGCTTATCGTGATATTGAAGATTTGAAGCAGTTAAATCAATTAAGTTTGAGCTTGAGTGAAGCTTCGACAATTTCCGCAACGGTGATTCAGCGCAGCATGGACAGTTTCTCGCATTCCATCATCCTTGATGTTGGTTCAAACGATGGGGTTGAACAAGGGGATGCGGTCATCAGTAATTTGGGTTTATTGGGAAAAGTCGTGGAAGTCAGTGAGAAGACCAGTGTCGTGCTCTTATTGACGACGGAATTAGATATCAATAAGATAAGTGTCAAGATTCAAATCGATCCAACAAAGACCTCTGAGGCGATTCTAGAGCGCTATGATCCCAACACCAAGAGCTATTCTTTAAAGCTTTTGGATACCAATTCATCCATCACAACAGGGATGAAAGTCATCACGTCTGCGGCAGGGGGCTTGTTTCCAAGTGGCTTGTTGGTGGGTGTGGTGAATCATGTGGAGACACTCCCCAATACAATAGGTTTAAAGATCTTGGTTACGCCTGCAGCGGATTTCTATGATTTGAATTATGTTTTGATCGTGAAGCGAGGTTCAAGTGAGTAAGTTCATTTACCTGATTCTGTGTTTTCTTGCTGATTTGATCTTGAGTCAGATTTTTCCTGTGGATTACGCACTTTATCGATTGAATTTCATCCCGCATATCGGGCTTATCGGTTTGATGTTGGTTGCCCGTGAATTGGATTTGGGAACGGCTTTGATCATGGCGTTTGGATTTGGCTTGTTTCTGGATTTGACACATTTTGGTTATTTCATGATGAATGCTTTTGTGTTCACTTTGACGATCTGGGTTTTGCGTCAATGGTCGAATCAAGTCAATGAAAGTATCATTGAACTCTTGGTTTTGGGTGTATTGACGATTTTTGTCAAGGAATTGCTTATCTTTGGCATCTTGCATCTTTTCAATGCCAGCCACATGAGTTTTTTGGTTTGGTTCACGCATTGGCAGTTTTTAAGTCTTTTAGGAAATCTACCTTTGATGGGTTTGGCTGTTTATGGTTATCATTTGGTGGAAGGATTCTTATCCAATAAGGATCGCAGACGACGTCAGGGTGAGAAGACTCTATGGATGAAGATGCTCAATCCCTATGAATGAGTATGCTATAATGACTAAGGAAAAAACGTTATGAAACACTATTTTAAAACCATCACGATCCTTGTCTTGCTCAGTTTGAGTTTGAGTGCTTGTACCCTGGCGAAGCTCAATGTGGGCGTGACGACCTATCCCATCCAATATCTTGTCAATCGCATTGCGGCGGATAAGGTCAATGTTTTAATGTACTCCAAAGGGCAGACGATGCTTCGTACGGAAATCATCGATGATTATCAAACACGTTTGGAGTCGACCGATGTCTTGTTTCATTTTGGGAAGTTGGAGCCGTATCTAACGCTTTATTTGAATGAACTTCAATCCAGTTCAGTGCAGCTTGTGGATTTGACAAATACAGCAGGTGTTTACGAATTCGCACGCTATACGACAACGAACTTGGAGATGAATCGCATCAGTTACACCAATCCTTATTACACGGGTGAAGCGTTTGCGAAAGTGGATATGTATGATACCGATCCTTATTTATGGTTGGATCCGATTACGATGATTTCGATGGCGGGAACGGTCAAAGATTGGTTGGTTGAGAAGTTTCCGGAAGAGAAACAGTTCTTTACGACTAATTATGATGTGTTGAAACAAGAGCTTGCGTTCATGGATGCGGATTATCAGGAACTGTGGAAGCAGGATATTGCTTTTGTGTCTGTGACACCGTCCTTTGGGAATTGGCAGAAGGCATATGGTGTTCGTGTTTATCCTTTGATTCTTTCACGTTATGGGGCATTACCGAGTGCGACGCAGTTGAATTTGATTAAAGAGCGCATTAAAACGGATGAAGTTAAGTTGATCGTTCATGAACCTAACCTCAGTGAAGATATGGAAGCGTTATACAATGAAATCAAAACAGAATTGGAATTGACTTCAATTGAACTGCATAATTTAACATTTCTAACCGAACAGAATTTATTAGACAATAAAGATTACAAAACCATCATGTTTGAGAATCTGGATGTCCTTGAAGGACTTAAACCCTAACCAAAGGTGACTTTGGTTTTTTTGTGCAAGGGCTATGTTAAAATAGAGAAAAGGTGATTTGATATGAAAAAAATGTTACTGGTGGATGGAAATTCACTCTTCTTTCGAGCTTATTATGCGACGGCATACACACGCATGACCACAACCTCTTTTGGTGTTCCAACCAATGCGGTTTATGGTTTTGCGATGATGCTCAATAAAGCGATTGAACTGGTTCAACCGCAAGCCATGGTTGTGGCATTTGACAGTGGAAAAAAGACCTTCCGCCATGAACAATATGAAGATTACAAGGGGACACGTAAATCCTTACCAGAAGAGTTGATTGCACAATTTCCGCTTGTCCGTGAATACTGTGATGCGGCGGGTTTATGTTATTGGCAGGAAGATGGTTTGGAAGCCGATGACATCATCGGTTCTTTAGTCAAACGTTATCCTGATTGGGACATCAATGTTTTAAGCAGCGATAAAGATTTGTTGCAGCTGATCGATAAGACAAGCTCGGTATGGTTGATGAAAAAGGGTTTGACCGAGATTGAAGAGATGGATGAAGCAAAGCTTCAAGAAATGTGGGGCTTGAGACCCGATCAAATTCCGGATCTAAAGGGTTTGATGGGGGATGCCTCGGATAATATTCCTGGACTTCCAGGTGTTGGTGAAAAGACGGCGTTAAAGCTTTTGAGTGAGTATGGAAGTGTAGAGAATGTGATTGCCAACGCTGGGCAACTTAAGGGTAAACTTAAAGAAATTGTCTTGAATTTTCATGAGAAAGCGACGTTCTCAAAATGGTTGGCGACCATTAAGACCGATGCGGAGATTCATGTCAAATTGGAGGATGCCTTATACCAAGCGAATGTGGCAGGTGCCAATGCTTTCTATGAGAAATATGAAATGAAAACCATGATCAAAGAAGTCAGTGTTAAAGCGGAGGCATTGAAACAAGTGGGTATTGAAAGCTTAAATTTTACGGAGCCACTCGCTTTATTTGGTCATTATCGCTTGGATGGCGATTGGCCACACACACTCTTGGGCTTTGCGCTAAGTGATGGGGCAAACAGCACGTATCTCGAACTCAAGGATTGGGTCCTATTAAAGGAATTCCACGCAAAATTAATGAATCATAAAGCCTTGTATGTCTATGATGTGAAGAGCCTTTATCATGCACAAACAGAAACCTTCAAGCTTCCTGCTTTTGTCTATGATGTGATGATGATGGCCTTTATCGATGACAGCAATCTTAATACCTATGACAAAGTTAGGGAACAGTTGGATTGGCCGAGCTATCCAACGGCACGTATTGATGAGGAAAACACGCAGAAATGTGTTGAAATCGCACAACGACTCTTAAAGAGTGGACAAAGTATACAAAGTAGATTAATCGAGCATGATTTGTGGTCGGTCTATATGGACATTGATTATCCTTTGGTGGATATTCTCTATCGTATGGAAAAAGAAGGGATCCATGTCAAACAAGAAATCTTGGAGGATATCGCATCCAAGACGTTAGATAAACTGAATGCCTTGAGTGAAAGCATCTATCGACACGCAGGTCAAAACTTCAACATCAACTCCCCAAAACAATTGGGTGAGATTCTCTTCAATCAGTTGAACTTAAGTACAAACCGTAAGCAATCAACGTCCATTGATGTTTTGGAATCCTTACGTCATGAACACCCGATCATTGAACCTTTAATTGAATATCGTAAATACCAAAAGATTTATTCAACCTATGCCATTGGCTTGCAGAAGTTCATTCAAAAAGATCAAAAGATTCATACGGTTTATGCGATGACAATCGCTCAAACCGGTCGTTTATCTTCCACGGATCCCAATCTTCAAAACATCTCCATTCGCGACGAAGAGGCACGTGAAATACGTAAAGCCTTTGTCCCAAGTGTTGGGAATGTATTATATTCGTGTGACTATTCACAGATCGAATTGCGTGTCTTGGCTGATATGGCGAATGAAAGAGCTTTGATCGAAGCCTTTAAACAAGGCTTGGATATTCATACCAAGACCGCCATGGATGTCTTTGGATTAAGTAAAGAAGCGGTTGGTTCCAATGAACGACGTGCTGCCAAAGCCGTTAACTTTGGAATCATCTATGGTATCTCCGATTTTGGTTTGGCAGCTCAGATCAACACCGATCGTAAGACTGCGAAACAGTTCATTGAACGTTATTTAAAGACGTACCAAGGGATTTCTACCTACATGGACCAAACCATCGCGGATTGTCAGGATTTGGGTTATGTCGAAACCTTATACAAACGTAGACGTTATCTTCCCGAAATCAAGTCGAGTAGCTATCAAGTGCGTGAATTTGCTAAACGTGCAGCGATGAATGCACCGATTCAAGGCAGCGCTGCGGACATCATGAAAATTGCGATGATCAAAGTGGATGAAGCTTTGAAAGAAGCGAAGCTTAAAGCGAAGATGATTCTCCAAGTACACGATGAATTGGTTTTTGATGTGCCAGAGGAAGAACTCGAAATGGTACGCAACTTGGTTGAAAAGACCATGAAGGTTGCGGTTCAATTGAAGGTGCCCATGGAAGTGTCCAGTGCCTGGGGTGCAAACTGGTATGAGGCGAAATAGTGCCTGAATTACCAGAGGTTGAGACGGTCGTACGGATCTTGGATGAACAGATCAAGGGTCACCAACTTTTAGATCATTCTGTTTATTGGGCAAAGACGATTGTAAATCAAGAAGAACTCAATGCTTTACATGGCCAGAAAGTCGTCAATGTATTGCGTAGGGGAAAATATATTTTGTGGCAGATGGAGACAGCCTTTGTCATCATTCATTTGCGTATGGAAGGGAAGTTCTACAAACTCGAGAAGAATGCAGAGCGAAACAAGCATTCACATGTGCTTTTTCACTTCGATGACTTTGATTTGGCGTTCAATGATACCCGTAAATTTGGTAGAATTGAGGTTAGTAATGATCTCGATGCTTATTTCAATTCCAAGTTAGGCTTTGAACCTTGGGATGAGCACTTAACGAAGGAATATCTTCGGCGTAAAGCCAAAACGCGTAAGGTTCATTTAAAGACCTTTCTTTTGGACCAGTCTGTCATCGCAGGCATCGGAAACATCTATGCGGATGAAATCTGCTTTAAACTAAAGCTTTCGCCCTTTACCCGTGTCCATCATGTTCCGCTCTATAAATGGGAAGAATGCATTGAAGTGACGCGTCAAGTCTTGGGTGAAGCCATCGCATCGGGTGGAACCACGATTCGCTCCTATACAGCCAGTTTAGGCATCACCGGTCGTTTCCAACTCCAAATCCATGCCTATGGTCGAGCGCATCAGCCGTGTCATGCATGTAACAGTCTATTGATTAAAGGCGTGGTTGGACAACGCTCCACAGTCTACTGTCCAAAGTGTCAAAAGAGGATTTAATGAAAAGCATCGCAATCACCGGATCGATGGGCAGTGGCAAGTCGACGGTCAGTCAAATCTTACGCAAATTAGGGCATCCTGTTTATGATGCGGATTTGATTGCGAAAGATGTGTTGCAGAGTGAGAAGACAAGAGCTCTTTTGATCGAGCGCTATGGTAGTCAAGTATTGAATGAAGATTTGAGTGTCAATACGGCCTTCTTAGCTTCGCGTATCTTCAATGATCTTGAAGATAAGGCCCATTTGGAAGCCATCATCCATCCGCAAGTCTATCAACAGCTTCTAAGCATCGATGCGGAAACATTGATGTTTGCGGAAGTACCACTTTTGTATGAAAGTCAGGGTGAGCCGTACTTTGATGAAGTATGGGTGGTTGTCAGTGATGAAGCCATTCTGCGTGAACGATTGAAGCATAAGAGAGGCTATAGCGATCAAATGATTGATGAGCGCTTGAAACATCAAATACCACAAGTAGAGAAGATCAAACGTGCTGATGTCATTATCTATAACAACGATGATATCGAAGCACTCGAAGCATCCATCCAGAAAGCATTGAAACGATATGAACTTACAAGTACAGGATAAATACATCATTGAATGGCCAGAAGAGGAACAGGATTGGCGTTCGCTCTATCGCGTTTATCAACGTCTGATTGGGGCCACAGCCCTCGCCTTGTATGGTTTTTTATGGTATGGTCGCCAACATAAACAAGAAGAAGACATTCAGAGTCTCTGTGATGCGATGAGCGTCACCTTGGCAAAGTGTGATCAAGATTTGATGCGCTTGGAGCAGTTCGATCTTCTCGAAATCTATGTCAGTTATAACAAACAGGGCAATCACTACATCTTCAAGCTGAAGCCAGCTTTGCATATCCATGATTTTTTAAAGCACGAAGTCTTTGGACGTTTATTCATTCAAGTCTGTGGTGCCAGTCAATATGAATACATCCTTGAACAAAATACTTCAGGTACCTTATCCAAAGAAGGGTATGAGATCATTCGTCATCCCTTGGATAAAGCATTTTTACAGAATTGGACCACCCAAGCTGAACAGAAATTCGTTGGTCAGGAAACGCCTAAAAACAATCGTCAGGATTTAAGCTTCGACATTAAGACCTTCTTGGTGGAGTGTAGTTTGATTCTCTTCCCGAAACACTATCGAACCCAAACCGCCATTGATGCGATCAAAGAAATCGGAAGCATCTATGGCATCTCGGTCCGTCGAATGGTGGAATTGGTGGGTAAAGCCTACGTTGCCAATGAGACCAATTTGAACATCAAACGTTTACGTAGTTTAGCATCCAAAGAAGTCGTCACAGAAGTACCTGTCGTGAGTTCACCGTATGAATATCCACCTGTCATCTTCTTAAAGAAGTTGCGTAAGGATATTGAACCCACAGCGTTAGAGAAGTACCTTTTGAATCAATTGGTCTCAATCATGGGGCTTAATCCACAGGTCGTCAATGTCTTGATTGAAGCCAGCTTCAAAGCCAATCGTCAGGTCATCAATACACGGAATGTAGAGATGATTGCGATGCAATGGGCGACGTTGAACATCAATACTTTAGAAAAGGCAAAAGCTCAAGCGAACCAAAGCTTTAAGTCCAATACGAAGCGAAGAGTGGAGAAAGCAAGTGATTATCCTGAAGCCAAACAAGAAAGTTTGAGCTTTGAGGAAGAAAGGGCTTTGATGGAAGCCTTTATGAAATTGGGGGATGAATGATGGAAAAGCTGAACTTCGAATTTGAATTGAGTCCAAATCAAAAACAGGACCGTGAAGAACTCGTCAAAACGTTAATAAAGAATTCCAATGTCCAGGCTTTTCTAACAAATCATGAGCTGGATGAACGTTTTGTGTCGGATAATGCATCTAAGCTTAACACATGGCTCATGTATTTGGAGAAATGCAAGAACTGTCTTGGTTTGCATACCTGTCGTCAAGAAGAGACAGGTTATGTCCTGGGCTTGCAATTGGATCCACTGTTAAGTTTTGAATTACAAGCCTGTGCGTATCAAATGGATTATTTGAAGCAGACCGAACACAAGATTAAGTTCAGTGTCTTGGATTGTCCGGAACATTATCTTCTTGCGGATGTGCGCAATCTACTTAAAGCAAAAGCAGATTCCCAATACATTCAATCGATAAAAGAAATACCGTCCTGGTTGACCCAGAACCAACGTCAGGGTTTATACATCTATGGCGGTTTGGGTGTGGGGAAAACCTACTTGGCCATGGCCATCTTGAACTACTACGCGAAACAGAATGTGAAGGTCGCTTTTGTGAATGTGCCAGAGTTGGCCTATCAATTCTACAGTTCCTATACGGAAGATGATCAACGTGCCATCAAGTTGGAGCGTTTGAAGAATGCGAGCATCGTTGCGTTCGATGATATCGGAGCAGAGACCTATTCATCTTATTTCAGAGATGAGGTGCTTTTTCCTTTATTGAATGGACGTATGGAAGCGAAGAAGATGACTTTATTCACATCCAATCATGATTTGGCAAACCTTGCGGTACACTTCCGCTTCAATGCCAAAGGGGATGATGAGAGCTTGAAATCACGTCGTTTGTTGGAGCGTATCGAGCGTTTGGCGAAAACCATGTATTTGGCTGGAATGAATCGTCGAAACAATGAAAATCCAGTGTAAAATTTACACAAAAGAGGGTAATAATGGTAAAATTGTTCTGGATTAAGGAGGCATATCGATGCTAAAACGGATTGGAGTTCTCACCTCTGGAGGTGACTCACCAGGCATGAATGCAGCGATTCGTGCGGTGACACGTTCTGCTTTATCACAAGGAATCGAAGTCGTAGCCATCGAAGATGGTTTTAAGGGCATGGTCGAAGGATCGATGTACCTGATGAATACGCGTTCCGTAAGTGATATACTCTATCGAGGTGGAACCATCTTGGGTTCAGCTCGTTTACCAGAGTTTAAGGATATCGAAGTTCGCAAAGTCGCCGTTGCGAAATTAAAGGAATTTGGCGTTGAAGCTGTTGTGGTGATTGGTGGTGATGGGACCTATCGTGGGGCAATGGCACTTACGGATATGGGCATCAACTGCATCGGTCTACCCGGAACGATTGACAATGACATCGTCTCAACCGATTATACGATTGGTTTTGATACGGCATTGAATACCGTCATTCAGAATATTGATAAATTGAGGGATACCAGTTCTTCGCATCATCGTTGTTCGGTGGTGGAAGTCATGGGAAATAAATGTGGGGATCTTGCGATCTATTCCGGCATCAGTTGTGGAGCCGAAATCATTGTGACTCAAGAAACGGGTTATGATGAACAAGAAGTCTTAGCGAAACTGCGTGAATTGGATATGAATCGCAAAAAGAAGCATGCGATTGTCGTCATTAGTGAGAAGATCACGGATGTCGAGATGTTGGCAACGAAGATTAGTAAATCGACTGGTTTTTCTGGGCGATCTACGGTTCTAGGTCACATCCAAAGGGGTGGATCTCCCACCGCGTTTGACCGTGTCTTAGCGACCCGAATGGGGGATTATGCGGTTGAATTATTAGTGAAAGGGATTGGGGGCCATTGCGTTGGAATGGTTCACAATGAAATCACATCCTTTCCAATTGAGGAGGCTTTGGCAATGCCAAAGGCTTCTCGAAAGGGTTTATTCGCCTTACACCAACGTTTGATCTAGGAGAAATTAACGATGAAAGAAATTCGTAAAACTAAAATTGTATGCACACTGGGCCCTGCGACTGAAACCCCTGAAATGATTCAAAAACTCGCTGAAATTGGGATGAACATCGTTCGTCTCAACTTCTCGCACGGCAACCATGAAGACCATGGCAAGCGTATCCAAATGGTGCGTGAAGTCAGTGATGTGGCAGGTTTCAACTTGGCTATCATGTTGGACACCAAAGGCCCTGAAATTCGTTGTGGTGAAATGAGTGGAGGCGTCCTTCAATTCACAAAGGGTGATATCGTCAAAGTCGTCAAGGAACCGGTCTTGGGAACCAATGAACGTTTCCATGTGGATTGTCCTGAAATGTATGCCGATGTCAAACCAGGAAACTACTTGTTGATTGATGATGGAAAGATGCGTTTGACCATCACCGATGTAGAACCGGGTGTTTTAACTTGTCGTATTGAAAACTCGGGGATCATCAAGACACGTAAGGGTGTCAATGTCCCAAATGTTAAATTATCGATGCCATTCATTTCTGAAAAAGATGAAGGGGATCTACGTTTTGGTTGTAAAATGGATGTCGATTTTGTCGCGGCGAGCTTCGTAAGAAGAGCGTCAGACGTATTGGCCATCCGTAAGATTCTTTTATCAGAAGGTAAATCAAAGATTCAAATCATTGCGAAGATTGAAAACCAAGAAGGTTATGACAACTTGGATGAAATCTTGGAAGTATCCGATGGCGTCATGGTTGCGCGTGGCGATTTGGGTGTTGAAGTCAGTACCCAATTGGTCCCAATCTATCAAAAGAAAATCATCAAGCGTGCGAATGAAGTCGGTAAACCGGTCATCACCGCTACGCATATGCTCGAGTCCATGATGGGCAATCCGCGTCCAACGCGTGCTGAGGCCAGTGATGTGGCGAATGCGGTCTTGGATGGCAGTGATGCGATCATGTTGAGTGGCGAAACAGCTGCCGGGGAATATCCTTTGGAAGCGGTCACGACGATGGATATCATCTCACGTGCAATGGAAGAGATTCTTCCTTACCGTGAGCGTTTAGATCAAGCCATCAAATCGTCACGTAAGACGATTCAGGATGCGATTGGGATTTCCGTTGCAGACTCAGCGTTGCAACTGGATAAGGTTAAGGCGATTGTGGCCTTTACCCAAGGTGGATCCACGGCTCGACGAATTTCGAAGTTCCGTCCTCCAGTGCCTATATTCGCAGTCACATTCACCAAGTCTGTTCAACGTAAGNNTCGGATATTCAAAATGAAATGACGAACGATGATGAATTGGCAACGATCATTGCCAAGGATCGTGGTTTGGTTCGTGGTGACTATGTCATCATCACCGCTGGATATCCAACGGGTGAAGGTACAGCCAATATGATGAAGATCGTAGAAATAAAATAGGGGACAAATATGAGAACTGTAATCGGGATTGATTTGGGCGGCACCAATGCACGTGTTGCCAAAGTAACAGAAGATGGTCAAATCTTACAAGTTGTAAGCGCTCCTTCGTATGCCTTAGAAGGTACTGAAAAAGTCATGGAGAATCTCAAGGCTTTGATTCGTCAGATCAAAGGCTTGGATGAAGTCATTGGGATTGGCATTGGTGTACCAGGACCTGTCGATACGGTTCGTGGTGTCATGACCATGGCCACCAATCTACCGGGTTTTGAAAACTATCCGATGGCTCAAGAACTTGAGCGTGAGTTTAACAAGCCAACCTATGTCGATAATGATGCGAACGTAGCTGGTTTGGCTGAAGCTTTGGTGGGGGCTGGTAAAGGCTATAAGATCGTTTATTACATGACCCATTCCACCGGAGTCGGCGGCGCTTTAGTCGTCGATGGAAAGGTTGTCTCGGGTAAGAATGGTTATGCTGGTGAAGTTGGAAACATCATCGTCACATCCGAAGGTGAAAAAATTAATCACTTGAATGTTGGGGCGGCTGAGAATGTCTTCAGTGGTACCGCATTGGTCAAATTGGCTCAAAAGGAATTGGATCCCAAGATCACTTCCGCCAAGGCAATCTTTGATTTGGCTCAAGAAGGTAACGAAAAAGCCATTAAGATGATCGATGATATGGCATATCACTTCGCACTTTTGTGTTCAGCGATTGGTCATGTGGTGGATCCGCATGTCTTTGTCATTGGTGGTGGGGTCGCAAAATCCCATGCCTTCTACTTTGACAAAATTTTAAGTAATTATAATAACTTGGTGCATGTCGGAATGCGCAATCCGCTCTTCAAACGTGCTGAGCTCTCTGAGCCTGGAATCGTTGGAGCCGCAATGCTTCCGATATCGCACGGGAAATAGGCGTTTTATGTTAAGAAGAAAAACATTATTAAGTAAATACGCTGAGTTGGCGGTTAAAATCGGGGCTAATGTCCAAAAGGGTCAGCCTTTGATGATCAGTGCCAACATTGAAACGAAGGATTTCATTCGCATCTTGGTTGAAGAAGGGTATAAGGCTGGGGCATCCCATGTCTTTGTTCGCTACAATGATGAGATTGTGAATCATCACAACTTCAGTTATTGTGATTTGGATGTGTTGGGTACGGTTCCAAATTATCTCGTGGAACAATTTAATTATTTCATTGAAAAAGGTTATGCTTTGATTTCCGTGCATGCGGAAACACCAGGTTTGATGGCGGATATCGATCCGATCAAGATTCAAACCGCTGCGATCGCTCAAAATAAAGCCCTTAAATCTTGGCGTGAGCATACCATGGGCAATCGTACGCAGTGGTGCGTAATCTCGGTCCCAACTGTAGGCTGGGCTAAGAAAGTCTTCCCAGACATTACAGAAGAAATGGCCGTTGATGCCTTGTGGGAAGCCATCTTCCATGCGGTACGTGTTCGTGAGGACAATGATCCGGTTGCGGAGTGGGAAAAACACAACGACACCTTGCATAAGCACAATAAAGCATTGAATGATTATAATTTCAAATCCTTGCACTTCAAGAATGCTTTGGGAACCGATTTAACGATTGAACTCATTCCAAATCATATCTGGGCAGGGGGCAATGAGAAATCGACCAAGGGTATCGTGTTCAATCCAAACATGCCTACGGAAGAAAGTTTCACCATGCCCTATAAATACGGTGTGAATGGTAAGGTTGTTGCGACAAAACCCTTGAATTACAATGGGAATCTGATCAAAGATTTCTGGTTGGAGTTCAAAGATGGTAAAGTTGTCAATTACGATGCCAAAGAAGCAAAAGATTCACTAAAGAGTTTGGTTGAGTTTGATGAAGGTTCATCCTACTTGGGTGAAGTTGCCTTGATCTCACACGATTCTCCAATCTCCAACAGCAATATCCTCTTCCTGAATACACTATTCGATGAAAATGCTTCGTGTCACTTGGCCTTAGGTCGTGCTTACCCGATGAATATCAAAGGTGGCAACGATATGACACAAGAAGAGTTGGATAAGTTAGGTTCAAACAACTCCATGGAACATGAAGACTTCATGTTTGGTAGTGCGGACATGTCCATCATTGGCTTGACGCAAGACAATCAAGAAGTAATCGTATTCAAAGACGGTAATTTCGCATTCTAATCTAGGGAACAGCAGTTCCCTTTTTCTTTTGCTTGTGTTAAACTGTATATACATTGTATATACACATGGAGCACTATGAAAGATACCATCATTAACCTTAGAGTTGAAAAAGCCTTAAAAGATGAGGTTATTTTAATCCTTGAGGAACAAGGTTTAAGTATGTCTCAGTTCATTCACCTTGTTTTAAAAGAGGTTCAACGTTCAAAACGTGTACCTCTTCATTTGATATTTAATGATGATATTTCAGAAGAAGCAGGTGAACCAGTCCGTTTAAAGGGTGAGTCCAATTCGACAATCAGTGAACACTTGTATCGTAAGATGATTGCTCAAAAAAAGTGATGGCATCCAGTCGCCATCACTTTAGACTTGCTTCATCGCATCTTCTTCAATTTGATCGATGACTTTTGTGATCATGCCCTTTAACAACCCTTTAACCAAAAAACCAGTTCCTTTAATTAAAGGCGTGAATTGTATCACCCAGGACAAACCCGTACCTTCCTCTTCTTGAGATAAAGTAATCATACCCAGATAATCAGATTTAACGGGTGCACCTTTTAAGAGTGTGTACGTCATTGAAAAGGGTGGATCAATACTCGAACACTGCTCTTGAACACGAAGCGGTCCATTGAATAGTCTTCGTATCGATCCCACAGTCGTTTTTGGATCACCTTCATTAAGCATCACAACGCGATAAGGACCTGTTGCGGTTTTGAAGTTCGATGCGTTCCATACCCTGTCGAAGGATGCGTTGATATAACGATCAAGCTTGAGTTCTACCATGGTTCATCCTCCTATTGACATCATAGCATTTTGTGGAA
>DHGC01000093.1 GCA_002402585.1 Erysipelotrichaceae bacterium UBA4808 | reverse complement strand
TGATAGGTTCCACTCATCTTTTGAGAGACAAAGATACCAATGATCTCATCATAATGTGGCAAGACCTGATTCAAGATTCGCTCGATCGCAACGGGACTCGCCTGCGAAGAACTTGGATTCAAACGATAATCATCCATATGCTTATAAAAATCACTGGAACGCATCGTCAGTTTATCCATATAAACATTGGAATCAATGATGATGTTCAAAGGAAGCACCACACAGTGATGGTCATCCTTGAATTGTTGCGGGATATCCGCAATCGAATCGGTGATGATGGCCATTGTGGCTTGTTTGGCATGAATCAAATGCGCCTGTATCCACATGTCATCCACCTTATGTGATATCACACGGTGATTGCGAACCAGTTCACCCATGATCAAATGCGGTTCATTGGTATGCACATGGATGCTGATGTGTTCACCGTTTTGATTGACCACCAAAGAATCTCCGTAATGGTCCAAGCTCTTGATGAGATCGTCTTGATTGTTTTTCGTTTGAATTAGAAACTGAGCGCAATAACGATGTTCGCCAATATCTAAGCTGGGTGTCATTTCAGTGATCAGATCCAAACGAGCAGCTGTGAACTCCAAATCTTCCAAGCTTCCTGATTTGAGAAAACGTACGATGCCTTCCACAAAAAAATAGAAGGCTTGTGCACCAGCGTCCACCACATTATTATCTTTCAATACCTTTAATTGATTCTTCGTATTGGACACGGCATCTTGAAGCGCATGAAGTGATCTTTCGAATATCTGATCATAATCCACATCCCAAGCCCCTTCCAGAGCCTTGGTCCATTCTCGCATGACCGTCAGAATGGTCCCTTCTTTAGGATGCGCAACTGAGCTCACAGCTTGGTGTGCCGCTTGTCTGAAGCTTTCGACCAGTTCAAGCGGAGACAAAGTACTCTTGGTTTGAATGGATTCTGCCAATCCATTGAAATACTGAGCAAAGATCATACCTGAATTGCCATAAGCATTGTCTATCGACAATTGTGCGATTTCCGCCATGGTTTGATGGGCATGATCAAAACGCTGTGCCTGGGCGATGATGGAATTCATCGTTAAGGCGAGATTGGTTCCAGTATCCCCATCTGGGACTGGGAAAACATTGATGCGATTCAGGTTCTGTTCATTGACGATGACATTCTTCGCACCCGATACGATGTATGCATATAATTCTTGTCCATTGATTTGTTTCATGCGTTGCTCCTACAGAAAATTCGTGATGATCCAATACGATATGACACTGACACTGGTCGACAAGGTCGTTCCCCAGATCAGATCGATGATGGTGATAGTGATGGGCCAATCCCGAACCGTTGCCAAATTGGTCAGATCGTAGGTCGCATAGGTGATGAAACCGAAAAGCATGGCTCGAATGACGAGCTGAACCATGTCGCGATCCACCAAACTTGGCGCAATGACAAAATAGAGAACACCGACAATGAAGATCACATAAAATACCAAAGCAGCCATCCAATTGACTTTGGGAGCCATCAAATAACCCAGATATTTTGCATAGATATTCTTAGCGACAAAGCCCAACCAAATCAAATCAATCCCCATGAACACGACAAATGTTACACCAAAATACGTCAACCATTTCATAACGATTCCCCTTTATTGATTAATTCACTTAAGTAAACGAATTTGATGCTTTTAGCTTAGCTAAATGTATTAATTTAAGCAAATGATTTGCTTAAATCCCCTCGTTTTCAACGAAGTGGTCTTATTGAACAGAATTCTATGATAATTAATAATGATTTCAATGACGCGTTATGCTTCTTCTCAAGCATAACGGAATAAAAGAGTGGACGCAAGAATTGAAATCATTGATGAACAGCTGTATACTAATGGCATGGCACAAATACTCAAAGAAGAATATCGTGAACGGATTTTAAACGCTTCACTGGCGGAATTTTTTAATTATGGTTACGAAGACGCATCCATGCGTAGAATCGCAGTCGAAGCAAAGATGTCTGTTGGTAACCTGTATCATTACTATCCAAACAAGGAAAAGTTGTTCAATGCCTTGGTTCAAGATACGATCGTTGCTTTCAACACGATTATCCTCAAGCAAAGCAGTTTCAACATCAATGACATCGACCGTAATGTTTGGTTTAAAGACCAGGTCAAACAATTGACTCAAGGTTTGGTTGAGGTGTATTTGAAACATCAGACCGAGACATTGATTCTACTCCGTTATTCCAGGCTCAATGATCAAATCGCACAATCCATCAAACATATGATCGATGATATCATCCTGCAATGGTTCCCAGCCATTGAAGCACGCAACAAACAAGTGGAGACACTTTGCACCATGTTGGCGGATGCGATTTTCGCAGGTCTTTCACGTCTTTTTGAAGATGCGTATCAAAGCAAATTCGAGATTGATATGGATTGGACATTGGAGACTTATTTAAATCTATTCACAATGATGTTGGAAGCTGGAGACACGATATATGAAACAAAATAGTCGTAACAAATGGATTATATTTACTTTGATCCTAAGTTTGGTAGGCTATTTTGTTTTTCTACGCCCTCAAAAACCAGAAGCTGAGGTTGTGGAAGCCAAGAAACTCAGTGTCAAAGTAATGACCATCAACACACGTACCAATCAAGAGACCATGAATTTCATCGGCATCATCCAACCAAAAGATTTGAATCAAGCCACGTTTACCAGTGTTGGAACCATCGAAGAAATCTATGTCAAAGAAGGTGACACGGTCAAGAAAAATCAAGCCTTGGCTAAGATCAATAGTGAACAGGCTGAGATCAGTCGAGACAATGCCAATGAATCCTTGCGCTTGTCTAAAGCCCAACAAAAAGAAGCAGAAGCAGACCTTAGGGTTGCGGAAGCTGAATACAATGCCGTCATCAAAGATCGTGAAGCACAAGCTGTGGTGATCGAACAGAAACGTGTGATTGCGGAAACAAAACGTTCTGAAGCTGATCAGGCTCAAATCGATTACGATCAAGCTGTCCTTGATCATGGTGAGAACAGTGCCGAAGCAGCGGCAGCCTTGACCACGTTGTCGCAAGCCAACACCGCAGCAGCTCAAGCAGAAGCGGATTATCGTTTGGAACGTGATGTCGAGTTCTCATCAGAGATTGAAATCGCACAAGCCCGAAAAGATGCGGCCAACGCAAATCTTGAAGCAGCTAAAGCTCAAGTCACCATCAGTCAAAACAACGTGGATGCAGCCAATGAAAACATTGAATCCAACATCCTGAGAAGTTCCATCAACGGCATCGTCGTCAAACTCGTTTCCAAGGTTGGGGATATCGGCAGCCCACTGGCTCCGACCGTTATCGTCGCAAGTCATGAGATGGTCGTCCACATTGGCGTCAGCCAAGGCAGTGTCAATGACATCAAGGCGAATCAGAAAACGTTCATCACCATCGATGAGTATGAATACGATGGATCGGTCTTGGATGTTGCTAA
>DHGC01000092.1 GCA_002402585.1 Erysipelotrichaceae bacterium UBA4808 | reverse complement strand
TAGTCAAAAGGACTTACTTAAGCAATTGTTTTGCTTAATCTCATGCGTAAGCACTGTTGTTGATAATGCGAAATTATAATCCTTTGCCTACAAACACATTCCGTTGTTTTCTTTTAGCACAACGACGTAAAAGTATCGACGCATGAAGGTTGAAATCATTGATGAACAGCTGTATACTAATGGCATGGCACAAATACTCAAAGAAGAATATCGTGAACGTATCTTAAACGCTTCACTTGCGGAATTTTTTAATTATGGCTATGAAGACGCATCCATGCGTAGAATCGCAGGAGATGCAAAGATGTCCGTTGGCAATCTGTATCATTATTATCCCAATAAAGAAAAGCTATTCAGTGCGTTGGTTCAAGATACGATTGTCGCTTTCAATACGATCATCCTCAAACAATCAACTTTTGAACTGAATGAAAAGGATCGAAATACTTGGTTTAAAGATCAAGTCAAACAATTGACGCAAGGTCTGGTCGAAGTTTACTCGAAACACCAAACTGAGACTCTGATTCTTTTACGCTATTCTAAACTCAATGATCAGATCGCACAGTCCATCAAACATGTGATCGATGGCATCATTCTCCAACGGTTCCCTGCAATCGAAGCTCAAAACAAACAAGTGGAAACACTCTGCACCATGTTGGCAGATGCGATCTTTGCAGGACTATCCCGATTGTTCGAAGACGCTTACCAAAGTTCATTCGAAATCGATATTGATTGGACTTTAGAAACCTATTTAAACCTTTTCACCTTGATGTTAGATGTTTGAGACACCATTTATGAAACGAAATAAATGGATCATCATCGCCTTAATCTTGGGCTTGCTTGGCTACTTTGTTTTTCTACGTCCACAGAAACCAGAAGCGGAAGTCATGGAAGCTAAGAAAATCAGTGTCAAGGTTATGACCATCAATACGCGTACCAATCAGGAAACCATGAATTTCATCGGCATCATTCAACCAAGAGACTTGAATCAAGCGACTTTTGCAAGTGTTGGAACCATTGAAGAAATCTATGTCAAAGAAGGCGATACCGTTAAAAAAGATCAGGCTTTGGCAAAAATAAACAGTGAACAAGCTGAAATCAGTCGTGACAATGCGAATGAATCCTTGCGATTGTCCAAAGCCCAACAAACAGAAGCGGAAGCGGATCTCAGAGTTGCGGAAGCCGAATATGACGCGGTCATAAAAGATCGTGCGGCTCAAGATGTGGTGATTGAAGAGAAACGCGTGCTCGCAGAGTCAAAACGAGCTGAAGCAGATCAAGCACAAATTGAATATGATCAAGCTGTATTGGATCATGGGGAAGACAGTGCTGAAGCGGCTACTGCTTTAACCCGTTTATCACAAGCCAATACGGAAGCAGTACAAGCCGAAACCGATTACCGATTAGAGCGCGATGTGGAATTCTCATCAGAAATTGAAATCGCTCAAGCCCGCAAAGACGCAGCCAACGCCAATTTAGAGGCTGCCAAAAGCCAGGTCACTATCAGTCAAAATATCGTCGATTCGGCGAACGAAACCATTGAAGCGAATATTTTACGAAGCTCCATCAATGGGACCGTCGTTAAACTCGTATCCAAAGTTGGTGATATTGGTAGTCCCCTTGCCCCAACCGTCATCGTCGCAAGTCATGAGATGGTCGTACACATCGGTGTCAGCCAAGGCAGTGTCAATGATATCAAGGCGAACCAAAAAGCTTTCATTACAATTGATGAAGAGAAATACGATGGCTCGGTTTTGGATGTGGCAAAGCTACCCGACACCAACAGTCGAACCTATTTAACGCGCATCCAATTTAAAAACAGCAGTCAATTGAACATTGGAGAGACCGCAAGTGTTGCCATCGATGTCGGACTACGCGAAGGGGTCTGGTTGAATCTTTCTACGATTCTTAATGATGGGGAAGATTATGTCTACATCATCCAAAACGATCGTGTCGCAAAGCGAAAAATCACAATTCTTTCCGTCAACAACAATCAAGTCCTTGTGTCTGGTTTAAATGTCAATGATCAATTGGTCATTGAGGGCGGACGCTTTCTAAGCGTTGGCAGTGAAGTGAATATCACGGAGATCCTTCCGTATGAGTAAACTTGTTAAGATTTTTCTCAAACAACGTCAAATCGTCATTTTTTCGCTAATTTTTGTCGTAATCTTCGGAATCTTCAGTTACATCCAAATTCCCAAGCAAGAAAATCCCAATACCAACTTTCCGGCAGCCATGATCACAACGGTCTATCCTGGTGCGACATCCAATGAAGTTGAGACCATGGTTTCACAAAAGATCGAGGATAGTCTTCAATCCATTCAAGGTATTGAAACCTTAAACTCTTATTCCGTAAACAGTGCCTCTGTCGTTGTTGTGTTATTTGAAATCGATGTCGACGCGGAACGCACCCTCCAACAAGTCCGTGACTTGGTGGCCAATGTTCAAAAAGATCTACCCCCACTTGCGATGGAAAGTGAAGTCAAAACAGATCTTGCCGATGTCCCTCAGTTCATTCTTTCCCTCTCCAACGATGCTTACCAAACGGATGATTTGGTCAACTATGCCAAACGAATCAAAACCGCTTTAGAACAAGTCGAAGAAGTGGTTCGAATCGACATTGATGGTGTAACCAATAAAGAAGTTTTGGTCAATGTGAACATCGATGATCTATATCTATATCGTGTTTCCATTGAAACAATCGTACAACTTTTACAGGCTCAGAACCTGACCATTCCTTCAGGATCCATCTCCTACGCAGATGAGACCATCAACGTTAAAACGCCAGCGACTTTCGAAAATCTTAGAGATATTGAAAACATCATCATCGGGGGGTCCCAGGAACAAGTCGGTTTCGTTCGCTTGAAAGATGTAGCAACCGTCACGATCATCAATGAGAATAAAATCAACTACCAACACAATGGTCAAAATGCTGTCCTCTTAACAGGTTATTTTGAACCTGGAACAAATGCGGTCTTGATTGGTCAAAAAGTTAGAACAATTCTCAATGAACTCAAACAAGATCTTCCTTCCGACATTATCTTCAATGAGGTGGTTTTTTCACCAGAAGACATTGATGCCTCAATCAATGATTTCATCCTCAATCTTGCGGAAAGCATCGTATTGATCATCCTTGTCGTCATGATTGGTGTCCGTTTACGCAATGCATTGATTATCTCATTATCCCTGCCAATCTCAATCTTGATCACTTTCATCGTCATGTATCTCATGAAAATTGAATTCCATTTCATTTCGATCGCGGCATTGATCATTTCGTTAGGCATCCTTGTGGATAATGCAATCGTGGTCAGCGATGCGATTCAAGTTCACGTGAATCAAGATGAAGCTATTGAGGATGCAATCTACAATGCGATCAAGGAAACCGCTTCACCTGTTTTCACATCAACGCTAACCACCATCGTCACCTTTGGGATTCTGTTGTTTGTTCCTGGTGTCATCGGTAAAACCGTCGCAACCATCCCCATCGTCATCATCTCCACTCTCATCGCTTCTTACTTTGTGGCGATGTTGATCGTGCCCGTTTTCGCTTATTATTTCTTTACCAAAGAAAATGAAAAGCGCATCAATAAAGCTACCAATTCACTGATCCGAAAATTCTTTGATGACCTACTTGCACTTGGTCTCAAATATCCTAAAAGAACGCTCTTTGTGTCCTTTCTAAGCTTAGGTATATCCGCACTGCTGTTCACACAATTGGGCATCAGTTTCTTCCCTTATTCCGATAAACCCGTCCTATACATCAACCTTGAAACCGAAGCCTTATCCATCCAAAAAACGCAAAGCCTTCATGATCAAGTTTATACGATTCTCGAGGAATACGATGAAATCAATGAAATCGTCTCTTCGGTCGGCACCAGTCTTCCTAAGTTTTTCATCACAGTCCCCAACTCAAATCCAGGCGATGACAAAGCACAATTTCTGCTTAATCTCGACTTATCCAACAGTTCTTTTAAAACCAATGAAGAATTTGGATTCGAACTCCAACAACGTCTCGACCAGAATATTGCAGGGGCCAAACTTGAAGTCAAGTACCTTGAATACGCAATGCCAACAGACGCTAAATTGGTCTTCACCCTAAGTGGTGAAGATATTGAATCACTCTTAATGGCATCCAATCAAATCAAAACGGTCCTAGAAGAAATTGATGGCACTTATAATATACGTGATAACAATGTCCCAAAAGAATATGAATACGTCGTAAACATCCATGAGGACATTCTCTCCACCAGTGGTATCTTAAAATACGATATCGTTAAGCAAATCAATACTGCTCTCATGGGTACTCGCCCTTCTAGCTTTAAAGCGGGTGGACAGGAAATGGATATTCTGGTCAAAGGCGATATCGCTTCATTGGATGATCTAAATCGACTCCCCATCCAATCTTCCGCCACAGGAACAACCATGCAGTTGTATCAATTGGCTTCCCTGGATCTTGAAGCAAACATTCCATCCATTTATCGTCACAACGGGCAACGTACGATCACCGTCTTATCTGACATCCGTCCCGGTTATTCTGCACCTTTGATAGAATTAAGCTTCCGAAACAAACTCGAAGAACTCATCTTACCTGAAGGTGTTTCAGTTCGCTTTGATGGTGAATTGACGAATATCTACCTCTTGATTCAAAATCTTGGATACTCCGCATTGATTGCCATCTTAGTGATTTATATGATTCTTTTGGTTCAATTTGAAAAGTTGATTAAACCTTTGATCATCATGTCGAGTATTCCACTCTCATTGACGGGTGTCTTTCTTGGTTTGTATCTCTTTGGATCGGATATTCAAGCCATGGCATTATTGGGGGCGGTGAGTTTGATTGGGATCGTTGTCAATAATGGCATCTTACTCATGGAAGTGATGGACGAAGGCTTGCGACAAGGTCAAACGCTTTTAGAGGCGTGTCAGAATGCCGTGGATGCTCGTTATCGACCCATCATGCTTACGACCATTACAACCTGTATCGGCTTGATTCCTTTGATTATTTCAAAGGATCCCATGACGGCTCCAATGGCTTTGGTTCTCTTCTTTGGATTATTGGTTTCCACCATTCTAACCATGGTTGTCGTTCCGAGCTTCTATTACATGGTCATGCAAAATAAAACAAAAGGAGCCTAAGCTCCTCAGATACAATCAACTACGCTTTTAATGCATAACCGATTTCAAATGCTTTGATATTCAACTCGGTGAGAGATTCATTCTTCTTACCGAGTTTTTTAATGATGGCTTCAATGCCTTCTTCTGCACTAAACATCGGCATGGTTTTCAATAAAGCTCCAAAAGCTGCCATATTTGCAACCTTGAGTTCATTCAAATCTTGAGCGATTTGATTGAAGTCGATTGGAATCAAGGTTCCTTTGAAATCACTGGGCACATTCTTGACCAATGATGCGTTGCTTACGATGACCGCATCTTCAGCACAACGCGGTATAAACTTATCTAAAGCAGGTTGATTCATCGCCAACAAATGGGTGATGCCCTCCGCAATCAAAGGTGAACTCACTTCTTTCTCATCAATCACCACATGACAATTGGCTGTACCGCCACGCATTTCAGGTCCATACGAAGGCATCCAACTCACCGCCAAATCTTTATCCATCGCTAAGATTGCAATCAACTGACCAACAGTCAAAACACCTTGGCCCCCAAAACCTGCGGATACACATTTGATTGTTTTCATCTTAAACGCCTTTATCCTTATACACACCTAAAGGAAAATACGTTGCCATTTCATTCTTGATGTATTG
>DHGC01000051.1 GCA_002402585.1 Erysipelotrichaceae bacterium UBA4808 | reverse complement strand
TTTATCATTTAGAAGTTCACAATCTCGATTTTGATTTCGCTAAAATGAGGTAGCCATTTTATGCTCAGAATCAAAATTTCAAAAAAAGTGTCCAATGGGATGCGTTTTTTCTACGTCTAAATCATCTTTTTAAAATTCTTCTGTTCTTCCTCTTGATTTATAATAGTTAATTTCTCCTTTTTCTATGTTATTATGCCACAAGTACGTGATAATTGCCCAAAACCAAGACACGATGATGCTATAATTAAAGCGGTGAGGTTATTATGAATCCAATATTAGAGCTCCTTAAAGCATTGATTTTAGGCATTATCCAGGGTATCACTGAATGGTTGCCCATCAGTTCTACAGGTCATATGATTCTGTTTGAACATTGGTTCCCCTTTGCATTTACACCCGCGTTCGTCAATCTCTTTTTTGTGTTGATACAACTTGGTTCTATTTTAGCTGTTGTGATCTTATTTTTCCCAAAACTCTTTCCGTTTCGAGAAAGCAAAGCACATCGACACAACACCTTACTTTTGTGGGTTAAGATTTTGATCGCCAGCGTACCTGCAGGTATCGTTGGCATCTTATGGGATGATGTGATCGATACGGTTCTGTATAAGCCCATCGTTATTGTCGTAACCTTGATCGTCTTTGGTTTTTGGTTCATTTGGATTGAACGCAACGTAAAAGACCATCCGAAAAACAGCTTGTTAAAAATAACCTATAAGGACGCATTGATCATTGGCCTCTTTCAAATGCTTGCCTTGATTCCAGGCACATCGCGCAGTGGTGCCACCATCTTAGGTGCCATCTGGTTAGGCTTAAATCGAACCGTCGCGGCTGAGTTCTCCTTCTTCTTAGCCATCCCCGTTATGTTTGGGGCGAGCTTCTTGAAGTTGATGAAAGCAGGCTTCATCTGGTCCACACTCGAGTGGTCGGTCTTAGGCTTAGGCTTTGTGACGGCTTTTGTCGTTTCAATGTTCGTCATTCGTTTCTTGATGGATTATGTTCGTAAACATGATTTCACTTTCTTTGCGTATTATCGCATTGGCTTAGCAATCGTGGTTTTAGTCCTACTGATCGTATAAAAAAGAACCTCATTGAGATTCTAATTTCGTAACGATTTCTTCACACAATTGATGTGTGCGTAAGGCATCGAGCCCATCAATGGGACTCGGTGCTTTTGTTTTAAGTGCATTCAAGAACGCATCGCGTAAATCTTCAAATCCACGTTTCTTCAAGGTAGGAATCCAATCACTTTCAGACTTCTTGATGAAATCACTGTGATCATAGACTTCAAGTTGAGCGAGATTACGAATGATGGATTTCTTATGTGGATGCGAGACCTCAATGATTTCCTCCGTGACGCCATTGAGATAGTTCATGATTAAGATCCCTTGATTGCTTGGTGTGATCATATTCACCACCACATGAATCAATGTATCCCCTTCTTTTTTACCATGGACTCGAAGTTCCACGATTTCATCCTGGAGTAAATAACGCGTCGTATCCACCACATGCACAAAGTCTTCCACAATGAAACGTCTTAGATTATCGGGATGCATGTCGCGATTCTTTTGATAAATGACGATGTCTGGTTTCCCTTCGTCATGAACTTTCTTTACAATTGGCACATAACGTCGATTAAAACCAATCATCAAGAAGTTATTCTTAGCTTGAGCGTATTCAACCAAATTCTGTGTCTCGGTATAATCCAATGAAATCGGTTTATCCAAATGAAGTGGAATCCCAGCATCGATGACTTTCATTGACAAAGCGTAGTGAGCAGATGTCGCAGCCGTCACATAAACCCCATCTAAAGGCTGACGTAAGAACTCATCCACATCCGTATAACCCTCACTCAAATGATAGTGATCCATGACTTCTTTCAAGGTATCCGCATTACGCGTACACGGTATAACTTGTACATCCTTTACATTCGCCAAAACAGGGAGATAAGCTTTTTTCGCAATATCCCCAATGCCTAAGACTCCGATTCTCATACTTGTGCTCCTTCTTTCTGTTTACCAATCAGATAAGCCCCAAATAAAGGCGTATCTTCACTCAACGTAATATCTAAACTTGGATCCAAATACTTAATCAAGGGATCCAAGACGAATTCCTTTGCCTCAAAAACCCCACCGGCTAAACGAACACGATTCAAATCTGGATGCATATTCAAACTGGTTTCGATATGCAAGGCAAGCTCTTTGGCTGCCATCTTGAAACAGTGGATTGCGTGCTTATCCTTCTTGCTTGCGGCAAGATAACAAACCCTTGCCAAAGCTGCGATAGCTTCTTTAGGCCGTGGGTGATCATTCAGAATCTTGATCATATCACTCGGCTCATCGAGAACCAAACTATCCATGACACAATCATAGAGGGCTGTCTTCTTCAATCGGCCATCGGCCATCTTACTAAACAAGCCCAGAACTTGTTTACCAATCCAAAACGCACTCCCCTCATCACCAATCCAGTATCCCCAACCTCCGACACGATGACGTTGACCTTGATAGCTTGCCAAAGCAATGGAACCCGTTCCGGCAATAAGCATCAAACCATCTTGACCTTTAAGTGCAGCCATCAATGCACAATCCACATCACTCTGAATACAATAGCGTTCGAATGGAAATTTATGATGGATTGCGGTTTCAATGGATGTTCGTATTTCTTGGTTCTGACCATACCCGGCCAAACCAAAACTGATGAAGTCAACCGTTTCATCATCGCGTACCGCATCAACACCCACCCTTAAGGCGGAAGCCATTTGAGCATAACCAATCTGCAAAGGATGAAGCGATGGGTGTTCCAAACGCTTCAATTCCACACCATTCTCATCATACAAGGCAAAACGTGCTTTCGTTCCACCCGCATCAATCGCAATTATCCGCATATTTTATCACCTACACCTATTATACCGTAAGGAGAAAAAAATAACGATGCGCTTTGCATCGTTATTCTGACATCAATCGTTTTTCACCTTCAAGTGCTCGAATCTCACCGATATCCTGTGTCACTTCCAAAGTCCCTAGGAACACGCCTTTTTCATCACGCACTGCATAGTAGCGAATGTGAACCATCTTCCCACGTAGGTTGATCCAGAAATCTTCATGATCTTTCTCACCACTGCGCAATTGGTCCACAATCTTCATGACCACATGCACACTCTGTGGTGGATGACAAAGATGTACAGGTCGTCCAATGACTGAAGCCGGGCGATCAAAGATACGCTCCTTACCTTGTGTCACAAACTTAACTTTATTATCCGCATCCACGAAGGTCATATCGAAAGGTACTGTATTGAAGATTGCGTTCGCCTCAACCGCACTTAAAACCCCCATGCTCATTGGAATATTACCCTCGATATTGTCGATGGAATAGCCTTCTGTATCATCTGTTTTTTCAATGTATACAGTCGCATCTGGATTGCTTAGCATTTGACCGATCTGTTTGAGATCTTCTTCCGTCAACTGTTCCTTAAGCAATGGAAAGAGAATATTATTCTCCTTGGTGATCATTTCTTTAACCATGTCCACCATTTCATAGAACATTCTGATGATGTATTGGACATCATTGCTTGTGTTCAGTGCTTCTTCAGCTGTCTTGATGGATGTACGGATATCATTGTCCACACCCCACATGACTTGAGGAATCGTTTCAATTCCATTCTTTTCTAAGAATGGAAAGAAGATGTTTTCTTTCTTAGCATAATGCGCCCCAACTGTCTTGAATGCTTCTAGCATTTCACTTAAAGCTTCTTTAACGATATCTAAGCGATGGTTGGTATATTGCTTGAACTTCAATGCTTCTTCAACCAATTGGCTATACTCGACATTCTCTTCTTCAAAAATATCCACAGGATTCATCGTGACCTTGTCACTGTGTAAATCTTGGACCGATCCTGAAAACAAAGATGCATGTACATCACATAGACTTTGAATTTCTTCGACACTCACACCTTCTTGAACAAGGTTATATTCCATTTGAGCAATCTCTGCACCGGTTACATAGGCAAAATCTTTTTTAAATTCGGCTTCAACCGTTGCACGGTCTTCACCACGATGCAAACGTTTGATTAAATCTTTCAATTTATCTTGACGTTTACTTTGGTTATCAATCAGTTCACTCATTATTCAATCCTCCATTTTTCATTTTAGCACAAAAAGTGTAAATAAAAAGTGACATTTGTCACATTTTATGAATATATATTTGTTTCTTAGGCAATAACGCAATTCGTTCTTCTTTTTCAAGTTGTTTGAGTTTGCGATTGACACTCTCCCGACTCACACCCAAACGCATCGCCATATCATCCTGACTCATTGGATTATGTAAAAGCGTCCCTTCAGCTTCTTCCACGCCATAGTCTTGGCTCAGTTGTTGCAAAAGATTCATCAAACGTACTTCCAAGCTTTCCAAATGAACCGTTGCTAGCTCTTTCTCCAATACATTGACTTTTGCGCTCAACTCACTGAGAATCGCAAAGCCGATTTCTGGCTCACTCTGAATCAGTTCGTGCATCGTATGCGCAGGAATCGTACAGAGTGCGGCGGATTCGATGGCTTCAAGCGTATATGGGATCTCTGTTTTATCAAACAAGCTTTCTTGTCCAATAAAGTCCCCTGTCTTCAAATACTGAACGACTTTGGTCTTACCTTCTTCATTATTTCTAAAAGCTCTGAAGCGACCACGTGAAATAATGATGAACTGTGATAAATCATCCCCTTCATTCAAAAAAACGTCCCCTTTTTTCAGGGTATAACGAATGACATGATTGACAACTTTGGTGCGCTGATTCTTACTTAAACGTTTGAATAAACTTAAGTGACTGATACAGATGGGCGCTTGACACTGTGCACAACTTTCCATACTTCGACTCCTTATCTATTTATGTAACATACATCACAAAATATTGCTTAATGACAATTTAACATCATTAGCCACGATACACAAGTCAAGCAACTAAAAAAGTAAGCGTTTTTAGCGCTTACTTGACTTCGATACGTTTCACTTCTTCGTGTTCACCACGAATCGGTAGACATACTTTTAAGACACCTTCTTCAAACTTCGCATCGATTTTGCCATGATCGATGTTGTTGAAACGAATCTGACGTGTGTAATTGGAACAGGTTCTTGAACGATAGATGTATTTCTTATTGTTCTCTTCGTTTTCTTCTTGATGTTCCGCCTTGATCGTCAACAAATCGTTGTTATAAGAAATATGGATTTCTTCTTTCTTATAACCTGGGAGATCGACTTCCACAACATATTTATCCTCTTCTTGATAAACATCAAGATGGGCATTGTTTGCAATGTTTGGCAAGAAGAATTCATCATTGAAGAAGTCATCTAAAAGTGAAGTCGTAGGTCGTCTCATTAAAGTGTTTCGCATAACATTTCCTCCTTTTCTTTAGCACTCTAGACTATCAAGTGCTAATTACATTATCAGTATAGCATATTTTTTAGCACTGTCAACACCTGAGTGCTAATATTTTTTCTTATTTTTTCTTGCATCAAATCATTTTTCGTGTTATTATCCATTCGTTTTATGTCGCAAAGATGACCAAGGAGTTTCATGAAAGCTGTCTATTCTGGTTTGTCCCTCCATCACGCAAAAGCTGCACCCTTCAGAGAACTGATTCAAGACCTTCTACATACACCAGAGTTTTTGGGTTTAGATAATTATGATCAACATCTAAATACCAGTCGCCTTCAACATTCGTTGAATGTCGCATATTATGCCTATTTGATTTCTAAGAACATGGATGTAAATCACAAGGACTTGGTCCGTGGTGCACTTCTCCACGATCTCTTCTTATACGATTGGCGTGAAGTCAATGAATCCGCACAGGAACATTTATACATGCATCCCCGTGTCGCACTTGAGACCGCAAGAAAGATTACCGATGTTTCTGATGTCATGGAAGATGTGATTGTGAATCACATGTGGCCTTTAGGAAAAGCTAAACCTAAAACAAAAGAAGCCTGGATCGTCCAAGCTTCCGATAAATTATGTACGCTATTTGAAATCTCTTATCAAAGCGTCCAAGCTTTTAGACATCCTCAACTTACAGGCATGATGTTAAGTCTACTCTTCGTGCTTCGATAATATTCAATCAGATGCTTCGGCATCTTTTTTAATGCTTCTGGACGCAATGATATCGATGCCACTCTCCAATATATTCTTGATGACGACTTGATTCAAGAAAACAGGTGCTTCTAGAACCACATTCTCCAATATATCCACAACTTTAAAGACATCCGTTTTCTTAATGGCTGAGCTACTCACAACTGGACAACGCTTCAATTGTGATCCATTCAGTTGAACAGTAGACGTAAACATACGTCGTGGCTCTGTAACCTCTTGAATCGCATACACTTCCCCACGAATACACTGATTGCCTTCACAACGATGGACGCCTTCTTCTTCCCATACTTGAATTCGACATCCTCGTGGACAAACGATACAGGTCAATTCATGTTTCATCGTGTATCTCCAAGCGACATTCGTTTTCGCACTGGGCTAAAACCTTTTGTGGAATGATCATCATTTCTAGTTCAGCCGGAAGTAAATGTTCTTTCTTAACCGAATGAACGACCATTCCCTTCGATACCAAACATACACGCACATCGTGCATCGGTCTACGAACCCGATACTTGAGTTTATTATGCATGTTTGGATTCAAAGTATGCGGTAGCGCATAGATAAAGTTTTGGTCTGTACTTAACATTAAGGTTTCAGCTGTTTCTTCCCGCTTATTGAGATAATTTAGAATCGCTGTCGCAGCTTGATCTCCTTCTTCACTGACAAAATCCACCACATCATGAATATGTAGGACATTGCCACTCGCAAAGATGCCCGGAATTGAAGTTTCATAGTTCGCACCAATCTTTGGTCCCTTGCTCCTTGGGTCGATTTCAATGCCTGCCATCATGCTTAATTGATTGTCTGGAATCAAGCCCACGGACAAGAGAACCGCATCCACATCAAGCCAGAATGCTGTCTCAGGGATTGGTTTCAAATTTTCGTCCACACGCGACAATTCAATCGCTTCAACCCTTTGACGTCCCTTGATTTGTGTGATCGTGGTGCTTAAGTAAAGTGGTATCGAATAATCCTCAAGACACTGAATCAAATTACGCGTCAAGCCATTCGAATAGGGCATGATTTCCGCAACACCTACAACCTCAGCTTTCACTAAAGTCAATCGTCTCGCCATAATCAAGCCGATATCCCCACTGCCTAAGATAAATACTTTCTTACCAACCAATAAGCCATCTTTGTTCAAATAACGTTGGGCAACACCTGCTGTGAAAACTCCCGCAGGCCGATCGCCTGGAATCTGAATATTACCACGTGTACGCTCACGTGCACCCATTGCCAACAAAACGGTTTTAGCTTGTACGACATGTACACCTTCTTCATCGATATAATGAATCGTTTTATCGGGTTTGATGTGTGTTATCGTTGCATTGATCCGATACTCCACTTTAAGTTCATGAAATGCTTTAACCATGCGTTCTGCATACGAAGGACCGGTCAATTCTTCCTTGAAGCGTGTCAACCCGAACCCATTGTGGATACATTGATTCAAAATACCACCCAGCTCATCTTCACGTTCAATAAGCAAGACATCGATGCCTTGCTTTTTCAATGCGATTGCGGCAGCTAAACCTGCACTACCACCACCAATGATGACACAGTCCCGCTTATTCATGCTCAACTCCATAGGGCAATAAGAATGCTTCATTATCGTAAGGCACTTCACTTGGAAGCATCTTCAACTCACGCGCCAAAATCTTCACAACCGCGGTTTCACAGAAGCCACCTTGGCATCGTCCTGAACCTGGACGTGTCAAACGTTTTACCCCTTTGACACTGCGTGCTCCAACAGGTAAGTGAATGGCATCAATGATTTCTTGTTCACTTACGGTTTCACACACACAGATGATCTTGCCCATGCGTGGATTCATTTCAATCATCGCTGCTCTTTTCGCTTCATCCTGGGGATGAATGCGATGCGGCCATATGAATTCAACCATTGCTTTACGCTTTAAAATAAAATATTTCTGAACAAAGTTCTCGATGACATATTCGGATATCCCCGGCGCACTGGCTAAACCCGGTGAATCAATCCCCACACAATCAAACCAACCCTTATCTTCCTTAAGGATGAAATCCTTTGAAACTGGACTTGGACGTACCCCCGCAAACTGACGAATCAGATGCGATTTAGGAAGTGGTTTAATAATTTGTACAATCTTGATATCAATCTCATCCAAACCATCTTTTGTGGTTCCATGATTATAAGGATCTTCAATTACGGTACTTGTCGGTCCAAACATCAGATTCCCTTCAACCGTCTTTACCGCTAGAACACCCTTCCCTTTATTACTCGGGCAAGGATAAATGACATGGTTTAAATAGTTTTCATCTTCTAAATCACTGACCTGATATTCCCCTTTACGAAATTGTATTGGGTAATCATTGAGTGGGTTCTGTATTTTCGCTACACTTTGTGCTTGTAGGCCAGCCGCATTGATCACATAGCGCGCTTGAATCGTCCCTTTGCTTGTCGTCACACAATAATGATCATCGACTCGAACAACCGACACAAAGGCTTCATTTCTTCTCAATTCTACTCCATTCAATACCGCATGATTCATCAAAGCATAGCCCATTTGCCATGGCGTGATGATTGCAGTCGTTGGGAAAAATAATGCTTCAATCACATTGGGATTGATATTGGGTTCTCGTTTGATCACTTCATCACGATGCAAGCGTTCAACCTGCACATCACGACGAATCGCTCTTTCATAGAGTTCATTCAAGCTGGATAACTCATCTTCATGCATGGCCACCAACAAGCTGCCTACAGCTTGATAATCCGTATTGAGTGCTTTGCACAAGTCTGGATAGCGTTTAGCACCAATGAGATTCAGTTTAGCTTTCAATGTATTTTCTTCAGGATCATACCCCGCATGAATCAAAGCACTGTTGGCACTGCTGGTCTCATTCATGATTTCCACATTCTTTTCAAGCACACAAACAGACAACTTAAAATGGCTTAGATCATAAGCCAATTGACATCCAACGATTCCCGCTCCAATGATTAAGAGATCAATCATGTTACGTCTATTTTACTCCATCTAAGCTTACTTTTCATCCTCAGCCAAAGAATAAATGATAAAAATTATCAAAATCCTTTTTTATGTATGCTATGCTAAATTTAAGAAACTTATGAAAATAAAACACTTACCATTATTGGCTTCATTATCTCAATCTTTGTTTTTATTGTATCGATTTACATCAATCTTGATTTGGTTGTAAATGTCCGTAACTATACCGATCAAAACCTAAATCACGTTGAAGAAATGAAAGAGAATCAACTCCGTTTGGATGTTTCTTTGAGCCAATGGTTTGATGTTAAAAATAGGCTCTCCACACGACCCATCGAACCTATCCAAACCCAAGCCACCAAACTTATTCAAGCGATGGAGCGACATATTCATTTATTTGAATTTAGTTTAAAGGATATGAATCGCATCAGCTTGAATCGTCATCAAAAAGCAATAGATGAACTTCAATCCATGCTTAATGAATTAAGAACCAAACTTGATGAGCTTAGTGTATTCATATCCGATGAAGATGTGCTTCAAGCAAATCTTGTTTATACCAATATCACGAATCAAGTTGATGCCGTAAGAATACGTTATGACATGATGAATAAAGTAGTCATCAGAGACTTAAGTTTATTGATCAATTTCGCCTTTGCGTTGATTCTTTTCGTTCTTGCGGTTCTCGTGTTCGGAATGATTCGTTTTGTCTACTTTCAAATCCCTTACATAGTTAATAGTTTAACCGATCTTGCCGATAAGCATTATCATCAATCTCAGAAGAAGCAAAAACCCTTCTTTATCGAAAAGAACATCCATGGGTAAACAATCTCTTTGAAGAGAATCGTTTTATTGAAGATGTTCGTGATGTCTTGATGCGATCACAAGCAAACGTGTCTATAAAGACGCTTTTGATTTGGATGCATCCTTTGCCTTATTGGAATCCATGAAAGGCAAAGAGTTGGACCCCAGCTTGGTGGACATCTTTCTAGATAGTCGTGAAGAAATCTTAACCATCTACTTCAAATCGATCGCTTAGGTCGATTTTTTATTGAATCCACATCACTGACTGGATTTCTCTTTTATAACACGTTACCATAGAGCAGAAAGATAAAAGGAATATCATGAAAAAAACACTCTATCTCATGCGTCATGGCCAAACTCTATTCAATGTTCGACGCAAAATCCAAGGTGCCTGTGACTCTCCCCTTACAGAACTGGGCATCCAACAAGCAGAACACATGCGCAAGTATTTTAAAGATATCCCACTTAGTGCAGCTTATAGTTCTACTTCTGAAAGAAGCTGCGACACTGCGGAAATCGTATTAGAAGACCGTTTGTCCTATCAACGATCCAAAATGCTTAAAGAACGTAATTTCGGGACCTTTGAAGGTGAAAGCGAAGATCTCAACCCCACCAACCGTGAAGTGCACAAATCCTTCTTCGTACCCTATGGTGGTGAACACGCCTCTGAAACAGAAGCACGTATGGTCAAGTTTTTATGTGAGACCATGGAAAAAGAAAATCATGACCATGTCTTGGCTGTATCGCACGCTGGTGCCAGCGTTCAGTTTATGTCCCATTGGTTAGATCCTTGGACTGTCTTAAAGGGACGCTTCCCAAATTGTACTGTCTTTAAATATGAGTATGAAACCAGTGTCTTTCGCTTGGTTGAAGTCATTTACCCTAATATGGAAAATGATAGCTTCGATTATCAACTGGTCAATTAATATTGAAAGTAACCTAAAAGTGCCTACTTTATATTAAATTTCTTTGTGTTAGAATAATTCTATCAGAGAGGACATTATAATGAACATATCTAGATTTATCGCACATCAAGCTCACATCAAGAATATTGAAATGGACGGGATCGAAGTCTTAAACGTCATTAAAGATCCGACGATTCTCGAGGTTGATGAACCGACCTATGCAAAGGTCAAAGACGTCGAATTCAAGAATGGAACGATTGAGGTCGATGTTTTCAGCAAGCTTCTACCCGATGCGCCGGATTATGCACGCGGCTTCATCGGTGTCGCTTTCCGTATCAACGAAAACGATACACAGTATGAAAGCATCTATATCCGTCCCACCAATGGTCGCTGTGACGATCAAGTGAGACGCAATCATTCTGTGCAGTATTATGCCTATCCAAATCACAAGTTCGACATATTGCGTGTAACGAGTCCCGAGAAGTATGAAAGTTATGCGGATATGGGTTTAGAAGAATGGATTAAGTTAAAGATCGTGGTCCACGAAGCCAAAGCTGAGCTGTATTTAAATGATTCAAGTTATCCTGTATTGATTGTGAATGACCTGAAAAACGAAGTATGTTCTGGAAGGATTGCTCTTTGGAGCGAAGTTGGGACAGACGCATACTTCAAGAATTTAAAGATAACTCAGGCTGTTTAATCGTTTTATACATTTCTAGCTGAAAGCACAAACAAACTAAAGGAAGGACCCATCGTGTCCTTCCTTTTCTATATCAATGTTTAAATCGATTCAATTCTCGATCAAGTAATGAGACTGCAATCTGGAGTGCTTCAATATTCTTTTCAAGTAGGCCGTGTTGCCATGTCCCAACACTTAACTTTTGAATGGTCTTCTCACTTTTACTCAAGAGTGATTTAAGTGGATCGTTGGCTAGATCAAGTTCTTCTTTATAAAGAGGCCGTCGTTCACTGGACTCATTTTGAATCAAGGTTTTCGCGATATTCAGCGCATAAATTCGGTTCTTTAATAGACGATGATGATTTGAGTCAGGCAAAAATTTCCTTTGAGCTTCAATACTTCGTCGAATCAATTCTTCAATCACTTCAATCAAAGGGCTGTTTTCTTCCATCGTGCCCTCCTTAGATAAAATGGAGCAGGTGACGGGAATCGAACCCGCGTATCAACCTTGGGAAGGTTGCGTTCTACCATTGAACTACACCTGCNNAAAAAGCACATTTCTGTGCTTCTGTGCTCTTATGGAGCAGGTGAAGGGAATCGAACCCTCGTGTCGACCTTGGCAAGGTCGCGTTCTACCATTGAACTACACCTGCGTGGCGGTCCAGACGGGACTCGAACCCGCGATCTCCTCCGTGACAGGGAGGCATGTTAACCACTACACCACTGGACCATTCACTAATTTTATGGCGGGGAAGGAGGGATTTGAACCCTCGCGCCAGTTTGACCCGACCTATACCCTTAGCAGGGGCACCTCTTCAGCCACTTGAGTACTTCCCCAAGGCAATACGTCAGTGCCCTATAATACTAACATAAATCAAAATGAATTTGCAAGAGGTTTTAACAAAAAAGTCAGCCATTATGGACTGACTTAATCGACATTATAACCCGCTTCGCGGATTGCTACTTTCGCCGTATAAACAGCATCGTTTCGCCCTTCAATCGCGACGCAACGATCCCTCAAATTTACCGAGTAAATCAAACGTGTTTCAGCCAAGGCATCCTCTATTTTCTTAGCGGCCTCTTCCGAATCCATATCGCGAATAAAGAGAAGCGTCTTCATTTTATTTCCCTGCCAATCCCAATGCGACTTCCATCATCTTAGTGAAAGCATTCTGACGTTCTTCAGCACTGGTCGCTTCATGCGTGACGATCGAATCGGATACCGTCAACAAACACGCAGCTTTCTTTCCTAAATAACGTGCATTTGCAAACAACGCAAAGGATTCCATTTCAGCTGCCAACAAATCATACTTCGCAACTTTTTCTTGCCAAGGAACTGAACCCGCACCATGATAGAACACATCACCAGAGTGAATACGACCCACATGCATTGGAATATGCAAAGCCTTCGCAATATCAATCAACTTCGCATTGACCTCTTGATCAGGATTCATAACTTCTTCTTCATAACCAAACGCTGTCTTCGCATAACTGGATTCACTGTAAGCACTATCCGCTAGAATGACATCATAGATCTTACAATCTAAACGATACGATCCACATGAACCGATACGTACGATCGTCTCAACATCATACTCATTATAAAGTTCATAAGAATAGATCCCAATACTTGGCATCCCCATTCCAGAACCCATGACCGATACAGGCTGTCCTTTATAGGTACCTGTATAACCGAACATGTTACGAACGGTATTAAACTGTACAACATCTTCTAAATACGTCTCCGCAATCATCTTTGCACGCAAAGGATCGCCAGGCATTAAAACCAACTTCGCAATATCACCTTTTTTGGCAGAATTGTGTGGTGTAGGCATCAAATATTTCCTCCTTGATTACACTTATTGTATACCCATTATATCATACTCATAATGCTAAGAAATGCATGGCCAAGTTAAAATACACGATCAAAGCCAAGGCATCGACGATCGTTGTAATCAGTGGGCTCGCCATTGCGGCTGGATCTTGTTTAAAAATCAAAGCTACTAAAGGCAATAATCCTCCTGTTATCTTCGCCATCAAGATTGTCACGAAGACCGTTCCAGAAATGACCAGATCCGTCATCAATCCGACATCGGGTGTAAAGATAAGTAGACGCAAGACATTCACCACAAACATCAAAATCCCAATCACAAGTCCAACTTGAAGTTCCTTCCAAGCCACAAGTCCGATATCCTTGATCGTCATATCATCGACTGAGATGCCACGTATGACCATGATGGATGATTGTGAACCTGCATTCCCCGCTGTGCTCATGATCATCGGCATGGATGCCGCAAGCGCTGGAATCAAAGCTAAGGTTGATTCATAACCTTGGATAATAAAACCCGTAAACGTTGCCGAAACCATCAGAACGATCAACCACGTGATCCGGGATTTTGCCATATCAAGAATGCTGGTCTCAATATACGAACCTTCCGTAGGCATGATCGCAGCCATCTTTTGAATATCTTCGGTTGTTTCTTCATACAAAACGTCAATGATATCATCCGCTGTGATGATTCCAATCAAACGTTCTTCATCATTCACAACCGGTAGAACAGAGAAGTCATACTTTTTAAACACATTCGCAACCACTTCTTGGTCATCATTCGTCATGACCGAGATGACGTCTGTATCCATCAACTCCGAAATCAATTCATCTTCATTTGCGAATAAAATCTCACGCAAACGAATCGATCCCACCAAAACACGATTTTGATCCACGACATAACAGTTCGTAATGGTCTCCGCAACCTTACCCTGTGTCTTGATGCGCGAAATCGCACGCTTGACTGTATCTGACTCCTTGAGTTCAACAAATTCTGTCGTCATCATCGATCCTGCAGAATCTTCAGGATAACTTAAAAGCAGATTGATCTCTGTCCGTTGATCTTCACTGGCTGCCTGTATGATTTTCTTGACTAAATTACTAGGTAATTCTTCAATGAAATCAATGATGTCATCTGAATATAAATTCTCTAACATCCCTTTAATTTCAGGGCTGGTGAACGCATTGATCAATTCTTCTTGCTTAGAAGATGACAAGTATGTGAACATCTCCGCACTGATTTCACGCTTCAATATTTTGAACAGTAGTAAAGTATGTTCCAACTGTAATTCTTCAACCATAACCGCTAAGTCCACGAGATTATAATAATTAAACACATCCCGAATCTCTTGAAATTTTCGTCCTTCAATGAGGGCTTTAAACACTTTCTTGTGAAGTTTATTTTTCATACAAGCCTCACAATCTCAAAAACATCGTAGCAATCAAGAAGTACGCAGATAAGGATAATGCATCGACCAAGGTTGTGATCAACGGTGCGGCCATTGAAGCTGGATCTTGCTTTAAGACAATTGCCAATAAAGGTAAACTCCCCCCAACCAAATTCGCTAAAATGATGGTTAAGAAAATGGTCAATGAAACCATGACCGCAATTCCCCACCCTACATCTGGCATAAACAAACCAATTCTTAGGGTATTGATCCCAAACAAAACAATCCCTAGAAGCATTGAGACTTGTGTCTCTTTAAACAAGATGCGGAAGAAGTCACGAACACTCATATCATCCACGATCAAACCACGAATGACCATTGCGGACGCTTGCGAACCCGCATTCCCTGCAGTATCCATAAGCATGGGAATGAAGATGGCTAACGATGGTAATAAGACAAGTAACTCTTGGTTGTTTGATATAATCGTCCCCGTAAACGTCGCAGAGATCATCAAGACCATCAACCAAGGCAATCGACTCTTAACAATTGATTTAATCGAAGATTCCACGTACGATCCTTCAAGTGGAGACATCGCCGCCATTTTATGAATATCTTCGGTTGCTTCTTCTTCCACAACGTCGAAAATATCATCAACAGTAATAATGCCTAAAACCTGTTTCGCACTGTCGATGACAGGAATACAGGTGATGTCATATTTTGAAATCAAACGCGCCGCTTCTTCTTGATCATCATGTGTGTATACATAGTAGACATCATGATCCATGATTTCCACAACAGGTACTTCATCCTTCGCAAAAAGAATTTCTTTCAAACCGATGCTTCCAATCAAAGACTTATCATCATCAACCACATAACACCAGTTTATGGTCTCAGCTAACTTACCCTGGCGGCGGATCGCACGCATGGCTTGAGCAACCGTATAAGATTCACGAATTGTCACAAAGTCAACCGACATGATAGACCCACACGAATTCGGTTCATAACTAAAAAATTCATTGATCTGCTTTCGCATCTCAGGACTTACGGCTTGCAAGACCTTAGTCACCAAGGCTTCTGGCAATTCACTTAAGATTTCATTCAAGTCATCTGAATACATTTCTTCCAATAAGATTTGGATCTGTGAACTTGTTAGATTGGATGTCAAACGTTCAATGGTATCACTGTCCAAATAGGAAATAAGTTCTGCCCCAACATCCTTCCGGACAATCTTAAAAAGATGAAGCAAGTCTTCTGTTGCCAATTCATCAACCAAGAGTGCTCCATCAACGATGTTGGTCTCATCAAAGAAGGTACGTATGTTCTTATATTCTTTTTGTTTGATCCAAGTCGTTAGTTGGCTAACGGTGATATCGATTATCTCTTCCATGTGACCACATCCTTTCCCCTTTTATTTTAGCCTTATTAAAGGGTATAAACAATTAAAAAGCGTGTTGCCACGCTATCTTTTAACCCCTTTGGAACCTTTTGAACCATAACCTTCTAAAAGGTTGGTCTCAAATGAGAAAATCATTTTTGCCTTACGTCGTGTCCGATTGACAGCCTGATCCACCAAGACATCCATCAAGTCACTGAAACGCAAACCACTCTTCTCCCATAAGTAGAATGCCAATGAGCCCGGAATGGTATTGACTTCATTGATATAGATCGCATTTGTCTTCGCATCCATCATGAAATCAATGCGAACGACACCTGCACACGCCAGGACTTTGAAACTCTCAATCGCAAGATTTTGGATTTTCGTTGTCGTGTCTTCATCCAAATCTGCAGGACAAATACGGGATGTGGAAGCCATACCCTTACTTTTACCAGAACCTTGGTACTTATCTTTATACGAAAGAATCGCATCATATTTCATGACTTCTTCCAATACAGAAGCCTTCGCATCCAACTCATCCCCTAAAACCGAACAATTGACTTCTCTTAAATTCTGCACAGCTTTTTCAATGATGACACGCATATCGTATTGTAACGCAGTTGTGATGGCCTCATCGATTTCATCTTCTGAGTTGACAAATGAAATACCAACACTTGAGCCTAAACGTGCAGGTTTGACCACAACTGGATAGCCCAATTCCGCAATTCTTTTAAGCTGTTTTGCTTTGTCTTCATATGCTTTGACGTCAAAATACAACCATGGGACCATCGGTAAATCATGGTATGCGAATGCCATCTTCATAAAAATCTTATCTTGTCCTAAAGCTGCACCAATCACATCCGATCCAGCATACGGAATACCCATGGTCTCTAAATAACCTTGAACACTCCCATCCTCACAGTGCGTCCCATGAACAACAGGCACAACCACATCAATGCGTTGTGCTTTCTGCCATGGAAGTGCTTTTACACTTTGTACAAAAATATTCTGTTTTTCTTTATATAAGCTTACTTGAGCCACTTTCTTCTTGATCGCATCCAAATCCTTAAATTGTTTGACATCCAATAGTTGAGGACCACTATAGAGCTGATTATCTTTCGATAAATACAAGGGAACGACATGATAACGCTCATGGTCAAAAGCCGCCATCGCCTGCGAAGCAGAGATGATACTGACCTCATGTTCAACTGAATTCCCTCCAAATAACACACCTACATTTAGTTTCATATGTTCAGTTCCTTAGTCAAAATCGACATCTTTCCCATTGATTGCCACATCCAACATCCGTCTCAATTCGATTTCCGTAGATTTGAACGACAAGGGGGGCAAAGCATCTAAAGCAAAATAACCGATATCCATCAATTCATGATTGTAGGCTAAGACGCCACCTTCAACCCTCGCTAGAAAATAGAGGACATATTCCGAAACCATACTGGGCTTCGGCTTATACAAATCACGTTGTAAGACACCCAATAGGCGAACCAAGGATACATCCAAATTGGTCTCTTGTTTGACTTCTTTGATCGCATTCTCACGTGCAGATTCAAAGACATCACACCAACCACCCGGTACCGCATACTTCTCATCCGATCGTTCTTTCACCATCAATAATTCATGTTTATCGTTGAAGATGATGACACGAACAGAGACATTTGGAGTCGGATACGCATCTTTAGGATAAAGCTTGATGGAATCAATCTTCTGATCGACTTCTTCACTTTGTAAGATAACCAAATCATGAAGTTCTTGATAATTTTCAAGTGCATACGGGTCCTTAGAAAACTTCAGACCCACTTTACTCAACGCCAATAATTTACTGAGAAAATGATTCCACTCCATAACATTCTCCTAACGATTGAAGGCATCGGGTAAATCATTTTCCAAAAGGATCATATCATCACGTGATGCATTCGCTTCGATAAACGCAAAAGCTTCTTTTACCGTATTCACAATCAAGACTTCTTTTAAATCAAAGCCAGACTCCACCAAACCTTCATAAATAGCTTGCGTCTGTTTCTTACCCACGAGGATGACCGTATCCACACAAGCTAACATCTGTTGACCAAATGCCTTATTATAAGCATCCTGCTCATGTCCCAAGTCAATCATTCCAGGTGTGATGATATAGCGATGATTTGGCATCATCTTCATCACTTCCAAGGACATTTTAGCCCCTTCAGGATTTGAATTGAAGGCGTTATCAATATAGTTGAAACCATTTATTTTTTTAAGTTGTAAACGATGCTCAACATAATTCACACCCATGACTGCTTTCTGCAAGTTAACCCAATCCAAACCGAGTTGACGTCCCAACGCAATCCCCGCAAGGATATTACCAATGTTGTGTTTCCCCAACAAGCGCGTCTCAAAGGCATAGGTTCCTTCTAAGCAAACCACATCAAAGGTTGAACCTTCTTGTGAATACTTAATGTTTACTGCATTGAAATCCGCTTCATGATCCAAGGCATAAGTCACGATCTTACAATTGTTTTTTACACGATAATCACGAATCGTCGCATAATCATAATTAATCACACCTACACCATTGACCGGTAGATTCTCAATCAAACGCATCTTCTCACGCTGAATGTTTTCCAAGGTCTTAAAGGTGTTTAAATGTTGAGGCCCAATTGCCGTTACAATTGCATAATGCGGACGAATGAACTTACTCAAGAAATTGATTTCACCCACCTTATCCGCACCCATTTCCGCTATGAACACTTGATGAATCGCTTTAAGTTGTTCACGAATGGTGATGGTCAAGCCCATCGGTGTATTGAACGAAGCAGGTGTGCTCAATACATAATACTTTTCAGATAGAATCTCATTGAGAATGTTTTTACTGGAAGTCTTACCATAACTACCTGTGATTCCAATCTTGATCAGACGAGGATGAGCATCCAAAGCTTGCTTGGCCTTATGAATGTAATAGTGCTTGACCAAGGTTTCAAAAGGAAGCGTTAGAATGGCCATGACATAAATCATCAACCACACCAATAACACCATGATTGGTGTCAGTAGACTGATCAAAAACCACTGTAGTTGATATAAACCTAAGATTATTAATCCAATCAAGACAAACATGACCACCATTTGACGTTTGACACGGCTGGTATAGTGAAGTTCCTTGATGAACTTCTGTTGCTTATCACTTTGAATCGCAAAATACGCCAAAATCAGTGTGAAAACGAGCCATAGTGTAGAACCCAAAACAGGAATGAAATAACTCGCTAAGGAAATCAAAACATACATGACGACGATCATTGCCCATCGCAACTCACGTTTCAAGTCAAACTTCAAACGATCCTTCAACCAAGGGCCATAACGTCTCAGTTCATAACGGTTTTGTTGAAACATGTGCAAACTCTGTTTTAGAGGAATCCACAAGAAAACGAACAACGCAATAAACATCAGAAACCGATTGATAAACAAAATGAAATCAAACATGGCTTGCGTCCTCTTCTAAGAAAACTTGAATAATCGCATGGAATCGATTCAATTGATTCCAATAAGCATAATGTCCATCGTTTTCAAAAACAACCAATCCTGCATCTTTAATCTCTTTTTCCATCTTTTTACCCATCCATAAAGGTGTCTCATCATCTTGATCACCCCAAACAAGCAAAGTAGGAACTTCAATATGTTTAAGATATGGTGTCAAATCTTCATTGACGATCTTAACGAAACTTGCGCGCAAGACCCCACTGATCGCCTTGTAATCCTCACTTCCAAAAAGCTTACGAAGTGGCTCTTGGTATTTGACCAAGAACGGTAACTTAAAGATCTGTTTCAATACCTTGAAACTATAGATTCTCAGTATCGTATCCAAACTACGTTTTGGACGTATCCCTGCAGCACCGGTCAAAATCAACTTACGAACAGGTCGCGTCAATTGATACTTGATCGCCAAACGAGCTCCAAACGAGTGTGCGATGATAATTGGATTTTTGACATTCAGAACTTTTAAGAGTGCATCCAACCACTGTACATAAGCATCCACATCCCAAGCTTCATGCATGGTTTCGCTTTGCCCGAAACCAGGGTAATCCACAATGGTAACACGAAGACGAGCCGCTAAAAAATCTGCGGTGGGTTGAAACATTTGACTATCCTGACCCCAGCCGACCAAGCATAATACATCTTGACCTTCGCCTTGTTGGATATAATAGGATTTTATTTGAAGAACATCTTTAAATGGCATTAAATGTACTCATCTTTCACTTTAACATTCGACTTTTCTTTTTCTATGATGAACTGAACACCATAACTTAAATTCTTGATCCGGATCGTATAATGATACGCCGTCAGTACACGCTTGACAATTGCCAATCCCAAACCAAACTGACCTCCCTGCCCTTTTTCATAAGGTCTGAAAAGCTGTTCAATTCTTTCTTCAGGAATATTGATACCATCATTGTAAATGATACAATAATCGGGTTTTAAATCAATGGTGATTTCTGATTTTGCATAACGCAACGCATTATCTAAAAGATTCTCAATGACGACACGCCATGGCTCTTCACTTCCATAATAACTGCATGACGTTAGATCCGTCTTAAGTTCAATGGAAGGCTTAAACACCTTCAACGATAGAATGACCTTTTCAATGACCGCTTTCATATCGGTCTTATCATTTCCCTTATCTTCCGCGATCAAATAACCCATGCGATTAAGAAGCAAGAGACTATGCACCTTTTTCTCTAAGCGATTCGCATGTTCAATGATGACATCAACACTCTTCTCTAAAGTTTCGTATGGATAGATTCCATCCTTGATACTTTCGCCATACGACTTGATGGTGGCGATGGGTGTTTTCAAGTCATGTGAAATGTTTTGAACCATTTCTTCCTTGAGTTGTTCCTGGCGTTTAATCTCATCATTCATCTGCACGATGGCACGTCCCAACTCACCCACTTCATCGTTACGATCCAACTTCAACTCCACTTTTTGACCTTTGCGATACTTATTGATGTAAACTTCTATCTGTTTCAAGGAGTGAATCAGATAGCCCACCCACAACATCAACAATAAAAACAAAATTCCAACAATGACCAATAAGATATTTACAACCCCATTGACCAAAGTAAGTTTAAATTGATCCATATAACTCTGCGGCACAAAGCTGACAATCGTCGTCGAATCATCCACTTTACGAATCTGATAGACAATATCTAAACTTGTTTTTGTCGATTCGTAACGTTGAATGTCGAGTGTTTGTTTCAAGATGTCCGCTCTAAACAAACGATCCAACTCCTCATCAATCTTTGTGTTTGCATTTGTCTGTATCTGCTTCGAATCATCCGTAGGGTAAAGAATATGGACAACATTGGGATCCGTTCCAATGAAGAGCTCATCTCCACCCAGTGAGCCTTTAAAATTGCGCACGATACGTAATTGCGTACTGTCAATGTTCGTATACAGTTGTTCACGAACAAGACTGTTGATGTTTCCAAAGATAAAGACCATTAAGAAGAAAATAAAAAAGGCAAGCGAAACCAACACAACACTCATTAATTGTTGCGTCAGCGACATGCCTTTTAACATTTTCTTAAAACGTGACATTTTAACCTAAACGATATCCATAACCATAAATGGTATGAATATTCAAATCTTTCATTTTTTTACGTAAACGACGAAGGGTGTCATCCACCACCCGATCACTGCCATAATAATTCGTTTCCCAAACACGTGCCAAAATCTGACCACGCGAGAAAGCCGTCTGCTTATTTCGAACAAAAAGCATCAATAAATCAAATTCCTTGGTTGTTAACTCAATCTCTTGGTTATTGCAATAAACCTTACGTTGTTCCACATCGATTTCATACGCATCCACATGCATGCGATTATCATCTTTGTAGACACGACGAACGATATTGTTTACACGCAAGACCAATTCTTTAGGTGAGAACGGTTTTGTGATGTAATCATCACTGCCTTTTTCCAAGCCAATGATCCGATCGAATTCCTTATCCCGTGCTGACATAAAAATGACAGGTACAGCCTTTGACTGACGACGAATATCCTCAATCAAATCAAAACCACTCTTATTGTCCAACATGATGTCTAAGATCCAAAGATGCACGTCATCATCACTAACATGCACAACCGCTTCTTCATACGTAAAATAAGATCGAACCTCATAACCTTCTTTCTCAAGATAGCTCCGCACCAACTCATTTAAATCCTTTTCATCCTCGACAACACAGATCACACGTTTCATAGAGCCTCCTTACAACTTCAAGGTATGAATCATTTCAACCAATTCATCACAACAAGCATGACATTTATCAATGCTAGCCGCTTCCACCATGACACGAACCAAAGGCTCGGTTCCTGAAGGTCTAACTAAGATTCTTCCTTCACCATGAAGATTAAGCTCCATCTCATCAATACGAGCCTTCAAAACAGGATTACTCAAAGCCGCTTTCTTATCATTCACTTTCACATTTTTCAAAACTTGCGGGAAGATGACAACCGGTTCCCCCAAATGACGCAGTGAATCTTTCTTAGCTTGCATGACTTCCAACAACTTCAAGGCTGTTAACAAACCATCCCCTGTCGTCGCGTGTTGCTTGAAGATGATGTGTCCAGATTGTTCGCCACCCAAGACCAAATCCTTTTGCAACATTCTTTCATAAACATATTTATCCCCTACTTGTGTTTGCTCACTGGTGATGCCCGCATCTTTCAATGCTTTATAGAGACCAAGATTTGCCATGACAGTGGTCACGACACTCTTCGCATTAAGCAATCCTTTTTCATTCAAATAGGTACCACAGATGTAGATGGTTTTATCCCCATCCACCAAATCACCTTCATGATCGACTGCAATCAAGCGATCCGCATCCCCATCAAAAGCCAAACCTAAATCAAAACCATGAGATTTGACAAAAGCTTGAAGTTTTTCTGGATGCGTCGATCCACAATGATCATTGATGTTCACACCATTCGGCTCATTGTGCATGATGGTGCATTCTGCCCCCAAGGCCTCCAAGACTTCTAAAGCCGTAACCGATGCAGATCCATTAGACGCATCGATCGCAATCTTGAGACCACTGAGATTCATATCAAAGAGCTTACTCAACCATTGTTTATAGTGATCCAAACCCACTCTAAAATCATGCACAATGCCAATGTGCTCCGCCATTGCATATGGCAACTGCTCACCATCGATGACTGCTTCTATCTTTGCTTCCAATGCATCATCGATTTTCACACCATGGGTATTGAAAATCTTGATGCCATTGTCATAATACGGATTGTGACTCGCTGAAATCATGACGCCACACGCAAAATCCTCATGCGTTGTCAGATAAGCAATCGCAGGCGTTGGTACGACATCCGTATCATACACATGTGCACCACTGGCACATACCCCCGCCATCAAGGCATGTTTAAGCATGCTGCTGGATAAGCGTGTGTCCATACCCACCACAATCTTTTGACTTGGGTAAAGATGCCCTAAAGCACGACCGATTAAAAATGCTGTTTCTGCCGTCAATTCTAGATTGGCCTTACCCCGAATGCCATCTGTTCCAAAATATTTCCCCATCTTATTTCACCACATTGATCCTTATCGTTTGTTTGACTAAGCTTGCTTTGACAAGCGGTTTATAGGAACGAAGCAAGAGTTGAACATCCTGTTCACCCTCTTCCAACTTCGACATATCAAAGTATACATAGAAATCATCTGCCGTAATCGTATCCACATTGCTCTGTGTTCCAAAGATTTCAATTGCAGTCTGCGTATCATCTGGGTCCATCAAAGTAAAACGATAACCTTGGACATTATTTACAAACTGTATGAATACATCTTCTACTCTCGAACTCACCCCAACACCCAGGGTCACCTGCATGTTGACACGGTTGACACTTGTCTTCTTAACCCCAGTTGGTAATGGAATATCCGCAACCAGACTGGTATTAGCACTTAAGGTTGTCGCATCAATCGGAACCTGAATGCTCTCAATATTTTGCAAAACCGTTTCACGTCCAAAAATCGTCACGTTCTGTTGATCCAATACGATGGATTCAATCGCCATGCCATTTGGGATATCCCCATTTGGCACAACCATGATATTAACTGTTTTATTCGGTGAACTGACACCCACACTGACTTCCACACTGGATGGAATGATATCCACATTCATCTTATTCCCATCCTGGTCATAAGCCACAATGGGTGCTGTCTGGACAAAATCCGCAGTCACACCACTCGCATCAATCAAAGCTTTAACGATTCCAATCTGTGCCAAAGTATCTTGTGATGCACGAATGATGATTTCTTGATCTTTGAAAACAGGATCGGAGAGTACATATTCTTGATTCATTTTATCGGTATTGATAAAGTCATATTCCAAATTAAAGTGTTGCGAAACTTTCTTCTTGATCGTCACCACAGCTGAAGACTGTGACAAAGCGACTTCAACACGTGTTGAGAAATCTTTAGGACTCAATTTAACTTCATGCGTCCCTTCCAACAAACCCGTAAGATCCGCCACAACCGAATAAGCCTTTTGTGTCCGAATCAAAGTGATGTCCGACATGTCCCCAACCACATAAGCTTTGACATTACTTGGTAGTCCACTGACTTCATAAACTTCATCATTGGACAAGACGTTCACTGGAATATTATCAATCGTAACCCCAGAAGTAATGGGTGTTTCAAAAATGATTTCCCCAATATTAAAGTTGATTGCGACATATAAAATTACAGCTAAAATCAAACTAACAATCTTCCCAGACTTCGGATTGAATAATAAACGATCAATCCACATACTGAAGAATCGAACAATCCGCATAAAGATGAATTCAATCGAACTATAGGTCTTAATGACTTTCTTGCTTTGTTCGGCAATCGCCTTGGCTAATTCCAACTTATCGAGATCTTGCACAATGGGCTTTTTCTTCTGACTCATTCGCCTTGACCTCCTTGCTTATCCTCTTCATCATCCAATAAATGATCATCCGAAACACTGTATTCCAGTGAAATATGACGTGAATCCAACTTCTTATCTTCTACGACTTCTACCGCTTCCTTCACTTCAACTTCTTTCACAACTTCATTTCTTACAGGCTTTAGGTTCTTAATGCGATCGACCAAGCGTTTTTTTACTTTTGTCTCTGGTAAAGGACTAGCTTCATCCAAAGGAAGTTCAGTCTGAACTTCCACAATCGGTAATTCAACTTCCTTCGCTTCTTCTATGATTGATTCAATCACTTTAGGCTCTTCCGTTTTCACAACAGGTGCTGCCTTTACAGGTTTTTCCTTTTTCTTAACCCAAGTATTCAAGAGTGATTTCAACTCGCTGCGTGCCGTTTTCGTATCTTCTTTTAACACTACATCTTCTTTGAGTGGAACAATTGGAATCACTTCTTCACTCTTCTTCTTATTGAGACTCTCATCACTGAGGTCAAACTCATCCTGTAACACAACTTTTTCTAGATAAGCGCGCAATGTTGCTTGCGTCATCTGTGTCAATTTACCTTCTTCCGCAATCGAAATGCGGCCCGATTTCTCAGACACCACAACTGTCACAGAATCTGTGATCTCACTGATGCCCATGGCAGCCCGGTGACGCGCACCATAACGACTTGGCGCTTCCAAGTTGGTGGGAGGGAAATACGCAGAAGCACATGCGATACGGTCCCCCTGAATAATAACTGCCCCATCATGTAAAGGCGTCGTTGGTACGAAAATTGTCTGTAACAAATCTGAGGTGACCAATGAGTTCATGGGGGTCCCTGTTTTAATGAAATCACTCAAAGAGTGACCTTGTTCAAGCGTGATCAAAGCCCCAATGCGATTATTCGAAAGATTCATCGTTGCCGTGACGATTTCATCCACCAATTTCAAACGTTCATTGCTGGACAAGGTGTTCAAACGCGAAAATACGGAACTTTTTCCCAAACGCTCCAAGACAGATCGTATCTCCGGTTGGAAAATGATGATGATCGCGAGGAAACCATAGGTGACCAAAACACCTGCCAACCAGTCTACCGCTTTAAAGCCAAAAAAGTTCGCAATGGCTCGAATGATTAGAATTAAGATGATGCCTTTAAAAATTTGTGCGGTTCTTGAGTTGTTTCGCACAATCTTGATTGTATAATAGAGTAATATCCAAAGGATGAGAATGTCGAAAAACATTCTAAGCATCTGGATGATGGTTTGTACGGTCGTGTAACTAAACATGTCAGACCTCCTCAGCGAGATAATTATAACACAATTATGTGATAGCAAATACCATAGGGTCACCCTTAGAAAGACATCTAAACAATGAAACAAATCCTAGAAATCAATGGTAAAACCCTGATTCTGATCGGCACCGCCCATATCTCTGAACAAAGTGTCCAAGAAGTTCAAGAAACCCTTGAAACCACTCAAGCCGACACCATTGCCATTGAACTTGATGATGAACGCTACAAAGCCATGAACGAGACTCAAGATTGGCAAAAAATGGACATCGTTCAAATCATTAAGAAGAAGAAAGTCGGTTTTCTCTTCGCCCAAATGATTCTATCTTCCTACCAACGTAAAATCGCACAGAAGCTCGATTTGAAGCTTGGTGAAGAGATGAATGTGGCAATTCAATACGCCAAGCTCAATGACAAGAAACTACTTCTCATCGACAGGAACATTCAAACCACCCTTCTCAGAATATGGCATGGCTTGGGCTGGTTTGAAAAGATCAAGATGCTTACGGAGCTTCTTGCCTCCTTATTTGAAAATGATGTCAAAGAAGAAGACATCGAACGTTTAAAAGATGGTGACCTTTTACAATCTGCCTTGCAAGAAGTGAGTAAGCAGTTTCCCCAGATTGCGGAAGCCCTGATATTCGAGCGTGATCGCATCATGGCTTATAAGCTTGCCCACGCCAAGGGACCAACGATTGTTGCAGTGGTAGGTGCAGCCCATGTGCCTGGCATCATCGCCAATCTATCAAATGAGAACTCGATCAACGATTTACTCAAAGTCCCTGAAAAAAAGAAGAACACCTTGCTTGCTTGGTTATTCCCAGCATTTCTCGTTCTATTAATGGGCTTAACGATTCTAAATGCCCCAGATATGGCATTCACAACCATCCTTCGCTTCATTCTAATCAATGGTAGCTTAGCCGCACTGGGCACACTGATTGCCCTAGGGCACCCTTTAAGCATCCTCACCGCTTTCATCATGGCACCGCTCGGTGTTTTAAGTCCCTTCCTTGCGACAGGCTGGTTCGCTGGTCTTACAGAAGCTTGGGTCCACAAACCTCAAGTTAATGACTTCATGAACCTTCAAACCGATGTGCTTAAGCTCTCGGGTTTCTGGCGAAACCGGGTTGCCCGTATTCTATTGGTTGTCATTCTTGCGAATCTCTTTGCAAGTTTGGGCTCCATTGTGTATTCCATCGACTTGATTCAGAACTTATTCAAATAAAGGAGAAAATGTATGACAATGTCCTTCCTATTTTTTGTTGGATTAACCGCCTTAGCCTTCGTCCTCCTCATCGTTGTGATGATGGTTGTGATTAAACGACAATAAACAACACTTAATGTTTTTTCAAGTATCGATTAATGGAATCATAATCTCTCATAAATTATTATTTAATTAAATGAGATCATAACATTCGTTTAAGAGCCAAGTTGCTCTTTTTTTTAAACACTAACGTGGAATTAGTATTTGTTTCAAGCTTAATAAAGCTTTACTTTTCAAACAAAAAGCATTTTGACTGAGTAGTCTAAATGCTTTCAACTTCACAAATTCTTAAACCTCGATATAAGTTCTTCAACAAAGTTCAGTGCGTTCAATGATGAATGCTCAACATTATCTTCAAATAAACTTGATCCATTCTCGTCTGCATGATCAGATATCGATCGGATTACAATGAATGGAATGCTGTTCACAAAACACGTATGAGCAACACTAGCACTTTCCATATCAACACAAAGTGGATCAAATTTTCTAATTAGGGCATCTCTTTCATGCTCTGTGATAAATGACTCACCTGTGATAATCCTTCCAAAGTAGTAGTTGCTAGATTTTATAGAAGAATTTGCAATGGTCTCACACATTTTTAATAGTTCTGAATCTGTCAAGAAATAATTACTTTTCATCCAAGGATGATAATCTGTTAGTATTTCAGGTTCAACGTCATGATATGCGATTTCACTCGCAATAATGATATCTCCAATATTTAGATTACACTTTATCGCGCCAGCAACACCGGTAAGAATTACATGTGTAACATTATATCTAGTAATCAAAAGTTGCGTGGCTATTGCCACATTTACTTTGCATACACCAGAATATAAGGACACCACGCTAATTCCTTCATAAATGCCTGAATGAAATTTTAACATTGCATATTCAGTTACACTTACACTTGATAATTTACGTATAAAAGGCATTATTTCGCTTTCAGATGGTCCAACGATACCAAGTTTTATCATACTGCTCTCCCCCAGTTTCTCAATCAGTCATAAGTTTTTGATCATGATATTCTCTAACGACTTTTATGTTTGGCTGCCAAATCCGATATTTGAAATTATATCATACAGGTTACATGCCCTTTGTTTAATTTCGATGTTCACATAACAAAAATGATATGCGACTTATTGTTGGTGGCATATCATTTTGATGTTTTTTCGATGTCTTATTCTAAAACGTCAATTTATTTTAGAACTAAATTTTTAATTCACTGTTTGTTCGCTAAGCGATAGATTTGTTTGATGTCTTCCTTCGTCAAAGGTTTAAAGAAACCCAGCGTGTCACTGGTGCGCGCCACAAAGATCTTATCGGTCATCTCATCAATGACCATTTCATCAATCGGCAAAGACGTTGTATCGGTCTCAAGATCTAAGGATTGGAAGAACATTTCCAATCGACGAATGCCTTCCAACGCAATTGCTTCTGGATAACGAGCATCCATTTGCACATCGAAGACACGTTGTGCAAATTGTACAAACTTATAAACACCTTCAGTATAGACATGACGCATCCACCAAGGAATGATCATGGCTAAGCCTGCACCGTGTGCGATATCGTATTTAGCGGACAATTCATGTTCAATTGAATGACTTGCCCAATCCCCAACACGACCAACACTGAAGAGTCCATTGTGAGCCAAAGTGCCACAGAACGCGATTTCCGCGCGTGCATCATAGTTTTTCGGTTCCTGCATAACGATAGGTGCATTATTGATGATTGCCTTGATATTGGCTTCAATCAAGCGATCCGTCAAATCATTGTGTTCCCCTTGCGTGAAGTAACGTTCTAATAAATGTGCTGTCATATCAACGATACCACACGCTGTCTGGAATGCAGGAAGCGTCATATGGAGTTTAGGATTGATGATCGCAAACTTAGGAATGAATAAAGGTGAACCTAAACCACGTTTGATCAAACTTTCATCATCCGTTAAGACAGAGCTTGTGGAAGATTCACTGCCTGCTGCCGGAATTGTTAAAACGACACCCAAAGGAAGCACCTTCTCAACCGTCTTCCCATACAAATAATAGTCCCAAACATCCTCGTCCATCAATGCACCCAAAGCGATTCCTTTGGCGCTATCGATGACACTCCCACCACCAACAGCCAAGATCACATCGATCTTTTCTTTTTTACAGAGTTCAATGCCTTCTTTTACCAAACTTACGCGAGGATTGGGTTTGACACCGCCTAATTCATAAACGGTCATATCCGCATCATTCAATGATTTTAAAACACGATCCAATAAACCACTCGCCTTAGCCGATTGCCCACCATAGTGAACCAAGACTTTAGAACCAAAAGCTTTTGTGAGTTCTCCAACTTGTGTTTCGGTATCTTTACCAAAAACAATCCGTGCCGGATTATAAAATGTAAAATTATTCACCCTTTACCTCCCATAGATTAAACGGATAAATACCCTCTTGTTTAAATGCTTCAAATTGCTTGACCACATACGGCTTATCTTCTTGATAAGTCACACCAAACCACGTATTCTCAGACGCCAAGACATGAAGTTTATAATCCTGATGCAACGTCTCTCCAACCATCGTTGGAATGACATGTTCACGCTTCATTGGATTACTTTCCAAGTCACGCTTCAAGAACTTAATGAATTGCTTTTCTGCTAAAGCAAACACATTCGGTGTGAACCCCCAGAAATTCATCGAAACTAAACTCTCATAAGGAAGAGCTTCCCAAACATCGCTTGTATTTAGATACACGATATCATTGCCTTCACGTTTGATCTTCGCAATCTCAACGATTTTGTCCAACTGATCGTTCTTGATTTCACAGACACCACGGGATACTGTGCCAGAATCGGACAAGGTATTGCGCAAACGATACCCCACCATTGAATAATTTTGATCATCTACCGTTGTCTGTAAGAAATTAAACATACTTGCAAACGCATCTTTACCATAGTAATCATCCGCATTGCAAATCATGAATGCTTCTTTTACTTGCTTACGACATGCCCACAACGCATGGGTCGTCCCCCAAGGCTTCTCACGACCTTCAGGACATACAAAACCTTCAGGAAGATCGTCTTTATCTTGGAAGACATATTCTACTTCCACGAAGGGACGGATATGACGAACCAAAGACTGTTCGAACGCTAACTCATGTTCCTTTCGAATGATGAGATAAACCTTCGAAAACCCTGCTTTGATCGCATCGTAAATTGTAAAATCAATAATACTTTCACCATTGTTTCCGACGGTATCAATCTGTTTTAAACCACCATAACGGCTACCCATTCCTGCCGCTAAAATAACCAAACTTACTTTATTCATGTTTATCTTCCTCGCTTTATTCATTATACAAAGTTTAGGCTTAAGTCTCAATGAAACGTCCCATTAAAAACGGACATCGTCCGTTATAGATAGCGCTCTACAACTACAGCAATACCATCCTCATCATTGGATAAGGTGACTTCATCTGCAGCTTGTTTCAAGTCATCCACCGCATTCGCCATCGCAACCCCTAAACCCGCAAACCTAATAATCGAAAGATCATTGTGTCCATCCCCAAAGGCAATGGTTTCATGTGCTTCAATACCCATCTTAACTAAACTCTCATGCAAAGCATTTACTTTATCAATCCCATTTGCAGTGAACTCATAATAAAAAGCCGCTGTAAACATGGAATTCAATCTACCAACAAAAGGCTCAGCCATCGCTTTGTAGTGATTCAAAAGATATTGGGGATCTCCAGCAACCAAGATCTTATTTACAGGCGCTTTAACCGCATCCCATAAATGTTCAGGTTCACAGAGACGATAATTATTCCCACGTGCTTCATACTCCACGGCATTCCATGTTCGACCATTCCATGAGATTTCATTCCCATATACATTATCCACCATCATCGTATCCCCAACACCAAACATGGGCATGACGTCAAAGTTCTTCATGTGTCTCAATACCGCTTTGGCTTCGTCAATGCTCATCGCTTGGTTGTATATGATTTCATTGGTTTCACAATCCACGACACTTGCGCCATTGTACGAAACCACCAAACCATGGTGTTTATCCATTTCTAGTTCATGTACTAATTTCATCATCCCACGCGTAGGTCGACCCGATGCCAGAACAATTTTGATACCTTTCGCTTGTGCAGTCATCAACGCGTGTTTCGTGCGTTCTGTAATCAGCTTTTGATGGTTCAGAAGTGTCCCGTCAATATCCAAAATTATCGCTTTTACAATCATAATTACCTCTCATGCATTATAACATTGATTCTAGAAGTTCTATTTTAACTAAGGTAGATTGCTCAGTCGTTTCATGATTGTGTCAATTAACTCAGGGACAATAAAACATCGTTTCATACTTCAAACAGATGAAATAATTGAACACCTATAAGAAAGCTAAGAACCTAAAACATTAAAATATCAAAATAAAACCTCCATTTCTGAAGGTTTCTGTTCTCAACTGGTGCCATCACCGAGAATCGAACTCGGAGCTGAGCATTACCATTGCTCTATTTTACCATTGAACTATGATGGCGTTGCCTAAATATAATACTCAAAAAAAGCATATAATGCAAGAATTTTGGCTGCTTTTTATAAAAAAGCCATTGCTTACGCAATCGCTTCATTTATTTCATTATTCTTTATTGAAATCTTCCAGATTTTGATACAACATCGCAATCGGTAGACCCATGACCGTATAGAAATCCCCTTCGATTCCCTTGATCAACAACGCACCTTTATCCTGTATTCCATACGCTCCCGCTTTATCCATAGGTACCTTTGAATGTACATAAGCCTTTACAAACTCTTCATCATACGGATAGAACTCAACCAATGTTTTAGAATGAAAACAAATCGACTTATTCTGATTCAATAAACATACCCCCGTAATCACTTCATGTTTACGACCAGACAACTTCTTTAACATCAACAGCGCATCCACTTCGTCAATCGGTTTCCCCATAACCTCATTCTCACATACGACGATTGTATCCGCTGAAATAATGTTGGCCTCAGGATGCCGTGTCAATACCTCTTGAGCCTTGAGCAACGCCAATTTTTCAATGGCTGTTTCTAACGGGTAATCAGGATCGATGGTTTCCTCAACATTTGGATTCACAGTCGTAAAGGGTATCCCCATTAAATTCAAGAGTTCCCGACGACGTGGGCTTTGGCTTGCCAAAATATAGTGTTTTTGCATAGCTCAATTATAATACAAAATCATTTAACAGTGAAAAAAAGGTGAACTCACCTTTTAGAATAATCCTTCATCCAATGCTTTGATCACCTTATCCACCACATCATCAAATTCAGTGGTTTCTTTAAACATGATCCAATTCAAACCAATAAAATTCGAAACCCCCATCAAAAGATACGCCACAACTTCAGGATCATGGTCCCGCATTTGACCTTCAGCTTGAGCTCTCTGGATATGCTCAATATAATACTGCGCAAATTCTGTATAATACTCAATAAAGAGCTTCTTATCGATATAAAGCGATTCCCAAATAATGTTATAAACATGCGGATGTTCCTTGATGAATGTCAAGAAACTCTTCAAACCAATTCGCTCAGCTTCCTTACGCGAATGAACCCCCTTGACATCCTTGGCAATGTTCATCCGAATCGCATGACTGTAAGAAATCAAGAGATACTTGTAGACACTCACCTTATCCGTAAAATAGATGTAAAAAGTCCCCGGCGCAACTTTTGCCTTATAGGTGATATCATTGATCGATGTCGCATGATAACCTTTTTTAAAGAAAAGTTGTTCCGCAGATGAACAGATACGATCGAGTGTCGCCTGTCCGCGCTTTGTTTTTGGTAAGTTTACAAGTGTGTTCAAAATATCACCTTAGTGCTCTCATTATACCACATCAGGGATGTTCACAGAAAGGACAAAACCGAGGACCAAACTGCTAAACAACATCGGTTTTTCATACATCGACGCATGTCCACTTCCTGGCACCACAACGAGTTGCGAACCTTTGATTTGTTCATGGAGATAACGTTGGTGACTGAGGGGGGTGATTGCATCTTCTTCGCATCCGACAATCAAGCAAGGACACTGGATTTTATGCAGTTGTTTACGTACATCCAAATCATTCGCACTGTTGGTCAAACGAACCATGGCTTGAGCGAAATCCGGATTTGCGAAGATTTTAAGTAGAATTTCTTTACGACGTATCATCCATTCCCGTTTGCTTTCATAGAAGTTTGAGGAATAAATGACAGGTATGGTTGTACCATAGTAAGCTTCCGCATTCGTACTCGCAAGATTCCATGCATGACCAATCTCTTTCAACCAATCATTGGTATACGCTGTCGTA
>DHGC01000079.1 GCA_002402585.1 Erysipelotrichaceae bacterium UBA4808 | reverse complement strand
AAATATCCGCAATCATCTGCATGTAAAGATCACTGTTCGATCCACCACCAGATACGATGATTTTTTCAGGTTTGATGCCAAGTTCATCACACATCGCATCGTATGAGTTTTTGAGTGTCATGGCGATGCCTTCAAGTAGTGAACGATAGATATGACCACGGGTGTGACGTTCATCAAAGCCGAGGATGACACCCTTACGGTAGAGTTGTGTTGCAGGCGCCAACCAATCTGGAATGGTTAGTAAGCCATCCGAACCTGGTTCGATATTCTGTGCTTCTTTCGCTAGATAATCTTCCACGACATAGCCTTCTGATGTTGCTTTGCGTGCATATTCTTCACCAATGATGTTCTTGTACCAAGAAATCAACCACATACCGCGTCGAATACCCCCACTTTCATAGAGATACTTAAAGGGTATATTGGACAAATTCGTAAAGAAGCTCTGTGCGGTTTCAATGTTCTTTTCTCCAAAGACCATTGATGTGATATAGGTTCCTAGTGATACCAAACCAACATTCGATTCAATCAAACCACAACCGAGTGCTTCTACTGCTTTATCATTCGCTGTTGCGACAATCGGTAGACCGACAGGTAAACCCGTTTCTCTAGAAGCTTGTTCAGTTACAGTACCTAATATTGTGCCAGGTAATTGTAAATTGAACAGTTTTTCTCTTGGAATGTTGAAGCGTTTGAAATACTCTTCGTCTTGGGACCATTCCCATGTATTCATATCTGATGGGAATTGCCATTGGTACGCATTTGCGACGGTATCCTTGATCTCACCGGTTAATCTAAAGGTCAGATAACCCGATGTCGAACCGGTATAACATACATTCTCATCTTCGATATACGTTTCATAAGCACGGACATCCATCCAGCTCATGATGGGCTCAGCTAAAGAGCCATCCTTTTTCATAAACACTCTGCAACAACGTATGGAACAAATGCCCAAACCAACGATGTCTTTTGGATCGCCTTTGAATTCTTTCATCAATTTATTCAAAACTATTTTTAAACTATCCCACAAGTCATCATCTGGATGTTCTACATACCCAGGTTGACGTGAGATCATCGGTTTTAGGGGTTCACTCGCACCACAAACAACATTACCATCTTGATCGTAGATGAATACTTTTGTACTTTGCGAACCACTGTCGACACCGATTATATATTTTTGTGTCATATCTAACCTCCACAGTTAAAAATGATGCTTGACGCATCATTATCTCAATAAGTAACCACCATCTACGACAATCGTTGCGCCATTAACATAGTTCGCAGCGGAACTGGATAAGAAGACACACGTGCCCATCAAATCAGCTAAATAACCCCAACGGTTTGCTGGAATGTGTGCAAGTATGGTTGCATTGCGGACTGGATCACTTTGTGTTTTGACAGTTAACTTCGTAGCGAAATAACCTGGAGCGATGGCATTGACTTGAATGTTGAATTGAGCCAATTCATCACACATGGATTTGGTCAAACCAACGATACCATGTTTTGTAGCGGCATATGCAGGTGACCATTGGCCGCCTAAGAATGCAAACAATGAAGCGATGTTGATGATCTTACCACTCTTTTGTTGGATCATGTATTTGCAGGATTCGTGAATCATCTCAAATGCAGCGGTTAAGTTGATGGAAACCATTTTGTCCCATTCTTTGCGTGTGAATTGTGTAACATCTTCGATATTGATACAGATACCAGCACAGTTGACTAAGATATCGATACTACCAAAAGTATTGACACATTCATCCACAACACGTTTACATTCACCATCTGCGGTGATGTCTGCGAAAACATGGTGATATCGAACACCTGTTTCTTCAACAAGTTGACGGGTTTCACCACCATCATCCATGATGCTTGCGGCCATGACATTAGCACCTGCTTTTGCAAGTGACAAGGAAAAGGCTTGTCCTAAACCACTATTCCCACCGGTAACCAAAGCGTTTTTCCCTTTTAGAGAAAAGAAATCCATATTGAAGTCTTGAATATTCATTGTGTTTCCTCCTTGAAATTCAAACTGTTATTTTTATCTTATTTAAGAGTTTCTCGATAAATGCGACCGCATCCCCTTCCACAACGATCGTTGCTAAGCTACAGATCGGCGCATGTTTATTCGTATTCACGGCGATGATGGTCTCCACGTTCTTTAGTCCTTCAATGTGTTGAACAGAACCAGAGATACCCAATGCGATGTAGAGCTTGGGACTAACGGTTTTTCCAGATTGACCCACTTGAATCTTACGTTGGACCACTCCTGAATCCACAACCCGTCGACTTGCTGAGACTTGTGCGTTGAGTACGAACGCCAATTCATGAAGACGATCGAAGTGCTCAAGCACACCGCCACCCCCTGATATAAGTACTTTGCTGTCTCGGATGTCTTTGGAGCTTGGCTTGTCATGTGTCTCAAGCAAACTGATTTTTGAGCCTTGTGTAACGCTATTAAAACTCGTATATTGCGTCTCTTTCAACATCGTAGACTTCGATGTAAAGACACCGGATCGAACGGTCATCATGAGCGGACCCTTACTCGTCGAGATGATCTGAGCCATCAGTTTACCGCTGTAGGCTGGCCGAACCATCTCGATGACGTCACCATTCACAACGATGTCGGTCACATCCGCTACCAGTCCAGTGTGCAATACGATGGCTAGACGGGGTGCCAGGATGCGTCCCAACGGACTTGCTGGAAAGAGAATGATATCGTAGGAATGCTTTAAATGAAGCTGTTCAAGAAGCTCGCAGAGTTGCAGGGTATCATACGCTTTGATTGAATCATCGATTTGAATGATTTCGTCATAGAGACTATTCCCTGAAGGTAGAGTATCTTTAATCCCAACAGCCGTGATGCGATGGTCTTGATGCTCAACCATACGTTCACAAGCGCCCAGTAGACTGAGTTCTTGAGCTCGATTACCTTCTAGATAAAGAAGGATCTTCTTCATGATAGATAGCCTTTCTCTTTTAGAAAGTCATAGACCACTTGAATCCCTGTTTCATCGTTGAAAACTTCTAGCTTATCTTGACGTGTCATCGGCTTGACGAACGTCTTGATGACCTTGGTTTTTGAGCCATCAAAGCCAACTTCATCTCTACTTAAACCTAAATCTAAACAATTGACCACATGGAGTCGGTCGGAGACCTTTTTATTGAGATCTTCATAGCGCACATAGGGCAATTTATACGGGCAGTCTTTTTGAAGACTCAGCACGGCTGGGAGACTCAATGCGTAGGTCATGATTTTATCTTCATGGTCCACACTGAGCTCCAAGCGTCCTGAATCGATATTATCGTTTTGGATTCTAATGATATTTGAAAGGTGAGGCAGTTTTAGCCACTGAGCAACTTGTGCTGGAACATGCGATGTATCGCCATCCAAGGTATGCGTTCCCGTCAAAATCAAATCATACGGTTTCTGCTCGAGATACCGCGCCAAGACTTTGCTTGTGGCATAGGTATCACTACCAGCGAAAGCAGGATCGCTGATCAAAGTAGCCTGGTTCACATTCAGTCTCAAGAGATCTTCCAATTTTGGAATGGTATTTTGTGGACCCATACAGACAACTTCAATTTCTGTTGAGGGTTCAACTTTTTTAACACTCAGTGCAAATGCGACGGCACAGGCATCTTCAGGATTAAGAATCTGATTCATTTTATCCCGGATCAGCACATTGCGTTCATAGTCGTATTTGAAGTCTTCCATGTTTGGAACAAATTTGATGAGACAAATGATTTTCATTTTCTAGCTTGCTTTGTTTTCTTTCTTAATGATATTTCTGAAGATAAAGACTAAGACAACCCCAATTATACCTAAGATTGCACTGGAGATGAAATAAGCATTGAATCCACCCATATCTCCGAATGTGTTCCACAAGAAGGTGTTGAATCCAGGAAGGATGATGTCAGGTAAGTAACCGATGAAAGATATCGCTCCGATTGCGGTTCCTAGAATCAATGCATCCAACTTAAGATCGCCCAAGAGAGACCAGTATGTACCACGAATCGCATAAAGGAAGATACCCAATAAAATGATTAGAGGTTGGAACAACCCTTGATTGCCCAATACAGGAATAACGGAGATTGCGACGAGACATGCGGCTGCACCGGATAATGAGATCATTTGAACTGTCGTTCTACCAATCTTATCCCCTAAGTAACCACCAATGAACCCGCCCACTGGACGCATCCACAATACGATAACCATGGTGCCCGCAACTGAAACTGGATCGATGCCAACGTAAACTTCCAAGAACCATGATAAGTAGTAGTATGTCCAGAACACTGCATACCCCATAAAGATTATGAAGCCAAGTAGATAGACTTTTTTGTTTTTGAATAAATTGCCCAATTCGGAGAATTTGAATTCAGGTGATTTAAGCGCTTCTTTCTTATCCGCATCCAACGCCAAGACTTTTTTGTCATCTTGAACGAAGAACCAAATCAAGACAGAAGTGATGATCAAAACAAAGGAATACATGTAGATAACGGCAATCAAGGCGGCACGTTTATCCACAACTTCAATACTGCTTCCCAAGATACCCGAGAAGATGAACAATGCTAAGCTCGCCAATAATGCTTCGACAACACCGCGTCCACCGTCCAAGACACCAAAGAAGGTTCCTTGTTCTTTTTCGGTTGCCAAGAGTTTGACGATTTTCATGTGGGCACTCCAGAATGTGAAGACGGAGAAGAAACCCCATACGGCAAAGATAACCATGACAAATTGATAATTCGGAACTTGTGCAAACCACAATCCACCTAAACCGGTGAAGAACAGTGACATTGCCAGCAGTTTCTTAGCTGAGAAACGATCACTCAAGATTCCACTTGGAATATATCCAAACACGAATACCCATCCTAAAATTGTATACATAGAATTAAGCTGAGCATTCGTCATGTTGAAGACTTGCAAGATTGTTTCTTGATATCCACCCTTCAAATAGATCAACGGATAAATTGATCCCGCAGCTAATACTACCAAAAAGAACTGAAAATATTTTCTTAATTTTTCCTGGCTCATAGGCCCTCCTTGTTTATTATGTACTCGCCTAAAGCTCTACTCAGTCTTGCGCTTTCCCCTATTCAATACGCATTATCAGTACGATGCATGATTCAGCGAATGATAATACAAATTACTTAATATACTTCATGCCTTCTTCTTGTGGGAAGATCGTCCCAAAATTCATGATGCCTTTAGGATCAAACGCTTCTTTAAGTTTTTCCAACATAAAGTAGGCCGATCCATGTTCCTCTTTGGTCCATTGGTTACGGAATTTACCGATACCATGGTGGTGACACATCGAACCACCCAACTTCAATGTCTCTTCGACAATGATGGTTTGGAGTGGATGATGATAGACACGCATTTCATCTTCAGGCTCACAGTTGATCTTGTAGTTATACACAAAGTACATGTTGGTTCCATTGATGTAGCTGTGGGATGAATGTCCACCCAACATGGTTAGATCATGGGCACGATCGAACTCATTTCGTACGCGTTCCATCACGTTGGCATAGATCTTTGGAATGGTTTCCCAATCCGCTGAAATTTCAGTGGTGAAGCCTGCATGCGAATCATTTTCCAACATGCCTTCAAACTCATCATCGATGTCTTTCTGTGACCAATTCAAGTGGTTGAACCAATCTTCAATCAGTTGACTGTCAACTTTCTCAATGATGTGATCATTGAATTTAGCGATGGCTTCATTGATGCCTGTCGATGTCGCATTGACGATATGTTCATTACCTTCTGCCATAAAAATCAACACAC